>NZ_JPWT01000035.1:0-1457 GCF_000773065.1 Burkholderia sp. ABCPW 111 | reverse complement strand
GGGTGCCCCTATGTTGTTCGTCAAGCGTTAGGGGCCGACTTGGGTTGGTAAATGGTTCCGTCGCGCAGCATGGCGAACAGGACGTCGCAGCGTCGCCGAGCCAGTGCGATGAGCGCTTGGTTGTGGCGCTTGCCTTGCTGGATCTTGCGCGAGTAATAGGCCCGTGAGACTGGGTCTCGTAAGGCCGCGAAGGCGGAGAGGAACAAGGCGCGCTTGAGCACCTTGTTGCCCCGTCTAGACGGGTGCTCGCCACGGATCGACGAGCCTGAGCGCCGGGTGACCGGCGCGAGGCCAGCGTAGGCCGCCAGATGAGCAGCCGAAGCGAAGGCTTTATGGGCGACTTCGGTCAGGAGTCTGGCGGCGGTCCTGACGCCGACTCCCGGCATGCTGGTCAGGACCGGCCAAAGAGGGTGAGCGAGCACCAGTCGCTCCACTTCGGCGGCGATCTCGTCGCGCTGCTTGCGCAAGGCGGCGAGTTGCTGGGCCAAGCGGGGCATGACGATGGTGGCAGCCTGCGTGCCGGGCACGATCACGGCTTGTTCGCTCAGAGCCTGAACGATCTCAGTCGCCAAGCTTTTACCCATACGGGGCGCGAGCTTGGTCAGACGGTTGGCGAGCGTCTTCTCGCTGGTGGCGGCAAGCGCGGCGGGCGACGGGTAGCGCTCAAGGAGATCGAGCACCGCTGGATGGTCGAGGCGCGGTCCGAGAACGCGCTCGAGCGCCGGATGGATCTGGGTGAGCAGGCCGCGAATGCGGTTGCTGGTTTGAGTGACCTGGGCGGCAAGATCATCGTCGAAGCCGCACAACATGGTGAGCTCGGCGAGCTGCTCGTCGGCCAATCGAAGCGAGCGCAGCGTATGCGGCATCGAGCGGGCGGATTCGGCAATGATCGCGGCATCGCGGGCGTCGGTCTTGGCTTCACCTGCATGCAGATCGGCGATGCGGCGCATGGCCAGTCCCGGCAGATAGGCGACGAGTATGCCTTCAGCGCGGGCGACGGCCACTGGAAGCGCTCCGATGGTGGAAGGCTGATCGACGACGAACAGGAGTCGACCGTGAGTCTTGAGTTCGGCGATGAGGGCGCGCAGCTTGGCCTCGTCGTTGGGTAGCGCCTTGTTGTACAGACGCTTGCCGTGCCGATCGAGTGCGACGGCGTGATGCTGACCTTTACCGACGTCGACGCCAATGAAGACATCGATGGCGTCATGTTGTTGGGTGTCTTGCATTGCAGTTTATGCAGAGTGAACGGGTTGGCCTGCAACAACGGTGGCAAGTCTCGGCATCCACGTTACGGACGGCGTCGGGATATCCCGGCCAAACCCCTATCAGCGATCACCAGCCACCCACCAGGCCCGGTGACAACACCCCCCGGATCATGACTGCGACTGGGGGCGGGAATCATACCGGGCCTGGCTGGCCAAAACCCCGATTATCGGGGCGTGAAGATAGTAACGGGG
>NZ_JPWT01000034.1:0-1494 GCF_000773065.1 Burkholderia sp. ABCPW 111 | reverse complement strand
GACGAAGAAGCCGACGATCGGGGCGAGCTCGGGGCGCGGGCGGTTGGCGACGGGGGAGCCGACGACGACGTCGGCGGTGCCGGAGAGCCTGGAGAGGAAAGCGGCGAAGGCGGCCTGGAGGACCATGAAGAGGGTGGCCTGCCGGGAGGCGGCGAACTGGAGGAGATCGCGGTGCCGGGAGGCGTCGAGGTGCCGGACGATCTGTCCGCTGCGATGATCGGCGAGGGCGGGCCGGGGGCGATCGAGGGGCAGGTTGTGGACGGTGGGCAGATCGTGCAGCGCCGCCGTCCAGTAGGCGAGATCGCGTTCGCGCGTCGGCGAGCGCGCGTCGCGGCGCTGCCAGCTTGCGTAGTCCTTGTACTGAATCCGCAGCGGCTCGAGCGGATTCGGCAGGCCTTGGACATAGGCGTTGTAGAGCTCGCCGATTTCGCGCGTCAGGACCCCCATCGACCAGCCGTCCGAGGCGATGTGATGGAGCGTGACCAGCAGCACGTGCGTGCGCGGCGCGAGCCGCAGCAATGTCGCGCGCAGCATCCGGTCCGTGCTCAGATCGAACGGCGCTGCGGCTTCCTCGCGCGCGAGCTGCTCGGCGCGTGCAACGCGCGCGTCTTCCGCCTCGTCGCTCAGGTCGATGTGCGCAAGCTCGACGGCGCTCGCGCGCCGCACGATCTGCACGCAGTCGCCGTCGTCGTCGGTTCCGTAGACCGTGCGCAGCACTTCATGCCGCTCGAGCAGCGTGTCGAGCGTTCGCTCGAGCGCGCCCACGTTCAGATCGCCGTCGAGATGCAGCGCGACGGGCATGTTGTATTGTCCGCTCGCGGATTCGATCCGCTCCAGCATCCACAGGCGCTGCTGCGCGAACGACGCATGGCACACGTCCCGGTTCGAATCGATGCCGAGACGTTCAAGCAAGTCGAGAATCCGGCTCTTGTGCGTCTTCAGGTAGAGCTTGAGATCTTCCGGCAAGCCGTCGCGGCGAAACGCGATCTTCAGGTTGCCGTCGACGCGGTCGAGTTCGATGCCGCGATCGTGCAGGTCGATGAGGGTATTCAACAGATTCATAGGATGAGCTCGTCTTTTTCGGTGTCGTCGAGGGGCGACGGCCGCAGGGGCGTGTGCGCGACGGGCGCGGCTGGCGCGAGCGCGTCGAGCGCGCGGGCGAGTTCGCGAATCGTCGGGTGATTGAACGCGGTCATCACGGGCAACGTCACCTTCAGGCGATCGGCGACGGTCGCGATCATCCGGGTGGCCAGCAGCGAATGTCCGCCGAGTTCGAAGAAGTTTTCCGTCACGCCGATCGGCTCGCGTTGCAGCAGCGTTTGCCAGACGTCGCGCAGCATCGCTTCGGTGTCGTTCGCGGGCGGCGCGAGATGCGCGGCGGCGTGCGAGCGCTCGGCATCGTCAGGCACGGGAAGCCGCTTGCGGTCGAGCTTGCCGTTGGGAGTGAGGGGAAGGGCGTCGAGGAAGACGAACGCGGCGGGGATCATGTAGGCG
>NZ_JPWT01000033.1:0-1500 GCF_000773065.1 Burkholderia sp. ABCPW 111 | reverse complement strand
CATGGATCTGCTGAGCCGGCAGACGACGGCGAAGCTGGACGACATGCAGAAGAAGTCGAACATCTCGCGCGACGCGCAGGACATGGCGAACAAGGTGGAGGCGGCGCTCGCGAAGCTCGTCAAGCCGGAGGACAAGACCGAGCTGCCCGCCGACGTGCTCAAGTATATGAAGGACAACGACATCCTCGTGAACGGCATGACGATCGACGAGTTCATCGCGGCGAAGACGGCGGCCGGCCCGGACCCTCGGAAATTCGCGCAGATGCTCGAAAAGATGCAGTCGATGATCGACAAGGCCGATGCGGACGGGATGACGTCGACGCCGTGGCAGGACGTGGTCAGCTACATGGATTCGCTCGGCATCAAGATCGACGGCAAGCGCGTGTGCGACTACATCTGGTCGCTGCCCGAGGTGAACTACCGGCCCGGCCAGAAGATCAGCGTCGATCACATGAAGACGATCATGAGCGCGCTGCAGGGCGCGGCGGGCCTCGACAAGGCGGACCTGATGTCGGTGAAGTCGTCGCTCGAATCGGTATCGGGGCGCGCGTCGGATTTCATCCAGCAGAGCCAGCTGAAGATGCAGCAGCTGATGCAGAACTACAACACGGCGGTGCAGATGATCAACAGCCTTCAAAGCATGCTCGCCGAATCGACGAAGGGCATCGCGTCGGCGATCCGCTGACGCGCCGCGCGGCCGGCGCGGCTTCGCGCGCGTCGGCCGCCGCGACGGCGATTGCGGTAAACGCGCATGCGCGGGTACGAATTCGAAAGCGGCCGCGGTTTTCAGTAAAGCGAAATCGCGCGGCGAAATTACGATGAAACCGTCAAGAACGAGGTGAGCGATGCAAGGACTCGAGCAACTGAAGGATGCGATGACCGACCTGCACCGGCGCAAGGAAGCGATGCGCGAGCAGATGCAGGCGTTTGAAGCGTTGCAGGACGAGATCGCGGCGCTGCGCGCGCGGGCCGCGCGCGATCCGGACGCGCGCCGCAAGCTGCAGCGTCTCGACGACCTGATGAAGCACGGCGGGCAGGGCCTCGCCGAGCGCATGACCGAGCAGGCCGGCAAGACGGAGCAGTGCCTGAAGCGGCTCGGCGACGAAATCGCGCAGCTCGCGCTCGCCGCCGCGCCGCAGCCCGAGGCTTCGCGCGAGCGCCGGACGCCGAGGAAATTCGCTCGCGCATTCGTCTGACACCCATCCGGTCCGGCCGCGCAGCGAAACAGCACGAAGCCGGAAACACGAAGCAAGCCGCAGCGAAGCGAACGGAACGTAGCGAAACGAACGAAACGAACGAAACGGAGAATCCGAGACATGACGACCATTCAACCGACCGCCCAGAGCCAGATGTCCAACGTCGACCCGATCGGCGGCGCGAGCGAGCGCAACGTCGCGAATCCGCACCCGATCGGCGACAGCATCGCGATGATGCTGGTGATCATGGATCTGCTGAGCCGGCAGACGACGGCGAAGCTGGACGACATGCAGAAGAAGTCGA
>NZ_JPWT01000032.1:0-1563 GCF_000773065.1 Burkholderia sp. ABCPW 111 | reverse complement strand
CGTGATCTCGGACACGCAGCGCTTCGATGATCTGCCGCTGCCGAACGACGAGCTCGAATATCTTCCGGACGGCGAAGAATCGCGTGCGATCCAGGGGCGAGAAGGCGTGCAGCGCTTGCAGCGCACGCGGCGGATCAAGTCGAGCAACGTCGCGCTGCGCGACTTCGATTATCACGCGCCGTCGAAGCGCTTGGACAGCGATGCGCAGGTCGAGCTGTCGAGCCTTGACGGCATTCCGCTCGAGTACTACGACTATGCGACCGGCTATAGCGATCCGGCGCAGGGCGAGCGGCGAGCGCGCTTGCGGCTCGAAGCGATCCAGGCGGACTCGCACTCGCTCGTCGGCGAGGCGAACGCACGCGCGCTCGCGACGGGCCGCGCGTTCACGCTGGTCGGTCATCCGGCGTTGAGCCGCAATCGTCGGTACTACGTGACGAGCAGCGAGCTGACGTTCATTCAGGACGGACCGGATAGTACGTCGCAAGGCCGTAACGTCGCGGTGAAGTTCCGCGCGCTCGCCGACGATCAGCCGTTCCGCCCGCTGCTCGTCACCAAGCGGCCGCGGGTGCCGGGCATCCAGAGCGCGACGGTGGTGGGCCCGGAGATGTCGGAAGTGCACACCGACAAGCTCGGGCGCATCCGCGTGCACTTCCACTGGGACCGCTACAAGACGACCGAAGCGGACGCGTCGTGCTGGATTCGCGTGACGCAGGCATGGGCGGGCAAGGGCTGGGGCGTGATCGCGATGCCGCGGGTCGGGCAGGAAGTGATCGTCGTTTATGTCGACGGCGATCTCGACCGGCCGCTCGCGACGGGGATCGTCTACAACGGCGAAAACCCGACGCCTTACGATTTGCCGAAGGATATCCGCTACACGGGCCTCGTCACGCGTTCGATCAAGCGCGCGGGCGGCATTCCGAACGCGAGCCAACTGACGTTCGACGATCTGCACGGCGCGGAGCGCGTGATGATCCACGCGGAGCGCGACATGCAGCAGACGGTCGAGCGCAACAGCTCGACGTCGATCGCGCAGGATTTGAACCTGTCGGTGGATGGCACGTCGACGTCGGTCGTCGGCATCAAGGTCAGCTTCACCGGCATCTCGGTGTCGTACACGGGGCTGTCGGTGAGCTTTACCGGCGTGTCGGCGAGCTTCACCGGCGTGAGCACGTCGTTTACCGGCGTGAGCACGAGCTTCACCGGCGTGTCGACATCGTTTACCGGCGTGACCACGGGTTTCACCGGCGTATCGACGTCGTTTGTCGGTGTGGACACGAGCTTCACCGGCATCAGCACGGGGTTCGTCGGCGTGTCAACGAGCTTGACGGGTTCCAAGAATTCCGTGACGGGCGTGTCGAACAGCATGACGGGCATCTCGTCGTCATGGACCGACGTCAGCATGTCGACGACCGGGCAGTCGCAGAGCACCACCGGCGTATCGCTGTCGTACACGGGCACGTCGAGCAGCATGACGGGCACGAGCACGTCGGTGACGGGCACGTCGACGAGCATCACGGGCACGTCGATGTCGAACACGGGCAGCTCGACGAGCATCACGGGCAC
>NZ_JPWT01000031.1:0-1566 GCF_000773065.1 Burkholderia sp. ABCPW 111 | reverse complement strand
GTGCCCGTGATGCTCGTCGAGCTGCCCGTGTTCGACATCGACGTGCCCGTGATGCTCGTCGACGTGCCCGTCACCGACGTGCTCGTGCCCGTCATGCTGTTCGACGTGCCCGTGTACGACAGCGATACGCCGGTGATGCTCTGCGACTGGCCGGTCGTCGACATGCTGACGTCGGTCCATGACGACGAGATGCCCGTCATGCTGTTCGACACGCCCGTCACCGAGTTGCTGGAACCCACGACGCTGGTCGAAACGCCGATCATCGCGGTCGATACGCCCTTGAAGCCCGTATCGACGCCGGTGAACGACGTCGACACGCCGATGAAGCTCGTGCTCACGCCGGTAAACGATGTCGACACGCCGGTGAAGCTCGTGCTCACGCCGGTAAACGACGTGCTCACGCCGGTGAAGCTCGCCGACACGCCGGTGAAGCTCACCGACAGCCCCGTGTACGACACCGAGATGCCGGTGAAGCTGACCGAGATCCCGACGACCGACGTCGACGTGCCCTTCACCGACAGGTTCAAGTCCTGCGCGATCGACGTCGAGCTGTTGCGCTCGACCGTCTGCTGCATGTCGCGCTCCGCGTGGATCATCACGCGCTCCGCGCCGCGCTGGTCGTCGAACGTGATCTGGCTCGCGTTCTGGTAGCCGCCCGCACGCTTGATCGAACGCGACACGAGGCCCGTGTAGCGGATGTCCTTCGGCAAATCGTAAGGCGTCGGGTTTTCGCCGTTGTAGACGATCCCCGTCACGAGCGGCCGGTCGAGATCGCCGTCGACGTACGTGATCAGCACTTCCTGCCCGACCCGCGGCATCGCGATCACGCCCCAGCCCTTGCCCGCCCAAGCCTGCGACACGCGAATCCAGCACGACGCATCGGCTTCGGTCGTCTTGTAGCGGTCCCAGTGGAAGTGCACGCGGATGCGCCCGAGCTTGTCGGTGTGCACCTCCGACATCTCCGGGCCCACCACCGTCGCGCTCTGGATGCCCGGCACCTCGGGGCGCGACGTCGTCAGAAGCGGGCGGAACGGCTGGTCGTCGGCGAGCGCGCGGAACTTCACCGCGACATTACGGCCCTGCGACGTACTATCCGGTCCGTCCTGAATGAACGTCAGCTCGCTGCTCGTCACGTAGTACCGACCATTGCGCTGCGCGGCCGGATGGCCGACCAGCGTGAATGCGCGGCCCGTCGCGAGCGCGCGTGCGTTCGCCTCGCCGACGAGCACGTGCGAGTCCGCCTGGATCGCTTCGAGCCGCAGGCGCGCGAGGCGCTCGCCCTGTTCCTGCTCGCTGTAGCCGGTCGCGTAGTCGTAGTATTCGAGCGGAATCCCTTCGAGATTCGGCGGCGACACCTGCTGCGCATCGCTGTCCAGACGGTTCGACGGCGCGTGATAGTCGAAGTCGCGCAGCGCGACGTTGTTCGACTTGATCCGCCGCGTACGCTGCAAGCGCTGCACGCCTTCGCGCCCCTGGATCGCACGCGATTCTTCGCCGTCCGGAAGATATTCGAGCTCGTCGTTCGGCAGCGGCAGATCATCGAAGCGCTGCGTGTCCGAGATCACG
>NZ_JPWT01000030.1:0-1731 GCF_000773065.1 Burkholderia sp. ABCPW 111 | reverse complement strand
TCACCGAACAGTTGATCGGAAATCTGCGCCATCGCATGAAAAACCGGCTCGAGCAACTTGCCCCTGTCGGTAATCATGTACTCGACATAGGGCGTGGCCGACTTCCGAGCGATGCGTTTGACGAGCCGCTGCTGTTCGAGATATCGCAGTCTTTCAGTCAGTACCTTCGACGAGACCGGCTCGACTATTCGTTGGATTTCCGCGAAGCGATAAGTAGCCCCATCCAGCAGAAGCCACAGAATCCGTGGCATCCATGTGCCGGAAAAAATATCCACGAAGCGCTCGAAGGGGCAAGGTTGCCTGGACGCCGGGAACGGCGCGATTCTGGGGGTGGGTTGGTCCATGTCGAGTCCTGTCGGTTACCAATTGGTAAGTACCTTACCGTATAGAAACTTGCGTGTTAGTGTCGCACATACTCGCCATTGATGTGTAGAAGCGTTTAGCGAGATCCCTCCACTAATTTCGGATAACAAAATGATCGACAGACCGGCAGATATTGTTAGCCCCACCACCAATCAGATCCAGCCTCCCGTTGTTTCGGCGGAAGACGCGGCGCGCGCTGGCCGTGTGCCGTACGACAAGCCGACGCCGGAAAACGCGATCGTCCTCTTTATCGATCATCAGATCGGGCTGATGGCGGGTGTGCGCGATTTCGGCTCCTTGGCCGAATATCGAAGCAATGTCGTCGGCCTCGCGCGCGCGGCGAAGGCGCTGAAGATGCCCGTGCTGATCTCGTCATCGAACGCGCAATGGCAGAACGGCGATACGCTACCCGAGATCAAGGACATCTTCGGCGACGAGCCGATCTACAGGCGCACCGGCATCATCAACTGCTACGAAGATCCGACGTTTCGCGCAGCGCTGGAGAACCTGGTTCGGCAAACTGGCCGCAGGCACATCATCATTTCCGCCGTGACGATCGGAACCTGCTGTGCGTTCCCGACGCTCTCCATGTTGCAAGACGGCTACAAGGTGTTTCCTGTCGTCGACGCATGCGGCGCGTGGAACGCCTATGAGGCGCAGGCCGCCATGTCGCGGATGAGCAAGGCTGGCGCTGAACTGGTCACGACGTTCGCGCTCGCCTGCGAGCTTCAAGCCGACTGGAAGCTGCCGAGCGCGAACGACATGCTCGCACCGTTCATCCAGAACCTTCCGGAATACGGATTCGTACTGCAGAACTTCTGGAACAACGCGAATCAGCACGCGGTTCCGGACCCGTTCGGGATCGTGAAGTAAGCTCATTGAATCATGTTGTAGAGAAAGGAATTGGAAATCGAATTTGATAATTCGGCATCCATAATATATTGGCAGGAAGTTCCGCCACGTCGCGCAAGCGTGAGTGGCGGAAACGCATTCGATGCGCCCAGACGCCGCGCTTCAAACGACGCGGCGATCGAACCTACGCGCCCCCGCTTCGCGAGACAAATTGCAGAGCCGCAGAGCCGTTGGGGATTTCAATTTCGCTTCGGGTGAAATGTTTTTCACACGCTCATGAAACTCTACCTGTTGTCATTGGGAGCCGGCGTTTTCGTCGGCGTCATTTACAGCCTGATCAACGTGAGATCACCCGCGCCGCCGCTTATTGCGCTGCTCGGCCTGCTCGGCATGCTGGGCGGCGAGCAGATCGCACCGCTCGCAAAACGCTTGCTTGCCGGGAATACGCTGCAGGCCGCCTGGCGCGATGCAGGTTGCAGCAACCACATCTTGGGGATGCTGCCCGGCCGGCCGGCG
>NZ_JPWT01000029.1:0-1732 GCF_000773065.1 Burkholderia sp. ABCPW 111 | reverse complement strand
CCGGCTACCGCTTCGACCGTACCACCTCGGCATCGGAACTTCCCGCTTCCCCTCTCGCGCCTCGTTCGGCTTGGCGCGAAAGAGGCGTGATTGTAGGCAGCACTCGGCTTTCACGCAAGCCCTTTTTAAGGGTTTCATCAAAATTCTTGTGTCGCCGCGGCTTACCGTGTCGGCGCAGCACGCTCAACGGCGCCGAGCCGCCGCCGCCAGCCGCTCCAGCGGCACCGCGTCGGCCATCGCCGCGTACCCCGCATCGCTCGGATGAATGTCGTCGCCGCTGTTGTAGCGGCGCTGGAGTGCCGACGGCTTCGCGGGGTCGCGCAACGCGACGTCGAAATCCACGACACCGTCAAATGCGCCCGACGTCCGAATCCACTCGTTGACTTCACGGCGGATCGCTTCGCGCGCCGGCGGCAGCGACGCGGGCGTCAGCGTTGCGCCGAACACCGCGACGCCGCGCGCGTGCGCGGCGGCAATCACCCGGCGGTAGCCTGCGATCAGCGACTGCGCGTCGACCTGCGTGTGCGGCGCATCGCAATCGAGCCCCGACCGCGCCGGCATCGCCGCAAAATTGATGTCGTTGATGCCGATCAGCAGCACCGCGGCCTTCACGCTGGCGCGCGCCAGCGCGTCGCGCTCGAAGCGGCGCTCGAGCGCGATGCCGTAGCAGCGGGAGTCGCTCAGCAGCCGGTTTCCGCTGATGCCGAGATTCACCACGCCGATGTCGTGCTCGCCCGAGCGCTCGAGCCGCGCCGCGAACGCGTCCGGCCAGCGCCGATTGCGGTTCAGGCTCGAGCGCATGCCGTCCGTGATCGAATCGCCGATCGCCACGATCGTCGCGGCGCCCGGCCGCGACGCCTCGACCGCAAGCTCGGCCACCCACGCGGATTGCGTGAAGCGCGTCAGGTAGGCGTCGGGCGCGGCGTCGCTCGCGTGATTACCCGGCGTCGACACGTAATTGACCTGATTCGAGACGCGGTGCCAAACCGCCATCGTCTGGCGAGCGCCCATATACAGGCTGAGCGCGTATGGCGCGCCCGCCGTCACGTCGAATGCGGCCGGATCGCTTTCCCGCTCCTCGCCGGGCGGCACTTCGATCGCGCGCCGACCGCCGAACGTCATCGTCGTCGAACTGCCGGCCGCGATCGCCGCGCCGCCCGACGAGCGAGCGATGCTCGCCTCGCCGATCACGAGCGGCGTCTTGCCGTATGCGTTGCTCACACGAATGCGGACCGCTCGCCCCGCGAGCGTCGGATAAACGATCTGGCGGATCGTGCGCCCCGCGACGTCCGGCGCGCGATACAACGGCGGCGGCGCCGCGAGATCCGGGATCGGCTGCAGCGCCGTCGCCCAGGACGCGACCCAGCGCGCCGGCTGCGCGGGCGCGTCGGCTTGCGCGGCGCTTGCCGTCTGCGATGCAGCGAGCGCGAGACAGCACGAAAAGCACGAAAGAGCGGAAAGCCAGCGGCGAGACGTCATTCGATACTCCTCACGGCAAAGCTTCGGATTTTGCCTGAACTCGGGTTGCGCGCTCCGTTGGTTGCGGGGAAATCGGCTGCGGCGGCGCTTGTCAGTTGCGGCACTGCGTTTCGCGGGCTTCGTTTCCGGTTGCCGGTTGCCGGTTGCCGGTTGCCGGTTGCCGGTCGCCGGTCGCCGGTCGCCGGTCGCCGGTCGCCGGTCGCCGGTCGCCGGTCGCCGGTCGCCGGTCGCCGGTCGCCGGTCGCCGGTCGCC
>NZ_JPWT01000028.1:0-1766 GCF_000773065.1 Burkholderia sp. ABCPW 111 | reverse complement strand
CGGTCGATGCGGTCGATGCGGTCGATGCGGTCGATGCGGTCGATGCGGTCGATGCGGTCGATGCGGTCGATGCGGTCGATGCGGTCGATGCGGTCGACGCCTTCGACGCCTTCGACGCCTTCGACGCCTTCGACGCCTTCGACGCCTTCGACGCCTTCGACGCCTTCGACGCCTTCGACGCTGTCGGCAGCATAACGATCGCCCGCCGGTAACGCACGGTAAATTGCGTTAATTTGCCGAAATTGACTTGGTTCGCCCGATTCCCAACAATGGGAACTGCTTAGGATGCCGTGTCGTTTCCGGACGCACGGCGCGCCAGAGCGGCTAGACCCAGTCAACCCTCCCCCCCTGACTGGAATTCCCACGCCACGGCAAGCCGCCGTGGCGTCTTTTTGTCTCGACGTACGCGTGCGGTCGAGCCGCCCTTCGTGATATCGACGAATAGACGTGTTCGGCGCGCGCCGTCGCCGAACGCAGCGCGACCCGAAAAAAGCGCACGGCGCGCGAGCGCCGCCCGATCAACCGAGCGCCCGTCGGCACGACGCAACGCAGCGCAGCGCGACGACGCGATCAAGCCTGCGGATCGACCCGCAACACGAGCTTGCCGCGATGGCTGCCGTCGAACAGCCGATTCAGCACGTCGGGCGCGTTGCTCAGTCCGTCGACGACGGTCTCCTCCGCTTTCAGCCTGCCGTCGCGCAGCCAGCCGGCGAGCGTCGCGACCGCCTCGCGGCTCTTGCGGTAATCGAGAATCAGGAAGCCGCGCATCGTCAGCCTCTTCGCGATCAGCACGCTGACGTCGTCGGACGGGCGGCCGCTGTTGTAGTTCGCGATCACGCCGCACAGCGCGACGCGCCCGCCGATCGCCATCCGCGACAGCACCGCGCGCATGATCTCGCCGCCGACGTTCTCGAAGTTCACGTGCACGCCGTCGGGCGTCGCATCCTTCAGCGCGCGCTTCCAGCCGTCGGCCTTGTAGTCGACGGCCGCGTCGAAGCCGAGCTCCTCGGTCAGATAGCGGCACTTGTCCGCGCCGCCCGCGATGCCGACGACGCGCGCGCCGTGAATCTTGCCGATCTGCCCGGCGACGGAGCCGACCGAGCCCGCCGCGGCCGACACGACGAGCGTCTCGCCCGGCTGCACCGGCGCGATCTCGGTCATCCCGTAGTACGCGGTGAGCCCGCTCATCCCGCACGCGCCGAGCAGGCGCGGCAGCGGCAGGCCGAGCGCGGCGGGCAGCTTCGTGTACTGCGCGGCTTCGTCGGCGCGCACGTGAGCGTAGTCCTGCCAGCCGACGAGCCCCTGCACCAGATCGCCCTCGGCGAACCCCGGCGCATTCGACGCGACGACGCGCCCGATGCCGAGCGCGCGCATCACGTCGCCGATCGCGACGGGCGGCAGGTATTGCGGGATGTCGCTCATCCACACGCGATTGGTCGGGTCCATCGACAGATACAGCACGCGCACGAGCATCTCACCCGGCCCGAGCTCGGGCAACGGCGCTTCGACGAGCGTGAAGTGCTCCTGGCCGACGCGTCCGTCGGGGCGCGCCTTCAGGCGCAGTTGGCGATTGACGGGGTTGGACATGGGCGTCACCTTCAGGATGAGTGGAAAGATGCGGCGTACGCCGCGTTGGCGAACTCGGCGCGCATACCGCTGTCGCATGCGCGCGATGCGCGATGCGCGATGCGCGATGCGCGATGCGCGATGCGCGATGCGCGATGCGCGATGCGCGATGCGCGATGCGCGATGCGCGATGCGCGATG
>NZ_JPWT01000027.1:0-2051 GCF_000773065.1 Burkholderia sp. ABCPW 111 | reverse complement strand
TCGGCGCACATCTTCGTCGGCGTGCAGATCAAGCGGCGCGACGAATCGGACGAGATCGCGCGCAACTTCGCCGTGCACGGCTTCGACACTGTCGATCTGTCGGGCGACGAGCTGTCGAAGCAGCACGTCCGCTACATGGTCGGCGGCCGCTCGCCGCTCGCGCACGACGAGCGGCTGTTCCGCTTCGAATTCCCCGAGCGGCCGGGCGCGCTGATGAAGTTCCTGTCGTCGATGGCGCCCGACTGGAACATCAGCCTGTTCCACTACCGGAACCAGGGCGCCGACTACAGCTCGATCCTCGTCGGCCTGCAAGTGCCGCAGGCCGACCACGCGGAGTTCGAGCGCTTCCTCGCGGCGCTCGGCTATCCGTTCTGGGAAGAGAGCGGCAATCCCGCGTATCGCCTCTTCCTGTCCTGATCCGCAATCCCCATACGATATGAACCCCGAACACTCCCCGCTCGGCAAGACGACCGTCTACTCGGGCGCCTACGATGCGTCGCTGCTGTTTCCGATCCCGCGCGCGGGCGCGCGCGAGCAGATCGGCATCGGCGCGCAGCTGCCGTTCTTCGGCACCGACATCTGGAACGCGTACGAGCTGTCGTGGCTCAACGCGCGCGGCAAGCCGCAAGTCGCGATCGCGACGTTCTACGTGCCGGCCGAATCGCCGAACATCGTCGAATCGAAGTCGTTCAAGCTGTATCTCGGCTCGTTCGCGCAGACCGCGTTCGAATCGATCGACGCGGTGCGCGACACGCTCAAGCGCGACGTGTCGGCCGCATGCGGCGCGAACGTGACGGTGCGCCTTGCGCCGCCCGCCGAATTCCGCAAGCTGCAGATGGACGAGCTCGACGGGCTGTCGCTCGACCGCCTCGATCTCGAAGCCGACGTCTACGAGCCCGATCCGTCGTTCCTCACCGCGTCGCACGACGAGGCGCCCGTCGAGGAGACGCTCGTCACCGATCTGCTGAAATCGAACTGCCCGGTGACGGGCCAGCCAGACTGGGGCAGCGTGCAGATCCACTACATCGGCGCGCCGATCGATCATGCCGGCCTGCTGCGCTACATCATTTCGTTTCGCAATCACACGGGCTTTCACGAGCAGTGCGTCGAGCGGATCTTCGTCGACATCCTGCGCGCGTGCAAGCCGGTGAAGCTCGCCGTCTACGCGCGTTACACGCGCCGCGGCGGGCTCGACATCAATCCGTTCCGCACCAATTACAACCAGCCGATGCCGGACAACGCGCGCACCGCGCGGCAGTGACGCGCGGGCGGTGACGCTCGCGGCGCGAGCGTCGCGCGCCGCCATCGGCCGTCACCGAGCGCCGCCTGCGTGCGAATGCTCGGCTTGCCGCGAGATGGCGAGAGATGGCGCGGGATGGTGCGAGGCGATCGGTCAGCCGCGCCCCGCCCGCGAGCGCCGATCCGGTTCGCCCATGAAAAAACGGGGCCCGCTCGGGGCCCCGTTTTTCGTTTACCGCCGACGTGCCGCGCGCGGCGCGCGCCGCGTCACTTCGCCGGCGCCTTGTACGCGATACAGTCGACTTCGACCTTGCAGTCGATCACCATGCTCGACTGCACGCACGCGCGCGCGGGCGGATGCTCGCCGAAATACGAGATGAAGACCTTGTTGAACGACGCGAAATCGCGCGCGTCGTCGAGCCACACGCCGCAGCGCACGACGTGCTCGAGGCCGTAGCCCGCTTCCTTCAGGATCGCGATCACGTTCTCGATCGCCTGCTTCGACTGCGTGACGACCCCGCCCTCGACGACCTCGCCGTTCACCATCGGCGTCTGGCCGGACACGTAGAGCCACCCGTCCGCCTCGACCGCACGCGCGAACGGCATCACCTGACCGCCCGTGCCCTTCGCTTCGCCCACGCCATATCGCTTCATCGTTTCACTCCTTCGTTTCGTTTGCCAACGCGCGCCGCCCGCGCAAGGCGCGCGGCGCGCGACGTTCCATTGCCGACGTTCCATTGCCGACGTTCCATTGCCGACGTTCCATTGCCGACGTTCCATTGCCGACGTTCCATTGCCGACGTTCCATTGCC
>NZ_JPWT01000026.1:0-2084 GCF_000773065.1 Burkholderia sp. ABCPW 111 | reverse complement strand
GCATCGTCAGGCACGGGAAGCCGCTTGCGGTCGAGCTTGCCGTTGGGAGTGAGGGGAAGGGCGTCGAGGAAGACGAACGCGGCGGGGATCATGTAGGCGGGGAGGAAGGCGGCGAGCGCGGCGCGCAGGTTGGCGGCGGAGGCGGCCTGGGGGTCGTGCGGGACGACATAGGCGACGAGCTGGGCATCGCCGGCGCGCTCGAGGGCGATGACGGCGGCTTCGCGAACGCCGTCGCAGGCGCCGAGGCGCGCGTCGATCTCGCCGAGCTCGATGCGAAAGCCGCGGATCTTGACCTGGTGATCGAGTCGGCCGAGGAATTCGAGCTGTCCGTCGGGGAGCCATCGCACGAGGTCGCCGGTGCGGTAGAGGCGGCGCACGGGGGAGTCGTGGAGGGGGTTGTCGACGAAGCGCTCGGCGGTGAGCTCGGGCCGGCCGAGGTAGCCGCGCGCGAGGCCGGCGCCGCCGAGGAAGAGCTCGCCGGGCACGCCGACGGGCTGCAGTTGCCCGGCGGCGGAGAGGACGAAGGCCTGGGTGTTGGAGATGGGGGAGCCGATGGAGGGCCGGCCGCGCGGGGTGCGCAGGGCGCAGGTCGAATAGGTGGTGTCCTCGGAGGGGCCGTAGAGGTCGTAGACGCGCTCGACGCCGGCGTCGTAGAGGGCGTCGACGAGGCTCTGGCGCAGGGGTTCGCCGGCGAGGTTGACGGTGCGCACGGAGGCGGGGAGGCGGCCGGTCTGCAAGAGCGCGTGAATGGCGGAGGGGACGGAGTTGACGAGGCGGACGAGTCCGTCGGGGAGCTCGGGCAGGGCGAGGACGTCGCGCACGAGGACGATGCGACCGGCGGCGGCGAGGGTGGCGAAGATCTCGAAGACGGACAGGTCGAAGCAGACCGAGGTGGAGGCGAGGACGCCGTCGAACGACTCGGGGGGGAAGGCGCGGCGGGCCCAGTCGATGAAGGAGACGGCGTTGCGGTGCTCGATCATCACGCCCTTGGGGGAGCCGGTGGAGCCGGAGGTGTAGATGAGATAGGCGAGATGATGGGGGGCGAGGCCGACGTCGGCGGGGTCGGGGTTGTGATCCGGGGCGCGGCCGAGGCGGTCGATCAGGCCGGGATCGTCGAGGTGGACGACGTGGCGGACGGTGGAGTCGCTGGCGAGGGCGAAGGAGCGGGAGGCGATGACGCACTGTGCGCGGGAGTCGCGCAGCATGTAGTCGATGCGCTCGCGGGGGTAGGCGGGATCGAGGGGGAGATAGGCGGAGCCGGCCTTGAGGACGGCGAGCAGCGAGACGACGAGTTCGGTCGAGCGCTCGAGGCAGACGCCGACGAGGGAGTCTGGGGCGAGGCCGAGCGGCCGCAGCAGATGGGCGAGGCGGTTGGCGCGCGCGTTGAGCTCGCGGTAGGTGAGCGCGACGCCGTTGCAGTGGAGCGCGATGCGCTGGGGAAAGCGGTCGGCCTGTTCCTCGAAGAGGCGGTGGATGCAGGCGAGTTCGGGATAGGGGGCGGCGGTGCGGTTCCAGCGCTGGAGGAGCCGGCGCTCGTCGTCGGGGAGGAGGTCGAGCTGCGCGACAGGGGTGTCGGGTCGGCGCAGGGCGTCGGCGACGAGGCTGTCGAAGCGCTCGGCGAAGCGTGAGACGGTGTCGTGCTCGAAGAGCGCGCATGCATACTCCCAGACGAGGCGGAGGCGGCCGTCGGGCAGGGAGTCGATCTGGAGGCTGAGGTCGAACTTGGCGGGGATGACGGGGTTGCCGAGCGAGCGGGCGTGGAGGCCGGCGAGGTGCAGCGGGGGCGAGTCGTTGTTGTTCAGGGAGAGCATGACCTGGAACAACGGGGCATGGGCGAGGCTGCGCGCGGGGTTGATGGCGTCGACGAGCTGCTCGAAGGGGAGCTGCTGGTGCTCGTAGGCGTCGAGCAGGCGCTGCCGGGACTGCAGGAGCAGGGCGTGAAAGGAGAGATCCGGGTCGACGCGGCTGCGCAGGACGAGGGTGTTGACGAAGAAGCCGACGATCGGGGCGAGCTCGGGGCGCGGGCGGTTGGCGACGGGGGAGCCGACGACGACGTCGGCGGTGCCGGAGAGCCTGGAGAGGAA
>NZ_JPWT01000025.1:0-125120 GCF_000773065.1 Burkholderia sp. ABCPW 111 | reverse complement strand
ATGCTTCGAATGCTTCGAATGCTTCGAATGCTTCGAATGCTTCGAATGCTTCGAATGCTTCGAATGCTTCGAATGCTTCGAATGCTTCGAATGCTTCGAGCGGTGCGACACGATTTTGGCGGCGGCGTTCGAGCGATCCGCACGAAACGACTTGCGGGGAATGATGCGCGCGATGCGAAGCGTTCAGAACGGCATATTCAAAGCGAAGCGTTCCGAGCGTCGCATTCAGAACGACGCGCAAACCCGCGTCAACACGAGCCCAACCGATTGCTGACGAAACTGCTCGACGTACGCGCGGCGGATCGCGGCAAGGCTGTCGAGCGTCGCGGGCGAGTCGGCGGCGATGATACGGATCACGAAGCTTGCCTCGCGCACGATGCCGAGCGTTGCGCGATCGCGCCATTGGCCGTGCGTGTCCCACGTCGTGAGCCCGTCGGGAAAGCGCGGCGTGACGACGTCGGCGACGAAGCGCTCGCGCTGCGCGTCGGTGACGGAGCCGTGGCCGGCGATGTCGCGGCCGAACAGCAGATCCGCCTGCAACTCGCGCGTGCCGCCCGCTTGCGTGCAGCGCGCGTCGCTTGCGACCGGTTGCGGCGCCGTCGCGCAGCCGGGCAGCGCGGCGACGGCGACGGCGGCGATCAGCGCGATGCCGCCGATCCATGTCGAATGAAAAGCTGGCATCGTTGACCCTCGTCGATTATCGTGGTTGATCGACCGTGCAACCGCAACCGCAACCGCAACCGCAACCGCAACTGCAACCGCACGCTTGCGGCGCACGTCGCGTCAGCGCGCCGCCGCGTGCGTGAGCACCGATTCAAAGCACTGCTCGCTCAAGCACTTACGCAGTTGTCCGGCCGCTTATCAACAAGCCTGTCAACACGATCTGTGGAAAACGCGGCGCGCGGCTCTGCGTTCGGACGATGCGAATCGATCGTGCAACGTGTCGCGCCGAGGCGGGCGATCCGAATCGGATCAAGCGGTTAGCACCGCTGCCCCATGCTTATCAACAGCCCTTTCAACAAAAACTGGGGATAACCGCGCCACGCGGCGGGCCTGTCGGGCAGGCCCGCGACGCATTTCGCGGCGCTTCCCGAAAACGTCGCGCGATCAACGCGTTAGCGCGCTTGTCCGCGGCTTTTCAACATGCTCTTCAACACGAACTGGGGATAACCGGCGTCACGGCCGCGACGTCCGATGCAGCTGCGCATGCTCGAGATGCGCGGCGAGCGCCGTCGAATCGATGTTGGTGCCCGACAGCAGCACGCCGACGCGCCTGCCTTGCAGCGATTCGCGCAGCGGCCCGAGCAGGGCGGCCGTCGCGGCCGCGCACGCGGGCTCGACCGCCACTTTCAGATGCGTGAACAGATAGAGCATCGCCGCGCGCAGCGCGTCGTCCGATACGGTGACGATCCGGTCGACATGGCGGCGGCACAGCTCGTAGCTGTATTCCTCGGTGTGCGGCGCCATCAGCGAATCGGCGATCGTGTGCATCGCGCCCATGCGGACCGGATGATTCGCGGCGAAGCTGCGGCTCATCGCGTCCGCGCCTTCCGGCTCGACGCCGTACACGTGCACGCGCGGATTCGCGAGCCGCAGCGCGGTCGACATGCCCGCGGCGAGGCCGCCGCCGCCGATCGGCACGATCACCGCGTCGAGGTCCGGCGTCTGCGTCGCCCATTCGTAGCCGAGCGTCGCGGTGCCGAGGATCGTGTGATAGCCGTTGAACGGATGCACGAAGAAGCGGCCTTCCTCCGCTTCGATTCGCCGCACGATCTCGAACGCCTCGGCGGGGCTCGACGCCATCACGACTTCCGCGCGGTACTGGCGGCAGAGCGCGATGCGCGCCGGGCTCGCGGTATCGAACATCACGACCTTCGCGCTCGTGCCGAGCCGCATCGCCGCGTACGCGACGGCCGCCGCGTGGTTGCCCGCCGACACGCAGGTGACGCCCGCGCTCTTCCTGGCCTCGCCGAGCGCGAGCAGGTTCGTGAACGCGCCGCGCGCCTTGAAGCTGCCGCTCGCCTGCAGGAGCTCGAACTTGAGGTTCACGTGCGTGTTGTCGAGCGAAGGCAGATCGGCGCGCTCGAACACGGGCGTGCGCGTGACCCACGGCGTGAGCGCGAAGTGCTGCGCGGCGATTTCGTCGAGCGTCGGAATCGGCTCGCCGTTGATCGTCAGATGAGCGGGGTGGTGAGGTGAGGTCGACATGTGCGTGCGCGTATCGATGACGGTGGCCGGTCGCCGGCCGGAACGAGGCTCGCGGCGGCGCGCCGGCTCACGCGAGCGTCATGCCTTGCACGAGCTTGCGCAGGAAACGTTCGCACGACGCGAGCTGCTCGAGCTCGACGAACTCGTTCGGCTTGTGCGCCTGCTCGATGTGGCCCGGCCCGCAGATGACGCTTGGAATGCCCGCGCGCTGGAACAGGCCCGCCTCGGTGCCGTACGCGACCTTGCGCTTGTCCTGGTCGGCCGTGAGCGCGCGCACGAGCTGCGTGATCGCGTCCTGCTCGGCCGCGTCGAGGCCGGGCGCCGCGGCGATCTTCGAGAACTCGATCGCCGCGTTCGGATGCTCGCGCCGCATCCGCGGCAGCAGCGTGTCGCGCGCGTACGCGTCGATGCGCGCGAAGATCGCGTCGGGATCGAGCGCCGGCAGGTTGCGGAACTCGAACGTGAACTGGCATTCGGCGGGCACCGTGTTGACCGCGTTGCCGCCCTGGACGAGGCTCGTCTGCGCGGTGGTGAACGGCACGTCGTACAGCTCGTCGAACGGGCCCTGTGCGCGGAATTCGTCGGCGAGATCGCGAATGTGGCAAATGAGGCGCGCCGCGTATTCGATCGCGTTCAGGCCCTTCGGCGTCAGCGACGAATGCGCGGCGTGGCCGCGCACGCAGCAGCGATAGAGGTTGATGCCCTTGTGCGCGATCACGGGGCGCATGCCGGTCGGCTCGCCGACGATGCAGCCGGCGGGCGCGACGCCGCGCGCCTTCAGGTCGGCGAGCATCAGCGGCGCGCCGACGCAGCCGATCTCCTCGTCGAACGACAACGCGAAGTGGATCGGCTGCGCGAGCCTCGCCGCCCGCATCTCGGGCAGCAGCGCGAGCGCCGCGCCGATGAAGCCCTTCATGTCGCAGGTGCCGCGGCCGTAGAGCTTGCCGTCGCGCACTTGCGGCGTGAACGGATCGCTGTCCCATTGCTGGCCGTCGACCGGCACGACGTCGGTATGGCCCGACAGCACGATGCCGCCGTCGGTGGTGCCGTCGTGCGCGGGAATCGTCGCGAACAGGTTCGCCCAGCCGTCGCGGGCGTCGTGCGTGAGCGTCGACGCGACGCCGGCCTCGGCGAGCGCGTCGCGAACCATTTCGATGAGGCCGAGATTCGGCACGCGGCTCGTCGTGTCGATCGACACGAGCCGTTTCACCCACGGCAGGCTGATCGGCTCGGCGGACGAAGCGGATGGGGACGCGGACGGTGCCGTTGCGTCGAGAACGGGCATGGCGGGGCTCCGGCAGAGAGGCGAACGAATGCAAAGATCATACTCAAAAACGATGCGGCCCGTCTTCGCGCGACGATTTGCGGCGCAGCATCCGGCGCGTCCGTGCGCGCGAGCGGGGCGCGCGGGGGCGAATCGGCGCGAATTCGCTCGGGACGTGCGGGATGCGTTCGGCCGCGCGCGGCGTCATCGAGCGGCGAATCGGTTTCAATGGCCGGTTTCGATTCGCGGTTTCGATTCGCGGTTTCGATGCGTGGCTTCGACACGCGTCGCGGCGGATGCGTCGAGGAATCGCGGCGGTGGCGCAGTCGCCCACGATCTCGGCTCTTCGCGATGCGCTCGTCGCGCGCGACGCTGCGCGGGCAGGAGGCTGCGCGATCGCGGCGAATCGAAACGATCCGCATCGACGGCCGAACGCGTCGCGCCCGGCTGCGGGCCCGCAGCCGATTGCAGGCCGCGCAAGCCGGATCGAACGCGATTCGTTCCTCGCCGTTTCGTCGCGGCTTTGTCCCGGCTTCGTCCCGTCTTCGTCCCGGCGTGCGCACGAACATTCGTGGCTCGCGTCGACGCTTGACTTAGTTCCATTTAAGAACTTAGTATCCGGCTGATTACATCGGATGATGTAATAGTTGCGGCGGCCGTCGCCGCCGCTCGACGCCACCCGCGCCTTGGACGCGTCGCGCGACCGGCTAGCAGGACAGGAGACGACGATGAAGCATCTGCAGATCGAGCGCAGCGGGCGCGTGCTGACGGTGAGTTTCGACAATCCGCCGCTGAACTTTCTCACGATGGCGATGATGCGCGAGTTCAAGCGCACACTCGACGACATCGCGCGCGATGCGGGCATCGGCGCGGTTGTCGTCACGAGCGCGCGGCCCGGCGTGTTCCTCACGCATTTCGACGTCGGCGAGATCAAGGCCATCGCGCAAGGGCTGTCGATCGCGGTGCCGCCCGCCGTCACCGGCGCGATGATGCGCATCGAGTCCGCGTGCAGCCGCGTGCCGGGCGTGCGCAGGCTGATCGAGCGGACGCCGCTCGCGGGCGTCGCGCAAATGAATCTGTTTCACGAGGTGACCGCGCGCATGCGCGCGATGGACAAGGTGTTCATCGCGGCCGTCAACGGCCGTGCGATGGGCGGCGGCTGCGAGATCGCGCTCGCGTGCGATCTGCGGCTGATGGCGGACGGCAGCGTCGACGGCGGGCAGATTCTCGCGCAGCCGGAAATCTTCATCGGCC
This sequence comes from Burkholderia sp. ABCPW 111, assembly GCF_000773065.1. Lineage (NCBI taxonomy): Bacteria > Pseudomonadati > Pseudomonadota > Betaproteobacteria > Burkholderiales > Burkholderiaceae > Burkholderia > Burkholderia sp. ABCPW 111. The sequence continues at coordinate 120,394 of NZ_JPWT01000025.1, read as the reverse complement.
TCTTGCCGGGCGGCGGCGGCACGCAGATGCTCGCGCGCTCGGTCGGCATCGCGCGCGCGTTGGAGCTGTGCCTCGACGGCCGCCTGCTGTCGCCGCGCGAGGCGTTCGAGCTCGGCCTCGTCAATCGCGTCGTGCCGGGCGAGCGTCTGCGCGATGAGACGACGGCGCTCGCCGAGCGTCTCGCGCGGCGGGCGAGCCATTCGGTTCGCGCGATCAAGCGCGCGATCTACGATGGCGCGTCGCTGCCGTTTCGCGACGGGATGGCGGTGGAGAAGGCCGGGTTCCTGTCGGCGGCGACGCAGGGCCGCACGCGGCACGCGATGGCCGCGTACGCGGATCACGTGTCGTCGTTGATCGAAGATGGGGAAGATATCAGCGTCGATCAACTGCGCACGTGGATCGACGGGGTGGCCGTCGATTTTTCCCGTTAGCGCCGGCGCGCCGGGCGGACGGCTGTTCGACCGCCGTCGAGGCTTGTCGGTCGCGCCACGCGCGAAGGGGCGCCATGACGCCGGGCGGCGGAACGGACACCATGCGGTGCGCCGGACGCGTTCGACATCCGCGCGATATCATTCGGCGCCGATGTGTCGCGCAGGCCCTTCGCCGGCCTTTGCGCACCGCGATTCGCACCGCGATTCATGCGCCGCGAGCGAAATGTCGTCAGCAATGGGCCGCGGCCGATGCGCCGTGCGCATGCAGCCCGGCGCGGCCGCGCGCGCGACGTGCGGCGTGCTTCGCCTCGGTGTGGCGACTAGGGCGCAAAAGACGGCCATCGACCGCCGGCCACCGACCACCGACCACCGACCACCGACCACCGACCACCGACCACCGACTACCGACTACCGACTACCGACTACCGACTACCGACTACCGACTACCGACTACCGACTACCGCGCCGCCGCCTGCGCGCGCGACTGCTGCGGCTGGCCGAGCGCGCGCAGCGTTTCCTTCACCGTCGAAACGCGCACCGCGAGGTCCGGCGTGCGCGTCTCGATCCGCAGCTTGTCCTGGCCCGCGAGCTTGACGTGCCGGTGCTTCTGCACCATCTCGATGATCCGCATCGGATCGATCGGCGGATTCGGCACGAACTGCAGCCCGATCGCGGCCTCGCTCGCGTCGATCTTCACGATGCCGAGCGGCTTCGCGGCAAGCCGCAGCCGGTGCGTCTCGACGAGCGCGTGCGCCTGCGGCGGCAGCTTGCCGAAGCGGTCGATCAGCTCTTCCTGGATGCCGTCGATCGCATCGCCATGCTCGCAGTTCGCGAGCCGCTTGTACAGCGACAGCCGCTCCTGCACGTCGCCGCAATAGTCGGCGGGCAGGATCGCGGGCGCATGCAGGTTGATCTCGGTCGTCGCGGCGAGCGGCGCGGTGAGGTCGGGCTCCTTGCCGTTCTTCAGCGCCTTCACCGCGTCGTTGAGCATTTCGGTGTAGAGCTGGAAGCCGATTTCGTGAATCTCGCCCGACTGCTTGTCGCCTAGCACTTCGCCCGTGCCGCGGATCTCGAGGTCGTGCATCGCGAGGTAGAAGCCCGAGCCGAGCTCCTCCATCTGCTGAATCGCCTCCAGGCGACGCTGCGCCTGTTTCGTCAGCGCCTGCGGATCGTGGACGAGCAGGTACGCGTACGCCTGGTGGTGCGAGCGGCCGACGCGCCCGCGCAACTGATGCAGTTGCGCGAGGCCGAACTTGTCGGCGCGATGCATGATGATCGTGTTGGCGCTCGGCACGTCGATGCCGGTTTCGATGATGGTCGTGCAGAGCAGCACGTTCGCGCGCTGCGCGACGAAATCGCGCATCACGCGCTCGAGCTCGCGCTCGTGCATCTGGCCGTGCGCGATCACGATGCGCGCCTCGGGCACGAGCGCCTCGAGCATCGCGCGGCGGTTCTCGATCGTCTCGACCTCGTTGTGCAGGAAATACACCTGGCCGCCGCGCTTGAGCTCGCGCAGCATCGCCTCGCGGATCACGCTCTCTTCCTCGCGGCGCACGAAGGTCTTGATCGCGAGCCGTTTCTGCGGCGCGGTGGCGATCACGGAGAAGTCGCGCAAGCCTTCGAGCGCCATGCCGAGCGTGCGCGGGATCGGCGTCGCGGTCAGCGTGAGCACGTCGACCTCCGCGCGCAGCGCCTTCAGCGCCTCCTTCTGGCGCACGCCGAAGCGGTGCTCCTCGTCGATGATCACGAGGCCGAGCCGCTTGAACTGCACGTCCGACGACAGCAGCTTGTGCGTGCCGATCACGACGTCGACGCTGCCTTCGTTGATCTGCGCGATCGCCGCGTTCACTTCCTTCGTCGACTTGAAGCGCGACAGCTCGGCGACCCTCACGGGCCAGTCGGCGAAGCGGTCGATGAAGGTCTGCGTGTGCTGCTCGGCGAGCAGCGTCGTCGGCGACAGGAGCGCAACCTGCTTGCCGCCCATCACCGCGATGAACGCCGCGCGCAGCGCGACCTCGGTCTTGCCGAAGCCGACGTCGCCGCACACGAGGCGGTCCATCGGCTTGCCGCTCGTCATGTCGCCGATCACGGCCGCGATCGCCGCGGCCTGGTCGGGCGTTTCCTCGAAGCCGAAGCTGTCGGCGAACTTCACGTAGTCGCGCGGTTCGAGCGCGAACGCGTGACCCTCGCGCGCCGCGCGGCGCGCATAGAGGTTCAGGAGCTCGGCCGCCGTGTCGCGGATCTGCTGCGCCGCGCGGCGCTTCGCGCGCTCCCACTGGCCGGAGCCGAGCGCGTGCAGCGGCGCGCTGTCCGGATCGGCGCCGCTGTAGCGCGAGATCACGTGCAACTGCGCGACGGGCACGTACAGCTTGCTGTCGCTCGCGTATTCGAGATGCAGGAACTCGGTCTCGCCTTCGCCGAGATCCATCGACACGAGGCCCATGTAGCGGCCGATCCCGTGCTGCGCATGGACGACCGGATCGCCCACCTTCAGCTCGGACAGGTCGCGCACCATCGCGTCGACGTTGCTCGCCTGCTCCTGGCGGCGGCGTCCCGCGCGGCGGCCGAGCGCGCCGTACAGCTCGGTCTCGGTGACGATCGCGTAGCCTTCGCCCGGTACCGCGAAGCCGTTCGCGAGCGGCGCGACGCCGAGCGCGAAGCGCTCGTCGCTCTCGAGCCACGCGGCGAAGCTGTCGCTGCCCGCGGGCCGCAGATGGTGCTCGGCGAACAGTTGCGCGATCGTCTCGCGGCGGCCGGCCGATTCGACGGTGAAGAGCACGCGGTTCTTCGTCGTGTCGAGATACGCGGCGAGCGCGGCGAGCGGCGCGTCCGAGTGGCGCTCGAGCGCGAGGTTCGGCAGCGGCGCCGCCCAGCCGCCCGACGGTTGCGCGGGCAGCGCGACGCGCGCGAACGGCTTCGCGAGCGTGTAGAAATCGTCGTCGGACAAGAAAAGGCGCTGCGGCTCGAGGATCGGCCGCTCGCGATCGTGCGACAGGAACGCGTAGCGCTGCTTGGTGTCGGCCGTGAAGCGCCGGATCGCCGTGTCGAGATCGCCCGCGAACACGAGATGCGCGCCGTCGGGCAAGTAGTGAAACAGCGTCGCCGTCTCGTCGAAGAAGAGCGGCAGATAGTATTCGATGCCGGCCGACGGCACGCCGTTGCCGATGTCCTTGTAGATCGGCGCGCGGCTCGGGTCGCCCTCGAAGGTCTCGCGCCAGCGGCTTCGGAACGCGGTGCGCGCGGCTTCGTCGAACGGGAACTCGCGGCCGGGCAAAAGGCGCACGTCGCGCACCGGGTAGAGGCTGCGTTGCGTGTCCGGATCGAACGCGCGGATCGAATCGACCTGGTCGTCGAACAGGTCGATCCGGTACGGCAGCGGCGAGCCCATCGGGAACAGGTCGATCAGCGAGCCGCGCACGCAGTATTCGCCGGGGCGCACGACCTGGCTCACGTGCTCGTAGCCGGCGAGCGTCAATTGCGCCTTCAGCTTCGCCTCGTCGAGCCGCTCGCCCTGCGTGAACGCGAACGTGTACGCGGCGAGGAACGACGCGGGCGGCATCCGGTAGAGCGCCGTCGTCGCGGGCACGAGCAGGATGTCGCAGCGGCCTTCGCCGAGGTCGTGCAGCGTGGCGAGCCGCTCGGAGACGAGATCCTGGTGCGGCGAGAACGTGTCGTACGGCAGCGTCTCCCAGTCGGGCAGCACGCGCACGCGCGCGTCGGGCGCGAAGTAGCCGAGCTCGTGCGCGAGCCGCTGCGCGTCGACCGCGTTCGCGCAGATCACGGCGAGAAGCGGCACCTGCGCGCGGTGCGCGGCGAGGTAGCGGGCGATGACGAGCGCGTCGGCGGAGCCGTGCGCACCGTCGAACGCAAAGCGTTGGCCCGCCTTGACGAGCGCGACGGGGGACTGCGAAGGAGAGGCGTTGTCTGACATAACGAGCGGCTGGTTGGCTGGCGCCGGATGGCGGGCGAGCTCGGCGCGGCGCATCGAGGCGAAAGACGTATTATAAAATCCGTCTTTCGATTTCATCTTTCCCGGCGTTTCCTTCCGTGACTTCCCGACTTTTCGCCCTGATTCCGTGCGCGGGCACCGGCAGCCGTTCCGGCTCCGCGTTGCCGAAGCAATACCGCACGCTCGCCGGACGCGCGCTGTTGCACTACACGCTCGCCGCATTCGACGCGTGCAGCGAGTTCGCGCAGACCCTCGTCGTGATCTCGCCCGACGATACCCACTTCGACGCCCGCCGCTTTTCCGGCCTGCGCTTCGCGGTGCGGCGCTGCGGCGGCGCATCGCGCCAGGCGTCGGTGATGAACGGGCTGATCCAGCTCGCCGAATTCGGCGCGACCGACGCCGACTGGGTGCTCGTGCACGACGCCGCGCGGCCCGGCATCACGCCCGCGCTGATCCGCACGCTGATCGGCGCGCTGAAGGACGATCCCGTCGGCGGCATCGTCGCGCTGCCGGTCGCCGATACGTTGAAGCGCGTGCCGGCGGGCGGCGACGCGATCGAGCGCACCGAGCCGCGCGCCGGCCTCTGGCAGGCGCAGACGCCGCAGATGTTCCGCATCGGGATGCTGCGCGACGCGATCCAGCGCGCGCAGCTCGATGGCCGCGACCTGACCGACGAAGCGAGCGCGATCGAGTGGGCGGGCCATACGCCGCGCGTCGTGCAGGGCAGCCTGCGCAATTTCAAGGTCACGTATCCGGAGGATTTCGACCTTGCGGAGGCGATCCTCGCGCATCCCTCACGCGCTTGCTGAACCGAATTTTCACCATCGCATCACACTCGGATCGAATCACATGGATTTCAGAATCGGACAAGGCTACGACGTGCACCAGCTCGTTCCCGGACGCCCGCTCATCATCGGCGGCGTGACGATCCCGTACGAGCGGGGGCTCCTCGGCCACTCGGACGCGGACGTGCTGCTGCACGCGATCACCGACGCGCTGTTCGGCGCGGCGGCGCTCGGCGACATCGGCCGTCATTTTTCCGACACCGATCCGCACTTCAAAGGCGCCGACAGCCGCGCGCTCTTGCGCGAATGCGCGGCGCGCGTCGCGCGGGCGGGCTTTTCGATCCGCAACGTCGACAGCACGATCATCGCGCAGGCGCCGAAGCTCGCGCCGCACATCGACGCGATGCGCGCGAACATCGCGGCCGATCTCGGCTTACCGCTCGATCGCGTGAACGTGAAGGCGAAGACGAACGAGAAGCTCGGCTACCTCGGCCGCGGCGAAGGGATCGAGGCGCAGGCGGCGGCGCTCGTCGTGCGCGAAGCGGCGGCGTAGGCGGGCGGGATCGGCGTGACGGGCAGGAACGGAGGGAACGGCGGGAACGGCGGGAACGGCAGGAACGGCAGGAACGGCAGGAACGGCAGGAACGGCAGGAACGGCAGGAACGGCAGGAACGGCAGGATCGGCGGGAACGGCGGGAACGGCGGGATCGGCGGGATCGGCGGCGTGGGCCGCATGCGCAGCGGCATCGGCGGCCGGCGCGGCGCGGACGGCGCGCGTATCCGGCCGTGGAGAGGCTGAGCCGAGGCGGGCGGCGGCGCTTCTTGTCGCGGGCAATCGGCTCGACGCAGGCCGCGCGACACAGGCCGCACAGCCGCACAGCCGCCGCAACCGTTCGAACTGGCGAGGGCGCTCGAGGCCGCCCGCCTCACGCGACCGATGCGGTTCGGCGTGCGACGCAGGCAAGCGCGCCGGCCGTCATCAACCGAAGCAGCCGATCGGTTTGATCGAAGCGCAGGAAGCCTGCCATCACGCTTCGCCGCGCGGGTCATTCCACCGCACGCGCGCAAACGAAAACGCCACGCGCAATTGCCGCGTGGCGTTTTCGTTTCGACGGCCGCATTCGCGCATTCGCGATTGCGCGCGCCGACGGCGCTCCGTATCCCGCTTATTTGCCCTTATTTGCCCTTACTTGCCTTCGGCCGCAATCACCTGCGCGGCGGCATTGATCACCGACGCGATCCGGCCGACGTCGCGCAGCTGCGTGACGGTCATCCCTTGTTCGTTCTTCAGCAGCGCGTAGTGCGACTTCACGCAGAAGTGGCACTTGCCGACGATCGACGCGGCGAGCGCGTACATCTCGAACTTGCGCTTGTCGACGCCGCCGTGCGACGCGTACGCGCCCATCCGCAGCTCGGCGCGCTGCGTTTTCAGGTCGGCGTCGTCGGCCATCTCGACGTACGGATACCAGGTGTTGTTCATCCCCATCAGCGCGGCCGCCGTCAGCGCCGCGTTGGTTTCCTCGGGAGACAGCACGCCGGCTTCGCGGATCGCCGTGACGAGCGCCGGGCTTTTCGCGGCGAACGCCGCCGCGAGCGCCGCGCCCACCGCGTCCGTGCCTTCGAGCGACGAGCGCGAGATCGTGCCGTCGAGGTTCAGGCGAATGTCCTTCGCGTAGTCGGGAATGAGCGCCTTAATCGAATCGATGAATTCCATTGATATCTCCTATGATTGGGCCGTTAAAAAAGCCCGCAGGCAAGACACAGCGCCGCGGGCTTTCGTGCATCGAACGCTTACAGCGTCGCGCCGCCGATCGCGCGGTTGCACGGGCAGAGCTCGTCCGTTTGCAGGCCGTCGAGAATGCGCAGGATTTCTGCCGGGCTGCGGCCGACGTTCAGGTTGTTCACCGACACGTGCTGGATCGTGTTGTCCGGGTCGACGATGAACGTCGCGCGCAGGGCGACGCCCGCTTCCTTGTCGCGCACGCCGAGCTGGTCGATCAGTTCGCCCTTGACGTCGCCGAACGAGTAGTGGTTCAGCTTGTCGAGATCCTTGTGCTCACGGCGCCATGCGAGCTTGACGAATTCGTTGTCCGAGCTGCCGCCGAGCAGCACGGCGTCGCGCTCTTCGAACTGCTTCGTGAGCTTCGCGAATTCGACGATTTCGGTCGGGCAGACGAACGTGAAGTCCTTCGGGTAGAAGTAGACGATCTTCCACTTGCCCGGGAACGACGCTTCGGTGACGGTCTCGAAAGCCGACTGGCCGTTTTCTTCGTGGTTGTTGAAGCCCGGCTTCGCGGCCACAACGGTGAAAGCTTCGAGTTTATCGCCCACGGTCTTCATGCGGATGCTCCTGTATGAGTTGGAAAAAAATGCCACCTGCGGTCAAGCTACCGATGCGCTGCAACGTTTCCGTGACAGCATGGGCAAAACTATAACGCTATTATATTATTCTTTCAATAGATTTTAACTAACGACTCTCATAGAAAAATTCAAAGACGTCGATAGGGTTCGACCACCGAATGGGGGAGTCGTCGTGCGTCACGCGGCCGCACGCGCTTTCGCGCTCGGAAACTCCAGCGTGACTTCGAGGCCGGCGTCGGGCGTGCGGTTGCGCAGCCGCAGCGTGCCGCGGTAGCGGTTGACGAGGCGCAGCACGATCGCCATGCCGAGGCCGGTGCCGTCCGCCTTGCTGCGCGCGGTGTCGACACGATAGAACGGGCGCATCACGAGCGGCAGCTGATCCTCCGGAATGCCCGGGCCCTCGTCGGAGACGACGAGCTCGACGCGCGCGTGCGTCGCGCGCGTTTCGAGCAGGATGCGCGCGATGCCGTCCCGCTTGCTCTGCCCGTACTTGCGCGCGTTCTCGACGAGGTTGCCGATCACGCGGCGCATGTCCGTCTCGTCCGCTTCGATGACGGCCGCGGGCGCGAGGCGGATGTCGAGCTGCACGCCGTCCTCGCTGACGATCCGCGCCGCGACCTCGCGCGCGACGTGCGACAGGTCGACGGGCTCCGGCGTGCGCTGCGCGGGACGCGCGTAGTCGATGAACGCGGTGATGATGCGATCCATCTGCTCGATGTCGTCGACCATCGCGTCCTTCGTCGCCTGGTCGGACGGGCTCATCTCGGTTTCGAGGCGCAGCCGCGCGAGCGGCGTGCGCAGGTCGTGCGAGATCCCCGCGAGCATCAGCGCGCGGTCCGCTTCGAGCTGCTCGAGATCGCGCACCATCTGGTTGAAGCTGCGGTTGGTCTCGGCCGCGACGCCCATGCCGCGCTCGGGCAGCGCCTCGGGCGTCTGGCCCGAGCCGACCTTGCTCGCGGCGAGCGCGAGCCGCGAGAACGGCTGGTTCACGAGGCTCGTGATGAACGCCGAGCCGATCAGCGACAGCGCGAGCGCGAAGAGGCCCCAGCCCGCCCATTGCAGGCCGGTGACGGTGTCGAGCTGATCGCGGTCGAGCGCGACCCAGTAGTCGTCGTCGTCGATCTTGAAGCTGATCCACACGCCGGGGATGTCGTTGACCGATTGGGCGATCACCGTGTCGTCGCCGAGGCGGCTGCGAATGTCGTGCTCGATCAGCCGGTTCAGCGATTCGTCGGGCTGCAGCTTGAACTTGTCAGTCTTTTCGCGCGGATAGACGCGCACGCCTTCGTTGCTCTCGAGATCCTGCAGCAGCGCGCGGCGCAGATCGGGATCGGAATAGAGAAGGGCGGTGCGCGTGAGCTTCACGATCGCGACGAGCTGCAGCGCGACGCGCTGCGCGCGCGGCTCGCGCTCGATTACCCGGAAGCTCTGGAACCACGCGGCGAGACTGACCGCGATCAACAGCGCGATCAGCAGGAAGGTGCGCCAGAAGAGCCCGCCGAAGACGAGCGTCAAAAGGCGCCGGTCGATACGCATAGGACTGGTCGTCTAACTGGCGTCAAAGGCGTGGCGTCGAAACGCGCGTGCCGCGTTGAAACGGGAATCAGGCCGCACCGTCGGGGATGAAGACGTAGCCGAGACCCCACACCGTCTGGATGAAGCGCGGGCTGCCCGGATCGGGCTCGATCAGCTTGCGCAGGCGCGAGATCTGCACGTCGAGGCTGCGATCGAACACTTCGTATTCGCGGCCGCGCGCGAGCTCCATCAGCTTTTCGCGCGACAGCGGCTGGCGCGGATGGCGCGCGAACACCTTCAGCACCGAGAATTCGCCCGTGGTGAGCGGAATCTCCTGGCCGGATTTCGTGAGCGTGCGCGTCGCGAGGTTCAGCGAGAATTCGCCGAACTCGAACACCTCGGTCGTCTCGGAGGGCGCGCCCGGCAGCTCGGCGGGCGCCTGGCGGCGCAGCACCGCGTGAATGCGCGCGACGAGCTCGCGCGGATTGAACGGCTTCGGCAGGTAGTCGTCGGCACCCATCTCGAGGCCGACGATGCGATCGACATCCTCGCCCTTCGCGGTGAGCATGATGATCGGCGTGCGGTCGTTGCTGCCGCGCAGGCGCCGGCAGATCGACAGGCCGTCCTCGCCCGGCAGCATCAGGTCGAGCACGAGCAGATCGAAACGCTCGCGCACCCAGAGCTTGTTCATCGCCGTCGCGTTCTCCGCGACGTACACGTTGAAACCCTGCTCGCCGAGATAGCGGCGAAGCAGATCGCGCAGGCGCGGGTCGTCGTCGACGACGAGAATTTTCGAGGGGTTTTTCGTTTCCATGAGCGGCATCTTATCGCGATTAGGAAAAACCGCGCGGTTGCGGCTTTCGACGGGTTACAGTCAGTTACAAAATTTACCCGCGCTATTGTGCGGAGTAAAGACAGTCACGACAGACTCCTTTACTCGAAGACGACATTCGGTGGATACTCCATCCACTTAACATTTACATGGTTTGCACGCCCGATTCTCGCAGGGTTTGTTCGTGTGCCAAAGGTAGCCGGTTGCCGCGTGACGAAGGGAACAAAACGACGAAAGAGGCGAGGCCAGTGATGCGGCCGACGAAGATGGCATTCGCGCTGGCGCTCGCGTGCGCCGGCTTCCTCGCTTCGGACTTCGCTTGCGCGCAGCGCTCGGATCGCGGCGCCGCACCGTCGCACAAGGTGCCGCGCGGCAACGGCGCAGCGGGGCGTTCCGCGCCGCCCGAGCGCGGCGAGTCCTCCTCCCGCGCGGCCGCGGTTCCGCCCGATCTCGAACAGCGCCGCCGCGACGGCCACATGACGCCCGAAGAGCGTCACCTCTTGCGTCAGCATATCGAAGACGCGGTGCGCGAACTTTACAAGCGTTGAATCGTTAAATCCGGCGCGCCGCCGGGCGCTTCCCGCCCCGAAAGATTCCGTATCAATTCATTCGTCAACTGCGCATCGGCGCGAGCCGTTGAATCGCCATCACCGACGGCGCGCGCGGCGCGCGCCGCCGTGGTTTTCCACTTTCGGAGAGCGGTCGACGATGAGCGATTCGAGCACGGCCGGGCGGCCCCCGGCGAAAGCGGACCGGATGCCGGCCGCGATGCAGACCCTTCTCGATGCGGACGACGCGCGCTTTCTGCTGACGCGCACGGGCTTTTCGCCGCCGCCGCGCGATGTCGAGCGCTTCGTCGGCATGACGCGCGCGCAGGCGCTCGCCGAATTGCTCGACGGCACGCGCACGCAAAGCGTCACGCCGCTGCCCGACTGGGTGCGCGAGCTGCCGCCGTCGCGCGCGGCGCGCGCCGCGTTCTCGCCCGACGAGCGTCGCGCGGAGCAGCAACTGCGCAATCGCCGCTACGACGAGCTGCGCGCGTGGTGGATGCGCGAGATGCTCGCGACGCCGTCGCCGCTCACCGAGCGGATGACGCTCTTCTGGCACAACCACTTCACGTCCGGCCAGGACAAGGTGCCGTTTCCGCAAACGATTGCAGTGCAGAACGTGCTGCTGCGCGCCGACGCGTTCGGCAATTTCGGCGCGATGCTGCACGGCGTCGCGAAGGACCCGGCGATGCTGCAGTACCTCGACGGCGCGAGCAATCGCCGGGGCCGCCCGAACGAGAACTTCGCGCGCGAGGCGATGGAACTTTTCACGCTCGGCGAGGGCCACTATACGCAGCGCGACGTGTCCGAGGCCGCGCGCGCGTACACGGGCTGGAGTCTCGATCCGGATACGCTCGCATACGTGCTGCGGCCGAACGTCCACGACGACGGCGTGAAGACGGTGCTCGGCGAAACCGGCCGCCTCGACGGCGACGCGGTGCTCGACATCCTGCTCGCCCGCCCCGAGACCGCGCGCTTCGTCGCAGCGAAGCTGTGGCGCGAGTTCGTCTCCGATACGCCCGATGCCGACGTCGTCGAGCGCGTCGCCGCGCGATTCAGGCAGAGCGGCTACGACATCAAGGCGGCGCTCGCGGCGCTGCTTTCGTCCGACGCGTTCTGGGACGATCGCAATCGCGGCGTGCTCGTCAAGTCGCCGGCGGAGTTCGTGGCCGGCACCGTGCGGCTTTTCGACGTCGACTACGGCGATGCCGCGCCGCTCGCGAACACGCTGCGCGCGCTCGGCCAGAACCTGTTCTATCCGCCGAACGTGAAGGGCTGGCCGGGCGGCGCGACCTGGATCAACAGCTCGACGCTGCTTGCGCGCAAGCAGTTCGTCGAGCAGATGATGCGTGCGACGGAAGCGCCCGGCATGCGCGCGGCGTCCGTTTCCCGCGACATGGCAGGCAAGCCGGCGCCGGCGCGGCGCGCAATGCGCTTCGATCTCGATGCGTGGCTCGCCGCGTATCGGACGAAGCCGCAGGCGCAGCCGAGTCTGTCGACGCAGTTGCAGCTGCAGCACGCGGTGCTGCCGCTCTCGCCCGTCGCGGCGATCGAGGCGGGCGCGACGAGCAGCGCGTATTTGCAGGCGCTGCTGATGGACCCGGCGTATCAACTGAAGTGAAGGACATGAAAACGATGACGATGAGATTGCGCGCGGCTCGGCGGCGCGCGGGCCGCGTCGAATGCAGAACGAGGAAAGCAAGATGAAACGACGCGATTTTCTGGCCTTGGCGAGTCTCGCCGGTGCGGCGGGCGTATCGCTCGCCGCGCCGCACGCGTTCGCGGCCACGGCGGCGGCCTCGGGCGCGATCGGGGCGGCGGGCGCGCCGCGCGCCGCGCGCTATTCGAACCTGCTGATCCTCGTCGAACTGAAGGGCGGCAACGACGGGCTCAACACGGTGATTCCGTACGCGGACCCGCTGTACCGCGCGCTGCGCCCGACGATCGGCATCAAGCGCGAGCAGGTCGTGCAGCTCGACGAGCGCGCCGCGCTGCATCCCGCGCTCGCGCCGCTCATGCCGATCTGGCGCGACGGGCGGCTCGCGATCGTCGACGGCGTCGGCTATCCGCAGCCGAATCTGTCGCATTTCCGCTCGATCGAGATCTGGGACACAGCGTCGCGCGCGGACGAGTACCTGCGCGAGGGGTGGCTCACGCGCGCGTTCGCGCAGGCGAGCGTGCCGCCCGGCTTCGCCGCGGACGGCGTCGTGCTCGGCAGCGCGGAAATGGGGCCGCTCGCGAACGGCGCGCGCGCGATCGCGCTCGTCAATCCCGCTCAGTTCATTCGCGCGGCGCGGCTCGTGCAGCCCGTGTCGCTGCGCGAGCAGAATCCCGCGCTCGCGCACGTGATCGACGTCGAGAACGACATCGTCAAGGCGGCCGACCGGCTGCGTCCGCACGCGGGCACGCCCGCGCTCGCGACCGCGTTTCCGGGCGGGCCGTTCGGCGCGTCGGTGAAGACCGCGATGCAGGTGCTCGCCGCGTGCGACGCGCCGCAGCGCACGCCGATGCCGGGGCAGGGCGTCGCGGTGCTGCGCCTCACGCTGAACGGTTTCGACACGCATCAGAACCAGCCGGGCCAGCAGGCCGGCTTGCTGAAGCAACTGGCGGAAGGGCTCGTCGCGATGCGCTCGGCGTTGACCGAGCTCGGGCGCTGGAACGACACGCTCGTGATGACGTATGCCGAATTCGGCCGGCGCGCGCGGGAGAACCAGAGCAACGGAACCGATCACGGCACGGCCGCGCCGCATTTCGTGATGGGCGGCCGCGTGCGCGGCGGCCTGTACGGCGCGCCGCCCGCGCTCGCGCGGCTCGACGGCAACGGCAATCTGCCTGTCGCGGTCGACTTCCGCCAGCTCTATGCGACGGTGCTCGGCCCGTGGTGGGGGCTCGACGCGACGAGCGTCCTCGAGCAGCGTTTCGAGCCGCTGCCGCTGTTGCGCGCGTGACGGGCGGCGGCGCGCATCAGCGGCGCCGCGCGGCGCGCCACGCGATCCACAGCTTGCGGATCGGCGTGAGCGCGAGCCGCTGGTGCAGCACCTGGAAGCCGTCGCGCTCGATCTCGTCGAGCACCGCGAGCGCGAGCGCGCCGAGCGCGCGCAGCGTGCGCTGCGCGCGGCGCTCGTCGGCGGGGATGCCGGACAGCGCCGCGTTGAGCGCGTCGCGCGCGCGTGACGCCTGGAAGCGCATCAGCTCGGTGTACGCGGGGCTGTAGCGGCGATTGAGAAGATCGGAGGCCGTCACGCCGTAGCGTTGCAGCTCGTCGATCGGAATGTAGATGCGGCCCTGGCGCGCGTCCTGCCCCAGATCCTGCACGAACTGCGCGAGCGTCAGCGCATGCCCGAGCGGATGCGCCCAGCGCGCGTCGCCTTCGGCCGGCGGAGTCGCGCTCGCGCGCGCGACGAGCGCGGCGAACGTGCCGCCCGTATGGTCGACATAGCGGCGCAGATTCGCGAAGTCGAGATAGCGCGCCTGCTCGAGATCCATGCCGTAGCCGGCGACGAGCGTCTGCAGCGCGCTCGCTTCGCGCGTGATGTCCGGATGGTGCGCTGCGAGCGCCTGCGAGACCGGGTGCGACGGATTGCCCGCCGCGAGCTCGGCGAGTTCCTTTTGCCACCACGCGAGCTTCGTGTGGCCGATGGTCGGATCGCTGACTTCCTTCACGGTCTGTTCGAGCTCGCGGCGCAGCGCGAAGAGCGCGGTGACGAGCGGCTGGCGCGCGAGCGGCGCCTGGCGCAGCGCATAGTAGATGCTGGAGCCGGGCGGCGCGGCTTTCTGCTGGCAATATTCGTCGAAATTCACGGGGGCAGGAACGAGTGGAGCGAGATCGGTTCGGGGGCGCGGGGACGTTCGACGGCAGGGCGTCGCGGCCGCCGTGCGGGGACAACGGCGAATTCTAGCATCGCGGCAAAAGAGAGGCCGGCTGCTAGAGACAAGTGTAGGGAGATCGGTTAGAATCTCGCGCTCGCGCTTTTCGGGCGGTCGCGAAAGCGGCACGCAGCCCCGTTCGGCGCAGCATTTTTCGCGTGCGTGAGTGGCGAAATTGGTAGACGCACCAGGTTTAGGTCCTGACGCCCGCAAGGGCGTGCCGGTTCGAGTCCGGCCTCACGCACCATCCACGCTTTCCGAGCTTCCGTCGAGCCGGTCGAGATCGGTTCCATCGCGCCCGAGTCGCGCGTTTTTCACCGGAAGCGCTTCCGCGAAATTTCTCCAGCCGCCGCTTGTCGACGGCGGTCGTTGTGATCGAGCGCGAATTCTCTCGTTGGCTTCACGCGTTGCGCGCGGGTTTGCGCGGGCATTCGCCCACTCGTCTGTTCATCCGTTCCTCCGCTCGTCTTCCGCGAGGCGACCGAGCGCGTCTTCATCTTCAGCATGCAGGGCTCCAGCCGCGCTTGATGGGCTCACGGTTCGGCGCGTCGAGTCGTGCTGCGCTCGAACACTGCATCCTGGCGAGCGGCCGCCCTCGACTCGGAGATCGGGCGACTTGCCGGCCGCGTCGACGCGGGCTTCGAACCAGGCGCACAATCTGCAGTCGATTCGTTGCGACGCGCGCGCAGCGGCGTCTTCGGCCGTTATCGCGCGACTTCCTCAATCCCTTGCCAGAACGACGCCATGCCCCCTTCACTTGCGCTGGACCCGGACTTCCTCGAACTCCTCGCCGGCAGCCATCTGCGGCTGACCGGCACGCCGCTCGTCGCTCCCGAGTTGCCCCGCGCGGACGCCCCGCGCTGGCTCTACGAGGACGCCCCGTTTTGCGTGCTCGCCCACGACACCGCCGCCGACCCGCGCTATGTCTACGCGAACAGGACTGTGCAGCGCTGCTTCGAATACAGCTGGGACGAGATGACCGCGTTGCATTCGCGGTACTCGGCCGAGGAGCCGAATCGCGACGAGCGCGCGCGGCTGCTCGAAGCGGTGCGAACGCGCGGATTCGCAACCGGCTATCGCGGGCTGCGCATTGCGAAGTCGGGGCGGCGCTTCTGGATCGAAGACGTCACCGTCTGGAACCTGATCGATCGCGACGGCACCTATCGGGGGCAGGCGGCGACCTATCGCCGGTGGACGGATGCGTGAACCGTGGCGAGCGGCCGCCGAGCGTCGCGCGCGGAGCGCGACGGCGAAGCGCCGTGGGCGGCGGCAAGCGGCGGGGCGGCAAGCGGCGGTAGGCAGTAGTAAGCGGATCGCGCGCCGCGAACGCGTCGCCGGGCGATTGCGGCGCGCGCGCGGTTTCGCGCCGCGCTCGCCGCAATCGACATGTACGTCGGCTCGTCGGCGCGCTGCGCGAACGGCTCGCGCGAGCGAACCGGCGAGCGAGCGCGCCCTGACGCCGGCCCGCCGCCGCCCAGGGCCCGCGCTCAATAAGTCGACCGATAGTTGGCCCCTTGATCGAACCGGTTCTGCCAGTGCTTCAGGTACTGCGCGGCGAGCGCCGGATTGTTCCAGACGACGAGCACGTTCTCCGAATTGCGCGCGGCCGCCGCGGCGCTGTAGTTGAACGAGCCCGTCTCGACATGGCGGCCGTCGACGACGATGTACTTGTCGTGGTGGATCGCATAGCGGTCGATCGTGCGCGTCGGCACCTTCGCGTTGACGAGCAGGTTGAGCGCCTGCTTCGACGCCTTCGAGCGATTGCCGTCGTTGTCGACGACGATCGCGACGTCGACGCCGCGGCGATGCGCGTCGAGGAGGGCGCGCACGACCTTCGGCGACGTGAACGAATAGCCCGCCAGACGGATCGACGCGCGTGCCGCGCCGATCACCTTCAGCACGAGCGTCTCGGCGCCGCCGTCAGGCGAGAACGCCGCTTCGACGACTTGTCCCGCGGGCGCTTCCCTCGATGGCGACGGCAGCGCGTCGGCGATCAGCTCGAAGAGGCGGGCGATCAGCGAATCGGAAGCCGTCTTGCTGACGGCGGGCGGCGCGGCGGACAGGAAAACGGCGGCGAGACACGCGGCGGCGAGCCGCTTGGGCAACTGCATGCGATTCTTGGGCGTTCGAAACTGAAGAGGACGAGAGTGTAACGGCATCGGCGCGATTTTCGCCGATTCTTTTCGCCGCTTTTTCCGTCGCCTCGCCGGGACGTTTCTGTCGACGCCCGCCGACGAACGGCGCCGCGCGGCGCCGTTTCATGTCGTTTCGTTTCGCTTTGGATCGCCCGAGCCGCCGCGGTCAATAACCGAAGCTCGTCGCCATCTCGTCGATCAATTGCCGCTGGAACGCGCCGAAGCGCTCGCCCGGCTGCTGCGCGATCGCGAGCTCGAGCATCGGGTCGGCGACGTCGGTGCGAACGCCCGACAGCGCCTCGACGATCGCGTGCCCGCAAAACGGTACGTAGGCCTCCGAATAACCGCCCTCGTGGACCACGACGAGCCGCCCGCCGCAATGCCGTTGCGCGGCCTGCATCAGCGCGTGCGTCATGAACCGGTAGCTTTCGCTGTGCAGCTGCATGCGCGCGAGCGGATCGACCGCGTTCGCGTCGAGCCCGCTCGCGACGACGACGAGCTCTGGCTTGAACGCGTCGAGCGCGGGCAGCACGATGCGCTCGAACGCGTAGCGATACGCGTCGTCGCCCGCGCCCGCGAGAAGCGGAACGTTGAGGTTCGCGCCTGCGCCCGCGCCCGCGCCGCGCTCGTCGGCGCCGCTGTAGCCGGGCGGAAAGCAGCGGTCCTGATGCAGCGAGATCGTCAGCGTGTTCGGATCTTCGTAGTAGATCGCCTGCGTGCCGTTGCCGTGATGCACGTCCCAGTCGATCACGGCGACGCGCTCGATCCGATGCTTCGCGCGGGCGGCCTCGAGCGCGATCGGAATGTTCGCGAGCAGGCAAAAGCCCATCGGTTTGTCGCGCAGGCAATGGTGGCCGGGCGGGCGCGACAGCGAGAACGCGTTCGCCGCGCGCTCGGCGAGCACCGCGTCGACGGCGGCGAGCGCGAGCCCCGCCGACAGCGCCGCGATCTCGTAGCTCCCCTTGCCGAACGGCGCGAGCTCGCCGAGATCGCCGCCGCCCGCGTCGCTCGCGCGCTTGAACGCTTCGAGGTAGTGCGCAGGATGGATGCGCCGCAGATCGGCGCCGGTCGCGGCGGGCGCACTCAGCATGTCGAGATGCGCGGCGAGCCCCGACGCGTGCACGAGCGACAGCAGGCGCCGTTTCGAATCGGGCGATTCCGCGTAGCCCGCGCTCGACGGCGGCTGCACCCATCCGCCGACCGGAAAGAACAGCGCATGCGCGCCGCCCGTGTGCCAGAAAGTGCGTTCGTCGGTGAAGAAAGCGGTTTTTTTCATTGCGATGAGCTGAAACGATGAAGGAGGAGGGGAGCGACATGCGGCGTCAATGCGCGTCGCGTTCGACGCGCAGCAGCGCCGCGAGCGATGCGATCGACACGATCGCCGCGACCGAGAACAGCGCGCGCAGCGTGCCGCCGCCGTCGAGCAGCAGCCCGGCGACGAGCGGCCCGGCAGCGAGCCCCGAGCCGATCACGAGATTGAGCGTCGCGATCAGGCGGCCCGTCGCGTCGATGGCCGCCACGCTCGCGAGAATGAACGGCAGGACGAACGTCCACGCGAACTTGAAGCCGAAGATCGCGATCGTGTAGCCGGTTGCGTTCGGCATCGCCGCGAGCATGACGAGCGACGCGGCGAGGATTCCATACCCCGCGAACAGCATCGCGCGCCGCGCGGCGCGGCCGCCGAGATACGACGCGAGCGCGGCGCCCGCGATTCCCATCAGGCTTGCGATCGCGAGCACGTTGCCGCTTGCCTGCGCGCCGAAGCCGACCGCGGACGCCGCCTTGTTCGCGAACGTCCACACGCCGCCTATCGCGAGATAGAACGTCAGCACGCCGGCGATCGCAAGCGCGGCCGGTGCGCGCGCCATCGGCCGATGCGCGCCGCGCTCGCTCGCGGGCCGCGCGCGCGGCGCGGCCGGAAAGCGGCTCGCGAGCGGCGCCGCGCACACGGCGAGCGCGGCGAGCACGACGTACAGCGCGCGCAAGCCGACCGCGTCGAACAGATGCGGCAGCAGAAAGAGGCCCGCCGCGCCCGCGATCAATTGGCCGACGACCCACAGCCCGTAGACGCGATCGCTGTTGCCGCTCGCCGCGGCGCTCGTCATGCAGAGCACCATCAGCGTGCCGCCGCCGAGCGCCGTCGCCGCGCGCAGCGCGAGCAACGGCACGAAGCCCGGCATCAGCGTGGCGGTCGCGAGATTGCCGGCGCAGAACACGGCGGCCGCGCACCACGCGACGCGCCTCGCGTCGACGCGGCCGAGCCACAGATACGACGGCAGCGTCGCGAGGCTGAACGCGCCGAGCTCGACGAAGAAATACGTGCCGATCTGCGACGCCGACAGCCCGAGCTGCGCGCCGAGCTGGCCGGCGACGGCCGGCGCGACCAGCAGCAGGAGCGGCGTAATCGCTGCGAACGCGACGAGCGCGGCGAGCGTGCCGCTCGTGAAATCGGGCGCATCGGCGGGCGGCGTCGCCCCCGGCGGCGCCGCATCTTGCAGCAGAGTTCTCATGGTCGTGCTCTCCAAGGCTCGAATCGGGATTCAGAAGACGTGATACATGCCGAGCATCGCGCCGAACTGCGACGCGCCGGCGAGCGGCGTCGGGTCGTATTCGTAGACGGTCTGCGAACTCCGGCCGCTGTTCTTCGCGTAGCCGAGGTTCAGGTAAGCGACGGTGCGCTTCGACAGCGAATACGTCGTGCTCGCGATGAAAAGCGTCGGATGGCCGATCTGCGGCGTCGGCGAATCGGTGTGATAGACGCCGCCCGCGAAACCGAAGCGGCCGCTCGTCTGGTAGCGCGCGCCGCCCCAGACGATCGTGCGAGCGGGATCGAGCTCGCCCGTCATCCGCTCGACGCCGGCATAGACGGTGAGCGGCAGCGACGCGAACGCGTAGCGCGCGGCGAGCGTGCCGATGTCGCGCCGCAGCGCGGAGCGATCGGCGCCGCCGTCGATCGTGCCGTGCGACTGGTGCACGACCGCGCTCGCCGACAGCCCGTTGCTCGTGAACTGGCCGCCGAGCTCGAGCACGCGGCCCGCGCGCGAGTGGCCGGCGATGCCGCCGGTGGCGGCGAGCGCCTCGAAGTCGAAGCCGGCGAACGTCGCGGACTGGATCTTGATCGAGTTGTCGATGAAGTTCGCGGACAGCGGCACGAGCACGCCCTGGCCGCTGTACGACGCGTACCAGAGCGGATCGTAGAAGAGGGTCTTGTCGAACAGCGTGCTGAACTGGCGGCCGAGCGTGACGGTGCCGGCCGGCCCGCCGATGCCGACGTACGCGCCGCGAAAGAACGCGTAGCCCGGCACGGTCGCCGTGCCGTCGTTCAGGTTGATGCCTTGCTCGAGCTTGAAGAGCGCGCGCCAGCCGCCGCCGAGGTCCTCTTCGCCCTTCAGGCCGATCTGGGAAGGCAGGATTCCGTAATTTTGCAATCGCCATGCGGCTTTCTGGCCGTCGGCGCGTGACAGATACTGCACGCCCGCATCGGCGACGCCGTAGAGCGTGAGCGTCGACTGCGCGTGCGTCGGATCGGACAGTGCGGCGAGCGTCGCGGTTGCGGCGAGCGCGCGTCGTCTGCGAGTGTTTCTGAACGTCCTCATCGCTTCGTTTCTCCAAACCGTGTAATCGTTGTCGTTCGGGGGGCGTTGGCAGTGTCGGTAGCGGCAAAGCCGCTGCACAGCCGTTCAGATGAACGATGCGGAAAACCCTCAAGGCATCCTGAATGCCGTCGCGCCGCGGCGCGCGCGTGCGGCCGCGGCGCGGCGGCGCCGATGATGCGGTGCGGCAACGCGCCGGCACCGTTCAAATGGATGGGGCATTCGCGGGTTCGCGGCGCGGCGGTTTTCAAAAAAACCGGCGGCTATAATCGATCGCTCATCGGAGCGATCGAAGCGCGCAAGGCCGGCGAGACGAGCGGGCAAGGGAGCGGTCAGTGGTGGCGATCAGAGCGGGTATTCGGCAGGACATCGATGCGCTGCGCGACGTGCCGGCGGCGATCGTGCTCGACGAAGCCGCGTGGCCGCCGCTTGCGCCGCGCCGGCGCGACTTCGACGGCGTCACGCAGACGCCGGGCGCGGCGTCGCGCGAGCTGAGCCTGTTCCTGCTCGACCTGTACGCGGTCGCGAGCCGCGCGTCGATCGGCGAGTTCGAATGCCGGTTCTTTCAGCTGCTGTCGCGTTATCTGCCGTTCGACGCAGGCTGGACGGGCGTCGCGAACCACACGCCGACCGGCCCCGTGATGCACAACAGCTACTTGTACCGGCTGCCGCACGAGTTTTTCATCGACTGGAAGCGCGTGCGCGATTGCGATCCGCTCGCGCACCGCACCTTGCACGGCGCGTACGGGCAGGCGGCGATCCTGTCGGTCGTCGAGCCTGGCCTCGACGGGCGTTTTCGCGACTGGTGCGTGAAGTACGGGCTCGCGCAGTTGATGTGCGTGTGCACGCTCGACCGGCGTTTCGGACTCACGACGTTTCTGTCGATCTACCGGCAGGGCCTGAATCGTCCGTTCACCGACGACGACGCGCGCCGCTACGAAGACGTGATTCCCCACCTCGCGGCCGCGCTGACGATCAATCGCGCCGCGCAATTGACCCGCTTGCGCAGCGAAGCGGCCGCATCGACGGTGCGCGCGATCTGCGACAACTTCGGCGTGCTGCATCACGCGGACGCGGGCTTCGGCGAGGTGCTGCGAACCGAGTGGCCGGACTGGGGCGGCTCGCGGCTGCCGCCCGCGTTCGTCGAGCATCTGCGCCGCCACGCGTCGCAGCCGTATTCGGGCGACGCGCTGTGCATGCGCTGCGTGCCCGTCGCGGGCCTGTACCAGCTCGAGGCGCGGCCGCGCTCGCTGCTCGATCGCCTGAGCCCGCGCGAGCTCGCGGCGATCCGCTATTACGGCGAAGGGCGCTCGCACAAGGAAGTCGCGCAGTGCATGGAGATCGCGCCCGCGACCGTGCGGCACTATCTGCGCTGCGCGTATCGCAAGCTCGGGATGCACGACAAGAGCCAGATCTCCGGCGTGCTCGGCGAGATCGATCGCGCGGCGCAGGGAATCGGCGCGGAGCCCGGCATCGACGAGTGACGCATGATCCGCGCGCGGCGAAGCGCGCGAAATGGTTGTGACCGCAACCATTTGGCTCTATGCTCGTCACTTCATCGAACGAGGAGACACGCATATGGATCGAGCACCGGTGCGCGCGGCGATCGTCGGGATCGGCGCGATCGGCGGGCTGTTCGCGGCGGCGCTCGCGCGTGCGGGCTGGGACGTGAGCGCATTCGCGCGCGGCGCGACGCTCGGCGCGTTGCGCGATCGCGGGCTGCGGATCGTCGGCGAGTCGGGGGAGGAAACGGCGGTTCCGCTGCGCGCGAGCGACGACGCGCATGCGCTCGGCGTGCAGGATTACGTAGTCATCGCGCTGAAGGCGCAGGCGCTGCCGGAACTCGCGACGCGCATCGCGCCGCTCGTCGGGCCGCAAACGACTGTCGTCGCGGCAATGAACGGCCTGCCGTGGTGGTTCTTCGACGGCTTCGGCGGCCCGCTCGACGGCGCCGTGCTCGACGCGATCGATCCGGGCGGCGCGACGGCGGCGGCGCTGCCGCCCGCGCGCGCGATCGGCTGCGTGGTTCATCTGTCGTCGGCGACGCGCGAGCCGGGCGTCGTCGCGCGCGGGCGCGGCAACCGGCTGATCGTCGGCGCGCCGCGGCGCGAGCTGCTCGATCTTGCCGCGCGCTTCGCCGACGCGCTCGAGGCGGGCGGCTTCGACGTCGAGCGCTCGGCCGACATCCGCACCGACATCTGGGCGAAGCTCTGGGGCAACATGAACATGAATCCGCTGAGCGCGCTGACGGGCTCGGCGGCGGACCGCCTGCTCGACGACCCGTACACGCACGCGCTCGCGCTGCGGATGATGGAGGAGGCCGACGCGATCGGCGCGCGGCTCGGATTGTCGGCCGGGATGAGCGGCGCCGAGCGGATCGTGGTGACGCGCAGGCTGGGCGCGTTCAAGACGTCGATGCTGCAGGATCTGGAGGCGGGGCGGCCGCTGGAGATCGGGCCGATTCTGGGCGTGTTCCCGGAACTCGGCCGCAAGCTCGGCGTGCCGACGCCGTATTGCGACGCGGTGCTCGGGCTGCTGCGTCAGCGCGCGTTCAATTCCGGGCTGTGAGGTCCGGCGCGGCGGGCGACGGCCGATCGATGCGGGCGATTCGCCCGGCGCGTGATGCGGCGACGCGGCGCGCGTGTGCGAAAGCGGGGTGGGTGCGGGTTCAGCGTACGTCGTTCGGCGCACGTCGTTCGGGCGGGGGAGACGGGCGAAATGCGGGTGAAATACGGGCGAAACGCGTGCCGGACGTCGCCGATTCGACTACGGTTGCCGATCCACCGATCCACCGATCCACCGATCCACCGATCCACCGATCCACCGATCCACCGGCCGGAGGACTCGTCGATCTGCCGACCCTTCGCCCAACCGAACGAATAGTCGGCGCGAAACCCGACCCAATCATCCCTGCGCCGACCACCCGCCGCTCGGCTCCAACACCCGCGCTTCCGAGTCGAGCACGAGCCGGACACGAGCCTCCCGCATGCCGCCGGCCGAGCTCAATCCGTCCGTTCCCGCGCGCTCGCGATGATCTTGTCGAGCGCACGGCTGAACGTGGCCTTCTCGCTTTCGCTCAGACAGTCGAGCAGCGTCGCGTTCCACTTGCGCGCGATCGGCATGATCTTCCGGTTGAGCGCGACGCCGGCCGGCGTGAGCGCGATCAGCACGACGCGTCCGTCGTCGTCGCTCGGGCCGCGCCTGACGAGCCCGCGCCGGATCAGCGCCTCGGCCGCGCGGCTCGCCTGGCTCTTGTCGAGATTCGCGCGCCGCGCGAGCTCCATGATCGAGAACGGCCCGAACGCGCCGACCGACGCGATGATCCGCGCCTCGGGCAGCGATATGCCGAGCTTCGTCTGATAGAGCTCGCCGATGCCGCGATCGGAGAGCTTGTTCAGCACGTGCATCCGGTAAGTCATGAACTGGTCGAGCCCGACTTTGCTGCCTGCCATGTCGTGTCCTGAATGAGGGGTGCGGGCCCGATTGTTGCCGCATCGCGGCGCGCGGTCAACGGTGCCGTCCGCGCGCCGAACGCGCGACGCACGTCACGCCCGGCCGTAGCGCAGCCGCGTCAGTTGCTCGGCTTCGTTTTCCAGCAGGCGCGCGGCGTCGCGCAGCGCCGCGTCGAGCGTGATCGGCCCGGGCGCGGGCGAAAAGCAGCCGTCGAAATGATCGGACAATTGCGGCAGCGCCGCCGCGTCGATCGCGCCCGACAGCAGCGTCGCCGGCACGCCCGCCGCGCGCGCGTGCCGGCATGCGACGAACGGGGCCTTGCCGTGCAGCGTCTGCGCATCCGAGCGGCCTTCGCCCGTGATCATCCAGGTCGCGCCCGCGAGCGCCTCGTCGAGCCCGACCTGGCGCGCGACGACCTCGGCGCCCGGCTCGAAGCGCGCGCCGAGCACGTGCAGCGCGAAGCCGAGGCCGCCCGCGGCGCCGGCGCCGGGCAGGTCGCGGGCGCGGCCGGCGGAAGTGCCCGCGGGACGGCGGCCGAGCGCCGCCTCGACGAGCGTCGCGAAATGGCCGAGCGCGGCGTCGAGCGGCGCGACCTGCTCGCGCGTCACGCCCTTTTGCGGGCCGAACACGGCGGTTGCGCCGTGCTCGCCCGTGAGCGGATTGTCGACGTCGGACATCGCGACGAACGATGTGCCGGCCAGGCGTGCGTCGAGCTCCGCGACGTCGACGCTCGCGACCTGCGCAAGCCGCTCGGGCGTCGGATCGATCTCCCGGCCGTGCGCATCGAACGCGCGCAAGCCGAGGCCGGCCAGCAAGCCCGCGCCGGCGTCGTTCGTGCTGCTGCCGCCGAGCGCGACGTAGAAGGTACGCACGCCTTCGTCGAGGAGCGCGCGGATCGCGTCGCCGAGGCCCCGCGTGCTGCGCGCGGCGACGGGCACGCGCATGCCGGCCGGATCGGTGATGCCGACGATTTCCGCCGTCTCGACGATCGCCGTGCGCTCGTCGATGAGGCCGACGGCCGCGTCGCGCGGCGCGAGCGACGCGCCCGGCACGCGCAGCGTGCGACGCGCGCCGGCGTGCGCGAGGAGCGCATCGAGCGTGCCTTCGCCGCCGTCGGCCATCGGGCGGCGGCGCAGGACGGCGTCGGGGCGCGCCCGCGCGACGCCGGCGGCGATCGCGTTCGCGACCTGCTCGGCCGACAGCGACCCCTTGAACGAATCGGGCGCAATGACGACGACGGGCGCGGGCGAGTGCAGCGGCATGGTGTCTCCGGAGGCGGTTCGTGACGACGGGCCGATCGCGCGTGGGCAAGTCGGGCGGGCATGGCGAATGCGAGGGCGCACGCGCGCCGTGCGACGGCCGGCGAGGACCGTGAAGCGAGCTTACCGGATGCCCGGCGCGCGCGGGATACCGCGTTGCGCATGTTCGGGATCGCTCGGGGCGCGCCGCGCGCGATGCTGCGTCGCGCCAGGGCTCGAACTCGCGGTGAGGGGAAAATAGTTTGCTAGAATAGTCGATTCTTCCGGCCAAAGCCGTGCATCAAGCCGCCGACGGGACGCGCGCGAGGCTGACTAGGCCGCCAGGCGCGGCCTGCGCCCGATGCGCTCGCGCAAGCGAACGGACGGTGCGCGACAGCGCGTCCGCCGCAAGGCTGGCACGGCAAGGAAAAACCGATTCGCTCGAATAATTTTAGGACGATTGAAGCCATGGCTAACGTTGTTGAAAACCTCGGCAAGCTCGAACGCCGCGTGACGATCTCCCTGCAGAAGGAAGTCGTGCAGAAGGAGATCGACGCCCGCATCCAGAAACTCGCGAAGAACGTGCGCATGCCGGGCTTCCGCCCGGGCAAGGTGCCGCTCAAGATGGTCGCGCAGCAGTACGCGGGCCAGGTCGAGGCGGAGGTGCTGAGCGACAAGATCGGTCAGGAATTCTTCACGATCAGCCGTGCGGAAAACCTGCGCGTCGCGGGCCAGCCGAGCTTCTCGCCGAAGCAGGACATCACCGAAGGCGCGTACGCGTTCGACGCGACGTTCGAGGTGTACCCGGAAGTGCAGATCGGCGATCTGGCGAGCGCTGAAGTCGAGCGCTCGACGACGACGATCGGCGACGCCGAGATTGACCGCACGCTCGACATCCTGCGCAAGCAGCGCGTGCACTTCCACGCGCGCGGCGAAAGCGGCGAGCACGGCGACGGCGGCGCGGACGCGGCCGCGCAGAACGGCGATCGCGTGACGGTCGATTTCGTCGGCAAGATCGACGGCGTCGCGTTCCAGGGTGGCACGGCCGAAGACTTCGTGTTCGTGCTCGGCGAAGGGCGGATGCTGCCCGAATTCGAGACGGCCGCGCTCGGCCTGAAGGCGGGCGAGCCGCGCGAATTCGACCTGAAGTTCCCGGACGATTACCACGGCAAGGACGTGGCGGGCAAGACGGCGCAGTTCACGGTCACGATGAAGAAGGTCGAGTGGCCGCACCTGCCGGCGATCGACGCCGATTTCGCGAAGTCGCTCGGCGTCGAGGACGGCGATCTGACCAAGATGCGCAACGAGATCAAGGAAAACCTCGAGCGCGAGGCGAAGCGCCGCACGCAGTCGATCGTGAAGAACCAGGTGATGGACGCGCTCCTCAAGATCTCCGAGCTCGACGTGCCGAAGGCGCTCGTCGAGCAGGATCAGCAGCGCCTCGTCGAGATGGCCCGCCAGGACCTCGCGCAGCGCGGCGTGCCGAACGCGAAGGACGCGCCGATTCCGGCCGAGATGTTCGCCGAGCAGGCCGAGCGCCGCGTGAAGCTCGGCCTCGTGCTCGCCGAGCTCGTGAAGGCGAACGGCCTCGAGGCGAAGCCGGAGCAGATCCGGGCGGAAGTCGACGAATTCGCGAAGAGCTACGAAGACCCGAAGGAAGTGGTCCGCTGGTATTATTCGAATCAGCAGCGCCTTGCCGAAATGGAAGCGTTCGTCGTTGAGAGCAACGTCGTCGATTTCGTGCTGGGCAAGGCGAAGGTGACGGACAAGGAAGTAAGCTTCGAGGCACTGGCGAGCGCAACGGCGCAAGCTTAAGTGTCGCTCTAGCGGCGTGCCGGCTGTCGGAGCGACGACGGCCCGCACGCCGTTTTTCATTGGGGCGGCGCCGCGTGCGACGTTCTCCGGCTCGTTTCCTGCCGTTCAATACTCATTCTCGGACAAGGCTCATTGAATGATTAATCGCGCTCAATTGCTGGACACGTTGGCTTCGCAAGCCCCGCGGGATTTCGAGGCGCAAGCGCTCGGGCTCGTGCCGATCGTCGTCGAGACGAGCGGCCGCGGCGAGCGTTCGTACGACATCTACTCGCGGCTCCTGAAAGAGCGCATCGTGTTCATGGTCGGCGAAGTCAACGACCAGACGGCGAATCTCGTGGTCGCGCAGTTGCTGTTCCTCGAAAGCGAGAATCCCGACAAGGACATCAGCCTCTACATCAACAGCCCGGGCGGCTCGGTGTCGGCCGGGATGGCGATCTACGACACGATGCAGTTCGTGAAGCCGGACGTGTCGACGCTCTGCATGGGCCTCGCGGCCAGCATGGGCGCGTTCCTGCTCGCGGCGGGCGCGAAGGGCAAGCGCTACGCGCTGCCGAACGCGCGCGTGATGATCCACCAGCCGCTCGGCGGCGCGCGCGGCCAGGCGTCGGACATCGAGATCCAGGCGCGCGAGATCCTCTACCTGAAGGACCGCCTGAATCACCTGCTCGCTCATCACACCGGTCAGGACGTCGAGCGCATCGCGCGTGACACCGACCGTGATAATTTCATGTCCAGCGAAGATGCGAAGGCGTACGGGCTGATCGACCACGTGTCGACGAAGCGTCCGTAAGCTTTAGTGGGGTGCCGCCCCAATAGGGGTGGCGCCCGCCACGCGCCCCGAGCATCTGCGGCAAAAGAACATCGCCGCCGTCTCCCGAGTATTTACCAGGTCATGGTGTCGGGGACAAACGGCGTATCATGTAACTCACGTGTCCGGAGGCTCTACATTCATGGCGGACAAGAAAGGTTCGAACAGCGAGAAGCTGTTGTATTGCTCGTTTTGCGGCAAAAGCCAGCATGAGGTGAAAAAACTCATCGCGGGGCCGTCTGTGTTCATCTGCGATGAATGCATCGACTTGTGCAACGAGATCATTCGTGACGAAGCGGCCGCGGCGGGCGTCGAAGCCAGCCTGTCCAAATCCGACCTGCCGAGCCCGCAGGAAATTCGCGACATCCTCGATCAGTACGTGATCGGGCAGGAGCGCGCGAAGAAGATCCTCGCCGTCGCCGTCTACAATCACTACAAGCGCCTGAAGCATCTCGACAAGAAGGACGATGTCGAGTTGTCGAAGAGCAATATCCTGCTGATCGGCCCGACGGGCTCCGGCAAGACGCTCCTCGCTCAGACCCTCGCGCGCCTCTTGAACGTGCCGTTCGTGATCGCCGACGCGACCACGCTGACGGAAGCCGGCTACGTGGGCGAGGACGTCGAGAACATCATTCAGAAGCTGCTGCAGAACTGCAACTACGAGGTCGAGAAGGCGCAACGCGGAATCGTCTACATCGACGAGATCGACAAGATCAGCCGCAAGTCGGACAACCCGTCGATCACTCGCGACGTATCGGGCGAGGGCGTGCAGCAGGCGCTGCTCAAGCTCGTCGAGGGCACGATGGCGTCGGTGCCGCCGCAGGGCGGCCGCAAGCATCCGAACCAGGATTTCATCCAGGTCGACACGACCAACATCCTGTTCATCTGCGGCGGCGCGTTCGACGGCCTCGAGAAAGTGATCACCGATCGCACCGAGAAGACGGGCATCGGTTTCGGCGCGACCGTGAAGAGCAAGCAGGAGCGGGATGCGGGCGAAGTGCTGCGCGAGGTCGAGCCGGAGGATCTGATCAAATTCGGGTTGATCCCCGAGCTGATCGGCCGTCTGCCTGTCGTCGCGACGCTCGGCAAGCTCGACGAAGCCGCGCTGATGAAGATTCTCGTCGAGCCGAAGAACGCGCTCGTCAAGCAGTATCAGAAGCTTTTCGCGATGGAGCGGGTCGAACTCGAAATCCGGCCGGACGCGCTGCAGGCGGTCGCTCGCAAGGCGATCCGTCGCAAGACGGGCGCGCGCGGGCTGCGTTCGATCATCGAGCAGGCGCTCCTCGACGTGATGTACGAGTTGCCGACCCTCAAAGGGGTCAGCAAGGCGATCATCGACGACAATGTCATCGAAGGAGACGGCAAACCGTTATTGATTTATGAGGACACGCCGAAAGTGGCGGGTTCGAATTGACCGGCTTTGACGTTTGATGTGCAAAAAAGCCGTTCATGGAATCGTGAACGGCTTTTTTTCGTTTATCTTGTGGGTAACTCTGACTCGAACCGAACGGTAACCTTTTTACTGAATATTTCCCACGCGCTGAAGGCTTGCAATCCGTTGTGCCGGCCTTACTTATCGAACAATTGATTCCACTCATGGGGAAATGAAATGTCAGGCACCCAACTTCTCCCGCCGGAACGCACCACGCTCCCGCTGCTGCCGCTGCGGGATGTCGTCGTTTTCCCGCACATGGTGATTCCGCTCTTCGTGGGCCGGCCGAAGTCGATCAAGGCCCTGGAAGTTGCGATGGAAGGCGGCAAGCACATCATGCTCGTCGCCCAGAAGACGGCCGCAAAGGATGAGCCGACCGAAAAGGACATGTATGACGTCGGCTGCATCGCGAACATCCTGCAGATGCTGAAGCTGCCCGACGGCACCGTGAAGGTGCTGGTCGAGGGCTTGCAGCGCGCGCGCGCGCTGTCGATCGAAGAGCAGGAGACGCAGTTCTCGTGCGAAGTGATGCCGCTCGAACCGGATCACGCGGACAGCGCCGAGACGGAAGCGCTGCGCCGCGCGATCGTGTCGCAGTTCGACCAGTACGTGAAGCTGAACAAGAAGATCCCGCCCGAAATCCTGACGTCGCTGTCGGGCATCGACGAGGCGGGCCGGCTCGCCGACACGATCGCCGCGCACCTGCCGCTCAAGCTCGACCAGAAGCAGCACATCCTCGAGATGTTCCCGGTCATCGAGCGTCTCGAGCACCTGCTCGCGCAGCTCGAGGCCGAGATCGACATCCTGCAGGTCGAAAAGCGCATCCGCGGGCGCGTGAAGCGCCAGATGGAGAAGAGCCAGCGCGAGTACTACCTGAACGAGCAGGTCAAGGCGATCCAGAAGGAACTGGGCGAAGGCGAGGAAGGCGCGGATCTCGAGGAGCTCGAGAAGCGCATCAACGCCGCGCGCATGCCGAAGGAAGCGAAGAAGAAGGCCGACGCCGAGCTGAAGAAGCTCAAGCTGATGTCGCCGATGTCGGCGGAAGCGACCGTCGTGCGCAACTACATCGACACGCTGATCGCGCTGCCGTGGCGCAAGAAGAGCAAGGTCAACAACGATCTTGCGAACGCCGAGAAGGTGCTCGACGAGGATCACTACGGCCTCGAGAAGGTCAAGGAGCGGATTCTCGAGTATCTTGCGGTGCAGCAACGCGTCGACAAGGTGAAGGCGCCGATCCTCTGCCTCGTCGGGCCCCCGGGCGTTGGCAAGACCTCGCTCGGCCAGTCGATCGCGCGCGCGACGAACCGCAAGTTCGTCCGGATGGCGTTGGGCGGCGTGCGCGACGAAGCCGAGATCCGCGGCCACCGCCGCACCTACATCGGCTCGATGCCGGGCAAGATCCTGCAGAGCCTGTCGAAGGTCGGCGTGCGCAATCCGCTCTTCCTGCTCGACGAAGTCGACAAGATGGGGATGGATTTCCGCGGCGATCCGTCGTCGGCGCTGCTCGAAGTGCTCGATCCGGAACAGAACCACACGTTCGCCGACCACTACGTCGAGGTCGATTTCGATCTGTCGGACGTGATGTTCGTCGCGACGTCGAACTCGCTGAACATTCCGCCGCCGCTCCTCGACCGGATGGAAGTAATCCGTCTGTCGGGCTACACGGAAGACGAAAAGGTGAGCATCGCGCAGCGCTACCTGCTGCCGAAGCAGAAGAAGAACAACGGCCTGAAGGAAGGCGAGGTCGAGGTCACCGAGCAGGCGATCCGCGACATCATCCGCTACTACACGCGGGAAGCCGGTGTGCGGTCGCTCGAGCGCGAAATCTCGAAGATCTGCCGCAAGGTCGTGAAGATGCTGCTGCTGAAGAAGGCAACGGGCGCGATCAAGGTCGACGGCGAGAACCTCGACACGTTCCTCGGCGTGCGCAAGTACGATTTCGGCCTTGCCGCGAAGGAGAACCAGGTCGGTCAGGTCACGGGGCTCGCGTGGACCGAAGTGGGCGGCGATCTGCTGACGATCGAGGCGGCCGTGATGCCCGGCAAGGGCAACGTGATCCGCACGGGCTCGCTCGGCGACGTGATGAAGGAATCGGTGGAGGCCGCGCGCTCGGTCGTGCGCTCGCGCTCGCGCCGGCTCGGCATCAAGGATGAGGCGTTCGAGAAGCAGGACATCCACATCCACGTGCCCGAAGGCGCGACGCCGAAGGACGGTCCGTCCGCCGGCATCGCGATGACGACGGCGCTCGTGTCGGTGCTGACGGGCATCCCGGTACGCGCCGACGTCGCGATGACGGGCGAGATCACGCTGCGCGGCGAAGTGCTGCCGATCGGCGGGCTGAAGGAGAAGTTGCTCGCGGCGCACCGCGGCGGCATCAAGCTCGTGCTGATTCCGGAAGAGAACGTGAAGGATCTCGCGGACATTCCGGACAACGTGAAGAACGCGATCGAAATCGTGCCGGTTCGCTGGATCGACAAGGTGCTCGAGCTTGCGCTCGAACGTTTGCCGAGCGCGCTGCCGGAAGAAGAGGCGAAAGCGGCGGCGCCCGTTGCGGAACCCGCGAAGGACGCCGGCTCGTCCGAAGTCGTCAAGCACTGAGCGCGCGCAAGCAATTTGCGTTCTGCTGAACAAGCCCACGGTCGCAAGGCCGTGGGCTTTGTTTTTGCGCGGCGTGATGACGGAGCGTGCTTCCCGCGTGCCGGGCCAGGAGGCGAGCGCGTCTCGGCGTTTCGTTGTGGGTTTTCTCTGGTTCGCGGGGCTGCGTGTGCGCGCTTCATGCACGGCGTGAAGCGGCGGCCGACCCCGGAGTGCGGATGAAACGAGCGAGACCGAGTCGATCGACCGTGGCGCAATGCACGTTGATTGGCCGAGGTCATGGGCGGCGCGCGAGCCCGATGCGCTGTCCGGCCGGCGAACCGGCCGTGGCCGCGTCACGATAATGCGCGGCGGGCTTCGGCGCGTTCGGGGGTGGGGCGGCGAGCGCGGCGGCGGCAAGCCGCGCCGGCCGGCGAGGCGATCGACATCCGCGCGCCAGCCGTGTCCGAATTGAGGCTTGGCAAAGCGTTGAAGGTTGCGCTAAAATCACCGGCTAGCTGCTTGAGGGGTGCGATGCCCCGATCGAGAACGGCGTGAATCCGGAGCGGGTGCTTAGCTCAGTTGGTAGAGCGGCGCCCTTACAAGGCGTAGGTCGGGAGTTCGAGCCTCTCAGCACCCACCATTTCCGTTTCGCGGCACGCGTTCGAAGCAGACAGGAGCAGCAACCGAAACCCGCATGGCGATTCGCTTTGCGGGTTTTTTGTTTTGAGGCTTCGCCAACTCGATGCGGGCGCGCGACGCGGGCGCTCCGCGTGGTGGGGCGTCGCGATGTCCGCCGTAAGGCGTCCACGCGGCGCGGAGCCGCATTGCGATTCGCCCGAGCGTCGAGCGCGCGTCGTTCTGGCGGAGCGGCCGGCGAGCGCCGTCGGGAGCGCCCGTCTGGCCGCGTGCGGGGTTTGTCCTGCGCGCGGGATGTGCACGAGATGCGCTGCGCGGTGGCGCCGCTAAGCGGACTGCCTCGTGTGGTCCCGGCGCTTGTTCACCGCATCGTCGAGCATCCGCTCGGCATTGCTGAACGCGTCGCGCAGCGCGACGTACACGTCCTCGTCGGATTCGCGATTCGACACGATCTCGCGCCCCGGAATCGTCACGTCGACATGCACGTCGAACGGCTTGCCCTGGTGCTTGTGTCTGTCGTCGAGGATCACGCTGACCCGGCAGCGGATGATGTCGGCGCAATGGCGTTCGAGCTTGGCGGCGTGGCGGGCGACGGCTTCTTCGAGCGCGTTGGAGCGAGGCATTCCTTGAATCGAGACTTCGAGCGGTAATGTCATTGTTGTACTCGGTGAAAAACGTGGTTGGTCGTGCGTATGCGTCGTCGGCCGCATGCGGCGCGCGCCGTTGGTCGATGCGGTTCGGCTTCTTGCGTGCCGCGACGCCCTTATTGTTCGCCGCGGCGCGAATGCCGGCTTGATGTCGATCAACGCCCGGCGGTTGCGCGGGCGGGCACGGGATGCGCCGGCGGCACGAGCGCCGCGCGATGCGGCGGCGCAACGTGTGCAAACGGGAAGGGGCGTATCGCCTGCGGCGCGGGCATTGCGCGTTGCGTCGCGTCGCGGGTTGCGCGTGCCCGTAAGCGCGGCATGGCTTCGTTGACTCAGGTCAACGTCGAGCCGGGCGCCTGCCCTAGGCTGAGGCTGTCGTTGCATTCGTTCGGCGTCATGCAAGGAGCGTCTCCATGAATCATCGCACGCGGCCTTTCAAGGCAGGCAGTCACGAAGTGGTCTATCCCGGACTCGCGCAAGATCCCTATGCGATGCGTCGCAAGCTGCACGAGCCGACGGTGTGTCCCACATGCGGCGCGGTTTTCAGCGCCGGGCGCTGGCAGTGGCTCGCGCGTCCCGACGACGCGCACGAGCATCAATGCGGCGCCTGTCAACGAACCGCCGAGCGCATGCCGGCCGGCTATCTCCATATCGACGGACCGTTCGCGAGCGAGCATCTGTCGGAACTGCTGCAGTTGTTGCGCCATCACGAGGAGCGGGCGCGCGCGGGACATCCGATGCAGCGGATCATGGCGATCGACACCGACGGCGGCGCGACCGTCGTGACCACCACCGACGTCCATCTGGCGCGCAATCTCGGCTCGGCGCTGAAATCCGCGTATCAGGGCTCGCTCGACCTGAAATACAGTCAGGACGAACAACTCGTTCGCGCGTATTGGCGTCGGTGAGCGGCTCGCGCGGCGGCATTCGTGCTGGCGCGTGCTCTTGCGCGCGAGTGCGTGTCGAGGCGGCGCCGGGCGTCGGCCGCGTGCTTGATTGCATAATCGGCGAGCGCTCGCCGTAAGGGCATCGATAGCGTGCGAATGCGCTGCTGAGCCGTCTGGAGCGCCGGTGATGCGCGCATCGCGTGACGCACCGCGTGCGATCCGAAGGTGGCTGCATGTTCGTGCCGGTTCGATCGCCCCGCTTTTGCACGCGGAGGCAACATGCCCTGGACCGCCGAACGCTACCCGGCGTCGATGCGCAATCTGACGCCCTGGGTGCGCGACAAGGCAATCGAGATCGCCAATGCGCTGCTGAGAGACGGGATGTCGGAAGGCAGCGCGATACGCATCGCGATCGCGCAGGCGAAGCGCTGGGCGAGGGCGAGGCGCCGCGTCGTTGTAGGCGCAACCGGTGACGAATGGTCTCGATGAGCGCGAAAGCGCGGCGGGCGCGTGTCGCGTGACGGGAAAGCGTGTTGCGGTACGTGTCGATCTGTCGGTTGGGCGCCGAAGGCGGGCAAGGCTTATCTCGCAGGCGACAGGCGAATTGCCGTTGCGCTCGGATGACAATATCGGATAATATTTCGGATTGCCACCGCGCTCTCGCGGTAGCTGCCGGGACCGGCCGAGCGTATGCCTTCGATGGGCGTGCGGCATCTCGTCCGATTTCGCGTCCCGGCCACGCAAGCAAGACCAAGGAGCGGTAGTTCAGTCGGTTAGAATACCGGCCTGTCACGCCGGGGGTCGCGGGTTCGAGTCCCGTCCGCTCCGCCATCATCCCGAAAGGCGAACTCCGGTTCGCCTTTTTTCTTGCCCGCTGTTGTAATATCGGGCGTTTTGTCCAGCTCACGCCGCCACGCATGCTCGATTTCTTTCGCAATCACCAGCGCCTGATGATGTTTTTCCTGCTCCTGATCGTGCTGCCGGGGCTTGGGATCGTCGGCATTCAGGGTTTCCGTGGGTTCTTCGACGAAAGCGCGAACGTCGCGGCCGTCAACGGGCGCAAGATCACGCGCGCGGAGTTCGACGGCATGCTGCGCCAGCAGGTCGACCAGGCGCGCCAGATGCTCGGCGCGCAGTTCGACGCGAAAGCGTTCGACACGCCCGAGCGTCGCCAGCAACTGCTCGACGGCCTGATCCAGCAGCGCGCGCTCGCCGACGAGACGCAGCGCCTGCATCTGACCGCATCGGACGGCGCCGTGCGCCAGACGCTGCTGGGCGATCCGGTGATCGCGTCGCTGAAGAAGCCGGACGGCTCGTTCGACGCCGAGCGCTACACGCAGATGCTCGCGATGCAGGGCATGACGGCCGACCAATACCAGGAGCGCGTGCGCTACAACCTCGCGTTGCAGCAGATTCCGGCGAGCATCGTGTCGAGCGCGTTCACGCCGAAGAGCGTCGCGCGCCGTCTGACCGAGCTCGCCGAGCAGCAGCGCGAAGTGCAGCCGATGGTGCTGAAATCGGCCGACTACGCGGCGAAGGTGCAGCCGACCGACGCGCAGATCTCCGCTTACTACGACGCGCACAAGCAGGCGTTCGCGACGCGCGAGACGGCGACGATCCAGTATCTCGTGTACTCGCAGGCGGCGGCCGCCGCCTCGGCGCAGCCGAGCGACGTCGACATCAAGAAGTACTACGACGACAACATCGCGCGCTACCGCACCGACGCGCAGGTGCGCGTGAGCCATATCTTCATCGCCGCGGGGAAGGATGCGAGCGCGGCCGAGAAGGCCGCCGCGAAGGCGAAGGCCGAGCAGCTGCTCGCCGACGTGAAGGCGCGTCCGGACCAGTTCGCGCAGATCGCCGAGAAGAACTCGCAGGACGCGCCGTCGGCGGCGAAGGGCGGTGACCTCGGCTTCATCACGCGCGGCTCGACCGCGGGCGGCGCTGCGTTCGACGACGCAGCGTTCGCATTGAAGAAGGGCGACATGAGCGGCGTCGTGCAGGGCGATTTCGGCTTTCACATCCTGAAGGCGACCGACGTGAAGCCGGCCGTCGTGAAGCCGCTCGCGGAAGTGAAGGAGTCGATCGCGGCCGACCTGAAGCAGCAGTTCGCGGCGAAGGCGTTCGCGGACAACGCGGAAGGCTTCTCGTCGACCGTCTACGAAAAGGCGAAGAGCCTGCAGCCGGCCGCCGACAAGTACAAGCTGACGATCCAGACCGCGACGGTGTCGCCGCAACCGAACCCGGCGCTGCCGCCCGACAGCCCGCTCAACAACGCGAAGTTCCTCGCGGCCGTGTTCGCCGCCGATTCGGTGAAGAACGGCAACAACACGCAGGCGGTCGACATCGGCAACAACACGCTGATCGCCGCGCGCGTGACGAATTATCAGCCGTCGATCGTGCCCGCGCTCGGCGCGATCAAGGATCAGGTGCGCGCGAAGGTGGTGGCCGAAGAGGCGGCGCGCCTTGCGAAGCAGGACGGCGAAGCGAAGCTCGCGGAGCTGCGCAAGTCGAAGTCGACGGCGGGCTTCGCCGCGCCTGACAAGATCTCGCGCACGCAGGCGCATGGGCTGCCGCCCGCGGCCGTCAGCGCGATCTACAAGGTCGATCCGAAGACGCTGCCCGCGTACGTCGGTATCGATCTCGGCGCCGACGGCTATGCGATCTTCCGCGTGAATTCGGTCGTGGCGGCGGCGCCCGTCGACGATCAGCGCCTCGCGGCCGCCCAGCAGCAGCTCGCGCAGGTGTACGCGCAAAGCGAGACGCAAGCGTATCTCGCGTCGCTGCGCGCGCGCTCGAAGGTCAAGGTGTACGGCCAGAGCGCCGATAACGCGCAGCAAGGTTCGAACTGACGGACCGCGACCGGCGGCGCGTACGAACGCGCCCGCTCGATGCAAAACAGCCCCGCCATCGAGCGGGGCTGTTTCGTTTCGGCGTGCGCCCCGGAGCGCGGCTGCGTTTCGGGCGATGCGGGATGGTCTGCGGTGCGGCGTGCGCTTGCGCGCCGCCGAATTGTCGCGATTGTCACGCGGTATCGGCGCTGACGTCGGCCTTCGGCGCGTTACCGTCAGCGTGCCACCGTCAGCGCGACGACGTCCGCAGCAGCGGCTTGAGGGCCGGCCACACGTTGTCGAGCAACTGGCGCTGCGCGGCCTGCGTCGGATGGATCTGGTCGGCCTGGAACATGTCGGGCTTGTTCTCGATGCCGGCGAGCAAGAACGGCACGAGCGGCACGCGCATCTCCTTCGACAGCGTCGCGTACATCCCGTGGAACTTCTGCGTGTAGTCCGGGCCGTAATTCGGCGGCACGTACATGCCGACGAGCAGCACTTGCGCGCGCGCCTGCCGCGCCTGCGCGACGATCTCGCGCAGGTTGCTTTCGGTCGCGGCGAGCGGCACGCCGCGCAGCGCGTCGTTCGCGCCGAGCTCGACGACGACGACGGCGGGCTTCAGCCGCGCGAGCACCGCGGGCAGCCGCGCGCGGCCGCCGCTCGTCGTGTCGCCGGAGATGCTCGCGTTCGCGACGCTATAATCGATTCGCTCGGCCGCGAGACGCGTGCGCATCAGCGCGACCCAGCCCGTGTCGCGCGGCAGGCCGTACTCGGCCGACAGGCTGTCGCCGAGCACCACGATCACGGGCTTGCTGCCGTGTGCGCCGGTCGAGGGCGCGGCGTTCGTCGCCGCGGATGCCGGGCCGGCGAGCGCCGCGATCGCGGCGAGTGTTGCGCCAACCTTCCAGTGAAATGTGCGTTTCATGCTCAAGATTACCGATCCGATCATCGAAGTGCGGAATGTGTGCAAGCGTGTCGCCGACGCCGCCGGCGAACTGACGATCCTCGACCGCATCGATCTGACGGTTCGCGCCGGCAGCAGCGTCGCGATCGTCGGGGCGTCGGGGTCGGGCAAATCGACGCTGCTCGGTCTGCTCGCCGGCTTGGACAGCGCGACCGAGGGCACGGTTCGC
The DNA here is from genome assembly GCF_000773065.1 of Burkholderia sp. ABCPW 111. Taxonomy (NCBI): domain Bacteria; kingdom Pseudomonadati; phylum Pseudomonadota; class Betaproteobacteria; order Burkholderiales; family Burkholderiaceae; genus Burkholderia; species Burkholderia sp. ABCPW 111. Next base: position 82,921 of record NZ_JPWT01000025.1, on the reverse strand, counting down.
CTGTTCGGCCAGGATCTCGGCCAGCTCGACGAGGATGCGCGCGCGGCGCTGCGCAACGGCGCGGTCGGCTTCGTGTTCCAGTCGTTCCAGCTGATGCCGCATCTGAGCGCGCTGGAGAACGTGATGCTGCCGCTCGAGCTGCAAGGCGGCGTCGGCGCGCGCGAGGCCGCGCAGCGCGCGCGCGCGTTGCTCGAAGAGGTCGGGCTCGGCGCGCGCACCGGTCACTATCCGAAGCTCCTGTCGGGCGGCGAGCAGCAGCGCGTCGCGCTGGCGCGCGCGTTCGTCACGCGCCCGGCGCTGCTGTTCGCCGACGAACCCACGGGCAGCCTCGATGCGGCGACGGGCCATGCGGTGATCGACCTCATGTTCGAGCTGAACCGCGCGCACGGCGCGACGCTCGTGCTCGTCACGCACGATCCGGAGCTCGCGCGCCGCTGCGAGACGACGGTCGTGCTCGAGGCGGGGCATTTGCGCGGTGCGGACCGCGAGCGGCAAGAGGCGAGCTGACGCGGCGCGAACGGCGGCGCAGCAGCGGCTCGACCGCCGTCGCTCGCGCGCCGCACGTGCATTACTTGCCGAGCGCCTTGCGCGCGCGCGCGATCAGCGTCGACGTCGACGAATCGTGCTTCGCGGGATCGGGCTGCGCGGCCGTCAGGTCCGCCTCGACGATCTTGCCGAGGATCTTGCCGAGCTCGACGCCCCACTGGTCGAACGGGTTGATGTTCCACACGGCGGCCTGCACGAGCACCTTGTGCTCGTAGAGCGCGATCAGCGCGCCGAGCGCGCGCGGCGTGAGCGCGTCGACGAGGAGCGTCGTCGTCGGCCGGTTGCCGGGGAACGTCAGGTGCGGCGCGAGCTCCGGCTTCTCCGGGCCCGCGATCTTGCGCGCCTCGTCGAGCGTGCGGCCGAGCATCAGCGCCTCGCTTTGCGCGAAGCAGTTCGCGAGCAGCTTCGGGTGGTGGCTCGCGAGCGGATGCTCGGGCGTGAGCACGGCGACGAAATCGATCGGCACGAGCGTCGGGCCCTGGTGCAGCATCTGGAAGAACGCGTGCTGGCCGTTCGTGCCGGGCTCGCCCCACGTGACGGCGGAAGTCGAGTAGTTGACGAACGCACCGTCGATTCGCGCGGACTTGCCGTTGCTCTCCATCTCGAGCTGTTGCAGATACGACGGCAGGTAATGCAGCGCTTCCGAATAAGGCGCGACGAGATAGCTCTGCGCGCCGAAGAAATTGCGATACCAGATGCCGACGAGGCCTTGCAGCACCGGCAGGTTGCGCTCGAGCGGCGCGGTGCGGAAGTGCTCGTCCATGTCGTGCGCGCCGGCGAGCAGTTCGCCGAAGCGCTCCGGCCCGATCGCGATCATGATCGACAGGCCGACCGCCGACCACAGCGAGTAGCGGCCGCCGACCCAGTCCCACATCTCGAACACGTTGGTTTCGGCGATGCCGAACTTGACGACTTCGGCGGGGTTCGCCGACACGCCGACGAAATGCTTCGCGAGCGCGCCCTCCGGGCAGCCCTTCGCGACGAACCAGTCGCGCAGCGAGCGCGCGTTCGTCATCGTCTCGAGCGTCGTGAAGGTCTTCGACACGATGATCGCGAGCGTTTCTTCCGGATCGATCCGCTCGAGCACGCGTGCGAGATCGGCGCCGTCGACGTTCGACACGAAGTGCGTCGCGATGTCGGGCGTCGCGACGTGATGCAGCGCGTGGACGACCATCTTCGGCCCGAGGTCCGACCCGCCGATGCCGATGTTCACGACGTGGCGAATCCGCTTGCCGGTGTAGCCCGTCCATGCGCCGCTGCGCACCGCGTCGGAAAAGCGCGCCATCTTCGCGCGTTCGGCCGCGACCTGCGCGTGGAACGGCGCGTCGGGCGAACTCGCGCGCAGCGCGGTGTGCAGCGCCGCGCGGCCTTCGGTCGGGTTCACGATTTCGCCCGCGAACATCGCGTCGCGGCGCGCCTCGACGCCCGCTTCGCGCGCGAGCTGCACGAGCAGGGCGAGCGTCGCTGCGGTGATGCGGTTCTTCGAGAAATCGGCCGCAAGGCCGCCGCCTTCGAACGTGAAGCGTTCGGCGCGCGTCGGCGCGGGATCGTTGGCGGGGGTGAACCAGTCGCGCAGATGCGCGTCGCGGATCTCTTCGTAGTGCGCTTGCAGCGCGGGCCAAACGGGGAGCGAATTCAGCGTCATGGCAATCAGGAGCGAAACGGCTTGAACCGGGGAGGGCCGCGCCTGCGCGCCGGCGCGCGGCATGCAGGCGGACGAGGAGCCCGCCTGCGCGGCGGGACGATCAGTATAGCGGCGCTTGGCCCGACGTGGCGGGTCGCGTATAAAACAGCCGATTGATCAGCAGGCGCACGGCGGCCGCGAGCTCGCCCGCGGCTGTGCCCGCCGGGCCCGCCCCCGCCGCGCACAGCCGCTCGGCGGCGAGCCCGTGCAGGTAGACGCCCGCGAGCGCCGCTTCGTAGCGCGGCATCCGCTGCGCGAGGAATGCGCCGATCAGGCCGCCCAGCACGTCGCCCGTGCCGCCTGTGGCGAGCGCCGCGTTGCCGGTCGGGTTGATCGCGACGCGGCCGTCGGGCGCCGCGATCACGGTGCCGGACCCCTTCAGCGCGACGATCGCCGAAAAGCGCGCGGCGAGCGCGCGCGCGGCCGCGACGCGATCGCGCTGGACGTCGGCCGCGTCGGTCGACAGCAGGCGCGCTGCTTCGAGCGGGTGCGGCGTGAGCACGGCGGCGTCGCCCGCGCGGCCGCGCGCGGCGAGCGCGTCGGCAAGCTCGGGCGTTTTCGCGATCAGGTTCAGCGCGTCGGCGTCAATGAGCTTCGGCGCGTCGAGCCGCAGCAGCGCCGCGAGCGTGTGCGCGGCGTGCTCGCTCGCGCCGAGCCCGCAGCCGATCGCGAGCGCGGTGAGCGCGGCCGTCGGCAGCGCGTCGGCCGGATGCAGCATCAGTTCCGGATACGGCGGATCGTACGGCGGCGCGCCCGCGCCGACGAAGCCGACGTGGACCTTGCCCGCGCCCGCGAAGAGCGCCGCGCGCGCGGCGAGGATCGGCGCGCCGCACATGCCCGTGTCGCCGCCGACGATCGCGACGCTGCCGTACGTGCCCTTGTGCGACGCGAACGCGCGCTCGGGCAGGCGCGCGTCGAAGAGATCGGGCGCGTTCAGCCGGATCGCGGGCGCGACGGCCTCGTCGAGATCGAGGGGCGCGACGTGAATCTCGCCCGCCAGGTCGCGCCCGTCGCCCGTGTAGAGGCCGGGCTTCGCGGCGATGAACGACAGCGTGTCGGTTGCCGCGACGGCCGGGCCCGCGCCGACGCGCATGCCGGTGTCGCTGTCGAGGCCGCTCGGCACGTCGAGCGCGAGCACGCGGCCCGTGTGCCGCGCGCGCGCCGCGATTCGCTGCGCGATCGCCGCGTACGCGCCGTCGAGCGGCCGCGCGAGGCCGATGCCGAACAGGCCGTCGACGAGCCAGCCGTAGCCGTCGAATGATTCGGGGGCCGCTTCGTCGATCGGCACGTTCGCCGCGCGCGCGCGCTCGAGCGCCCAGCGCGCGTCGTCGGGCTTCGCTTCGATTGGCATCCAGGCGTCGGCCGCGAAGCCGAGCCGGCGCAGCTCGGCCGCGGCGACGAGCGCGTCGCCGCCGTTGTTGCCGGGGCCGACCGCGAACCAGACGGGGCGAGGGTCGCTGACGAGCCGCGCGGCGAGCCATTGCGCGGCGGATTTGCCCGCGCGGTCCATCAGCGTGTGGGGCGGCAGCGTGGCGGTGGCCGCGGTCTCGACGTCGCGCAGCTCGGCGACGGTCAAGAGCGGCTCGCTCGCGTGAATCGGCGGCGCGTCGAACGGCTCGGGAGAAGGGGGCGGGGCGGAATCGGCAGAGAGGATCATGGGCGGCTCGCGATCACGCGCCGCCCCGCGCGCGGCGGCAACGGCGTCAGGTGGCAAAGCGCTCCGCGCGCAGCGCGGCGAGCGTGTCGGCGGGCACGCGGTGCGCGCCGCCGCCGACGTCATCTGCCACCACTTTAGCAGACCCGAACGCAAGGCCCCAGCCCGCCGGGCCGTGGCCGAAATTGACGAAGACCCGCGGGTCGGCGGTCGGCCCGACGACGGGCAGGCCGTCCGGCGACAACAGCTTCGCGCCCTGCCACGCGCGCGCGGCGGAGATTTTCGCGACGCCGGGCAGCCAATCGTGCGTCGCCTGGCCGAGGAGCGCGAGCGCGGTCTCGGAGAGCGGCTCGGGCAGCGGCCGCGCGGTGTCCTTCGCGCTTTGCAGCACGGCGGCGCCGCCAATCCGCAGCCGCTGGCCGAGCCGCGTGATCGCGATCCGCTTGACCGAGTCGACGATGCTCAGATGCGGCGCGTGCTCCTCGTACGCGAGCGGCGCCGTCAGCGTGTGGATGCGCACCGGATGCAGCGGCGCGCGCACGCCGAGCGGCTCGACGAGCGAAAGGCTCTCCGTGCCCGCGGCGACGACGATCGCGTCGGCCGAGATCACGTCGACTTCCTTCGCCTTCGCCGCGCGCGGATCGGCCGGATCGGGCGCGAGCTCGACGGCCGCGCGCTTCGCGTCGGTGCGGATCGCCGCGGCCGCGCGGCCGAGCCGGAACTGCACGTCGTGCTCGTCGAGCACCTGCTTGACGAGCTTCACGAGCAGCGGGCAATTCGCGGTGCGCTCCTGCGCGAACAGCACGCCGCCCGCGAACGCGGGCTCGGCGGGCATCGACGGCTCGAGCGCCGCGCACGCGTCGGGCGTGAGCGTTTCGTAAGGCAGGCCGAGGTCGCGCATCAGGTCGAGCGCGGGTTGCGTGCGTTCCCATTCGGCCGCGTCGCGCACGACGTGCAGCACGCCGCTCTTCTGCTCGAATTCGAGGCCAAAGCGCGTCTCGACGTCGGCGATCGCGTCGCGCGAGAGCTCGACGAGCGGCTTCAGCTTCGCGTACTGCGCGGCGAACGCGGCGGGCTCGCGCAGCGCGTCGAGGCGGCTCGCGAAGCGCCGCAGCGCGCCGTTCAAGCCCGGCTTGTAGACGACGCCGCTCTTTTGCGCGCGTCGCTCGCGCATGAAGGTCGGGCCGAACCACACGTCGAGCGGCGTCGGCAGCAGCGTGCCGCCCTGGCCGTAGGTCGCGCCCTGCGCGACCGTCGCGTGGCGCTCGACGACGCACACGCGATGGCCGGCCGCGCGCAGCTGGTAGGCGGTGGCGATGCCGGCGACGCCGCCGCCGATGACGATTACATCCATGTTCGATTCGATGTCGGGCGCCGCTTCCGGCCCGATGGAGGATCTTGCGTGGCAGGCCGTGCCCGGCCCGGTGAAGCGCGCATGATAGCGCCAAATGACGCGCGCCGGCCGGCGCGATGCGTGCGCCGCGGCGTCGGGCCGGCGCGCGCGGCGCATGCGAGCGGCCGTTCGGCGGTCGACTTCCGGGTATAATTACGGCCTTCCTTACGCCCCACGTCGCCAGCTTGCGCGACTCATCGACGTCAGTCCAGCCCATGGCTCACTTCTCGTGTTTTCCCGGTGCTTCGGCGCTTTCCGATTTCCGTCAAACCCGCCTGCTCGACGCGCTCAAGCAAATCGACGGCGACATCGTCGCGATCCGCGGCCAGTATCTGCATTTCGTCAACGCGCACGAGCCGCTCGCGGCGGACGACAACGCGCGCATCGACGCGCTGATGCACTACGGCGCGCCGTTCGAGCCGGCCGCCGAGAAGGGCGCGACCGAGACCTTCGTCGTGCTGCCGCGCTTCGGCACCGTGTCGCCGTGGGCGAGCAAGGCGACCGACATCGCGCAGCACTGCGGCCTCGCGCGCGTGCGCCGGATCGAGCGCGGGATCGAGTTCACGGTGACCCTGAAGGCGGGCATCCTCGGCGTCGGCGCGAAGAAGGCGCTCGCCGCCGACGCGCGCGCGGCCGTCGCGGCCGCGCTGCATGACCGGATGACGGAAAGCGTCGTCGGCTCGCGCGACGACGCGCGGCACCTGTTCGACGAGCTGCCGGCCAAGCCGCTCGCGACGGTCGACGTGCTCGCGCAGGGCCGCGGCGCGCTCGAGCGCGCGAACGTCGAACTCGGCCTCGCGCTCGCCGACGACGAGATCGACTACCTCGTCGACGCGTTCGGCAAGCTCGAGCGCAACCCGACCGACGTCGAGCTGATGATGTTCGCGCAGGCGAACAGCGAGCACTGCCGCCACAAGATCTTCAACGCGCAGTGGACGATCGACGGGCAAGAACAGGACATGTCGCTCTTCGCGATGATCCGCAACACCGAGAAGCTGAGCCCGCAAGGCACGATCGTCGCGTATTCGGACAATTCGTCGATCATGATGGGCGCGCGGGCGGAGCGCTGGTTCCCGCGCGGCGCGAACGCGGCCGGCGAGCCCGGCGAGCGCTACGGCCGCCACACCGAGCTCACGCACACGCTGATGAAGGTCGAGACGCACAACCACCCGACCGCGATCTCGCCGTTCCCGGGCGCGGCGACTGGCGCGGGCGGCGAGATTCGCGACGAGGGCGCGACGGGCCGCGGCGCGCGTCCGAAGGCGGGCCTCGCGGGCTTCACGGTGTCGAACCTCGACCTGCCGGACGCACGCCAGCCGTGGGAAAACGCACGCGACGCCGCGCAGCCCGTCGGCGAGCGCGACGCGAGCGAGCAGCATGCGCCGTACGGCCGCCCGGACCGCATCGCATCGCCGTTGCAGATCATGATCGACGGCCCGCTCGGCGGCGCCGCGTTCAACAACGAATTCGGCCGCCCGAACCTCGGCGGCTACTTCCGCGTGTACGAGCAGAACGTCGGCGGCCAGGTGCGCGGCTATCACAAGCCGATCATGATCGCGGGCGGCATCGGCAACATCGCCGATCAGCACACGCACAAGCACGACGTGCCGGCCGGCTCCCTGCTGATCCAGATCGGCGGCCCCGGCATGCGCATCGGCATGGGCGGCGGCGCGGCGAGCTCGATGGCCACGGGCGCGAACACGGCCGAGCTCGACTTCGATTCGGTGCAGCGCGGCAACCCGGAAATCGAGCGGCGCGCGCAGGAAGTGATCAACGGCTGCTGGCAGCTCGGCGATCAAAACCCGATCCTCAGCATTCATGACGTCGGCGCGGGCGGCCTGTCGAACGCGTTTCCCGAAATCGTCGACGGCGCGGGCAAGGGCGCGCGCTTCGAGCTGCGCAAGGTCGCGCTCGAGGAGTCGGGCCTGTCGCCGCGCGAGATCTGGTCGAACGAGGCGCAGGAGCGCTACGTGCTGGCGATCGCGCCGGCGGACCTGCCGCGCTTCGAGGCGATCTGCGCGCGCGAGCGCTGCCCGTTCTCGGTGGTCGGCGTCGCGACCGACGAGCGCCAGCTTCAGCTCGTCGACGACGAGGCGGCGGGCGCGGCCGAATATCCGGTCGACATGCCGATGGAAGTGCTGCTCGGCAAGCCGCCGCGCATGCACCGCGACGTGGCGCGCGTCGCCGTCGAGCGCGCGGGCGTCGACGTGACGGGCATGTCGCTTGCCGACGTCGCGCGCGACGTGCTGAAGCACCCGACCGTCGCGAGCAAGTCGTTCCTCATCACGATCGGCGACCGGACCGTCGGCGGCACGTCGGTGCGCGACCAGATGGTCGGCCCGTGGCAGGTGCCCGTCGCCGATTGCGCGATCACCGCGCTCGACTACGCGGGCTTCAGCGGCGAAGCGATGACGATGGCCGAGCGCACGCCGCTCGCCGTGATCGACGCGCCCGCGTCCGGCCGGATGGCGGTCGGCGAGGCGATCACGAACATCGCCGCCGCGCCGATCGCGTCGCTCGACAAGCTGAAGCTGTCCGCGAACTGGATGGCCGCGTGCGGCACCGAAGGCGAGGACGCGAAGCTCTTCGACACCGTGAAGGCGATCGGCATGGAGCTGTGCCCCGCGCTCGGCATCGGCATTCCGGTCGGCAAGGATTCGCTGTCGATGAAGACGAAGTGGGACGAGAGCGGCGTCGCGAAGGAAGTGGTCGCGCCGGTGTCGCTGATCATCTCGGCGTTCGCGCCCGTCGACGACGTGCGCCGCCATCTGACGCCGCAACTGCGCCGCGTCGCGGAAGTCGGCGCGAGCGCGCTGATCGCGATCGATCTCGGCCGCGGCAAGAACCGTCTCGGCGGCAGCATTCTCGCGCAGGTCTCGCAGCAGGTCGGCGACGCGACGCCCGACGTCGACGATCCGCAAGACCTGAAGCGCTTCTTCGCGGCGATCCAGGCGCTGAACGCGCAGGGCCTGCTGCTCGCGTACCACGACCGCTCGGACGGCGGCCTGTGGGCGACCGTCTGCGAAATGGCGTTCGCGGGGCACGCGGGCGTGTCGCTGAACGTCGACATGCTGACGCTCGATGCGCAGCACGAATCCGACTACGGCGACGCGAAGGACTGGGCGAAGCAGACGAGCGGCCGCCGCGAGGACCGCACGATTCGCGCGCTCTTCTCCGAAGAGCTCGGCGCGGTCGTCCAGGTGCGCGCGGCGGACCGCGACGCGGTGCTCGGCGCGCTGCGCGAGCACGGCCTGTCCGCGTGCTCGCACGTGATCGGCGCGGTCAACGAGACCGACGCGATCGAGGTGTACCGCGACGCGAAGAAGATCTACGAAGCGCCGCGCGTCGAGCTGCAGCGCGCGTGGGCCGAAGTGAGCTGGCGGATCGCGCGGCTGCGCGACAATCCGGCCGGCGCGGACGCCGAATACGACGCGATCCTCGACGCCGAAGATCCGGGCCTCGCGCCCGTGCTGACGTTCGATCCGGCGGAGGATGTCGCCGCGCCGTTCATCGCGACGGGCGCGCGTCCGCGCGTCGCGATCCTGCGCGAGCAGGGCGTGAACTCGCATCTCGAAACCGCGTACGCGTTCGATCGCGCGGGTTTCGACGCGCACGACGTTCACATGAGCGATCTGCTCGCGGGCCGCGCGACGCTCGCCGATTTCGCGGGCGCGGTCGCCTGCGGCGGCTTCTCGTACGGCGACGTGCTGGGCGCGGGCGAGGGCTGGGCGAAGACGATCCGCTTCAACGACAAGCTCGCCGACATGTTCGCCGCGTTCTTCGCGCGTCCCGACACGTTTGCGCTCGGCATCTGCAACGGCTGCCAGATGATGTCGAGCCTCGCGTCGATGATCCCGGGCGCACAGGCTTGGCCGAAGTTCACGCGCAACAAGTCCGAGCAGTTCGAGGCGCGCTTCTCGTTCGTCGAAGTGCAAAGCTCGCCGTCGATCTTCTTCGCCGGCATGGAGGGCTCGCGGATTCCGGTTGCGGTCGCGCACGGCGAAGGCTTCGCTGATTTCTCGCAGCAGGGCGATCAAAGCCGCGTCGCGATTGCGATGCGCTACGTCGATCATCGCGGCAACGCGACCGAGCGCTATCCGTTCAACCCGAACGGCTCGCCTGCCGGCATCACGTCGGTGACGACGGCGGACGGCCGCTTCACGGTGCTGATGCCGCACATGGAGCGCGTCCATCGCACGGTGACGATGAGCTGGCATCCGGAAGGCTGGGGCGAAGCGAGCCCGTGGCTGCGCGTGTTCCGCAACGCGCGCCGCTGGCTCGGCTGACGCGATGACGATCGGCCCGCAGCCGGCCGACGCCGCCACGCCGTCACGCCGCGCGACGAGCGCGCGGCCGACGTCGAGGCGATCGCCGGCGTGATCGCCGCCGCATTCGCGGGCGAGCCGCACGGAGGACAGTTCGAGCGGCGCATCGTCGATGCGCTGCGCGCGGACGGTTGCCTGAGCGTATCGCTCGTCGCGCAGCGCGAGCGTCGCATTGTCGGCCACGTCGCGTTTTCGCCGGTGACGATCGGCGCGAAGAGCGTTGGCTGGTACGGGCTCGCGCCGCTTGCGGTGCTGCCCGGCTGCCAGCGGCAGGGCATCGGCGCGAAACTGGTGCGCACCGGCCTCGATGCGCTGCGGCGCATCGGCGCGCGCGGGTGCGTCGTGCTGGGCGATCCCGCCTATTACGCGCGCTTCGGCTTCGGGCCGGCGGGCGACATCGCGTTTCCGCACGCGCCGCCCGAATACCTGACGGCGTTGTCGTTCGACGACGCCATGCCGCGCCCGGCGGGCGAAGTCCGGTATCACGCGTCGTTCTACGCGTAACGGCACGCGAGCGCGCGGGCGCGCCGCACATGCCGCTCGTCGGCCCGGCAATCCGGCAATCCGGCGCTCGCGCGCGGACAAAAAGAAAGCCGCTCCGAGGAGCGGCTTTCTTGTATCCGGCGCGATGCGGCGTTACTGGATCTTCGCCTGCTGACGCAGGCCTTCCTCGAACGCCTGCAGCTTCTGCTGGACCATCTGCTGCGCGATCTGCTGCTTGACCTGCTCGAACGGCGGCGGCGTGATGCTGCGGATGTCGTCGACGCGGATGATGTGCCAGCCGAACTGCGTCTTCACCGGCGTATCCGTCATCTGGCCTTTTTGCAACTGCTGCGCGGCCGCCGCGAATTCCGGCACGTACGCCTTCGGATCGGACCAGTCGAGATCACCGCCGTTCTTCGCCGAGCCCGGGTCCTTCGAGTATTGCTTCGCGAGATCCTCGAACTTCGCGCCGCCCTTGATCTTCGCGATCAGGTCCTTCGCCTGTTGCTCGTTTTCGACGAGAATGTGGTGCAGGTGATATTCGCGGCCGGCCGCGTTTTTCACGAGCTCGTCGTAGCGTGCCTTCAGTTCGGCGTCGCTCGGCTGGTTCTTCTTCAGGAAATCTTCGATCAGCGCGCGCAGCACGGCGGTCTGCTGCGCGACGACGATCTGCGCCTTCACGTCAGGACGATTCGGAATGCCGCGCTTGATCGCCTCCTGCATCAGGATCTCGCGATTGACGAGCTCCTGGCGCACCGCCTGCTCCAACTGCGGCGTGTCCTGCTGACCTTGCTGGACGAGCTGCGCGATCATCGCGTCGGCGCGCGACTTCGGAATCGGCGTGCCGTTCACGACGGCGATGTTCTGGGCGAAAGCCGGAGCGGCCGCGAGAGCGGCTGCCGCGGCCCACAGGCGGGGAAATTTCAGGATCATCGGGAAGTTCCTAATGAGGCGGACTTATTGAGAACGGGAAGGCGCTGGATATTCTTCTGGCGTGTACGCAACGATCGCAAGCGCGTGGATGCCGCGTTGCATCGCATCGGCGAGCGCATCATACACCAGCCGGTGCCGCGCGACGCGGCTCTTGCCGGCGAACGCGGCCGACACGATCGTGACCGTGTAGTGGCCGCCCGAGGCGGCGCCCGCGTGGCCCGCGTGCTGCGCGCTGTCGTCGCGCACGTCGATCGATTCGGGCGCGAGCGCGGCGGATAGACGCGCCTCGATGAGCGCGATGCGCTCGGCAGGTGTCGCGTAGAGGAAGGTCTCGCTCATCGTCATTCGTCCTTCAGGTATTTCGCGAGCCAGAGGCTTTGCAGGATCACGAAGACGACGATCGCGCCCGTCGTGCCGAACAGCTTGAAGTTGACCCACTGTGATTCGGTGAAATTGCGCACGACGTACAGATTCGTCACGCCGAGCGCCGCGAAGAACGCGGCCCAGGCGAGGTTCAGCTTGTCCCAGACCGGTTCGGGCAGCGTCAGCTGCTTGCCCATCATCTTCTCGATCAGGTTCTTGCCGAACACATAGCGCGCGGCGCAGAGGCCGGCGGCGAAGAGCCAGTAGAGGACGGTCGGCTTCCACTGGATGAACTTCTCGTCATGCAGCACGAGCGTCGCGCCGCCGAACACGACGATCACGCCGAGGCTCACCCACAGCATCGTGTCGACTTTCCGGTGGCGGAACGCGACCCAGGCTACCTGCGCGAGGGTCGCGGCGATCGCGACGGCCGTCGCGGTGAAAATGCCCCACAGCTTGAAGGCGGCGAAGAACAGAATGATCGGGAACAGATCGAACAGAAATTTCATGGTGCTCGCGGCTGCGTGGCGGGCATGGGGCCCGCCACCGTTGTAGGGACGCCCGTCGCGGCGTGTGCGCAGGCCGGCTCGTCGGCCTGCGCGGGCTCATGTCCGCTCGGGTTTAGCCTCGAAGTTTAACGCAGCCGAGTTGATGCAGTACCGCAATCCGGTTTTGTCGCGCGGGCCGTCCTCGAACACGTGGCCGAGATGCGCGCCGCACTGGTTGCAGCGCACTTCGACGCGCGTCATTCCGTGCGTGTAGTCCATTTTCTCGTCGATCACCTCGCCGTCGATCGGCTTGAAGTAGCTCGGCCAGCCGCAGCCCGAATGATATTTCGCGCCCGATTCGAAGAGCGCGGTGCCGCAGACGACGCAGTGGTAGATCCCCGCGTCCTCGGTGTCCGTGTATTCGCCCGTGTGCGGCCGCTCGGTCGCCGCATGTTGCGTGACTTCGTATTGCAGCGGCGTGAGGCGGCGGCGTAGCTCGGCGTCATCCTTTTGATACGGATAACGCTTGTCGTCTCGATCTCCTGACATCTTCGATTCTCCTGATGGATTCATGCGCGACGTCCGCGGCGGCCGTGCGGCGTCGCACGGCACGCGGCGTCACGGCTTGGCGGCGTCACGACGAGCAGCTCACTTCGAGCGCGCTCGCCCAGTCGGGCGGCAGCGCCGCGTACGCGTCGTGCTCCGGCTGCTCGTCGAATGGGCGGCGCAGCACGGCCGCAAGGCGCTCGACTTCTGAAAAATCCTTCTCCTTCGCGCGGCGTATCGCCGTTTCCGCGAGATGGTTGCGCAGCACGTATTTCGGATTCGCGAGATTCATCGCGGCCGCGCGATGCGCGTCGTCGCGCGCTTCGTCCGACAGGCGCGCGCGGTAGAGGTTCGCCCAGCGGTCGAACGCGTCGCGATCGATGAAGAGATCGCGCACGGGCGCGTCGCCGCTCGCGTCGTGCTTCGACACGCGCGCGAGGCGGCGGAACGTCAGCGTGAAATCGGCATGGCTCGCATCCATGATCTCGAGCAACTGGTTCGCGAGCGCCGCGTCGCCTTCTTGCTCGCGCTCGAGGCCGAGCTTCGCGCGCATCGCGCGCTCGAGCGCGGGGCCGAACTGGTCGGGAAAGCGGCCGAGCACCGCGTGCGCGTCCTCGACCGCGCGCTCGGCGCGCGCGTCTTCGTTCGGCGCGTCGCGCTCGAGGCCGAAGAGCGGCAAGAGCGCCTGCGCGAGGCAGAAGCAGTTCCAGTGCGCGATGCGCGGCTGCATCCGGTACGCGTAGCGGCCGTGCGTGTCCGAGTGGTTGCAGACGTGCTTCGCGTCGAACGCGTCGATGAAGCCGAACGGACCGTAGTCGATCGTCACGCCGAGGATCGACATGTTGTCGGTGTTCATCACGCCGTGGCAGAAGCCGACCGCCTGCCATTGCGCGACGAGCTCGGCGGTGCGCCGCGTCGCTTCGGCGAGCAGCGCGAGATACGGATCGTCGGCGTCGCGGCACGACGGATAGAAGCGCTCGATCACGTGATCGGCGAGCGCGCGCAGCAGGTCGGGCCGGTCGTTCGCGAAGAAGTGCTCGAAATGGCCGAAGCGCACGAAGCTCTCCGCGACGCGCGTGACGACCGCCGACGTTTCGATTTCCTCGCGGATCACCGGCTGGTCCGAGCCGATCACGGCGAGCGCGCGCGTCGTCGGAATGCCGAGATGGTGCATCGCCTCCGAGCACAGGAATTCGCGAATCGACGAGCGCAGCACCGCGCGGCCGTCGCCCATGCGCGAATACGGCGTGCGGCCCGAGCCCTTCAGTTGCAGCTCGTAGCGGCGGCCGTCGTGCTCGAGCTCGCCGATCGTGAGCGCGCGCCCGTCGCCGAGCTGGCCCGCCCACACGCCGAACTGGTGGCCCGAGTAGACCGATGCGTACGGCAGCGACGCCTGCGCCCAGTCGCGCGTCGGGTTGCCGCAGAACAGCTCGGCGAAGCCGGGCGCGTCGCGCAGCGCGGGATCGAGGCCGAGCGTGCGCGCCGCGTCGTCGGAGAAGCCGACGACGTACGGCGCGGGCAGCGGCGCGGCGGGCAGCCGGGTCAGGAAGGCGCCGCCGAGCTGTGCGAACGCGTCGCGTCGCGGCGCGGCGAGCGTCGCGGCGAGATCGGGGAGAGGGGCGGCCGGTGCGGCTTCGCTTGTGGAAAACGACATATTGCTGATCTGTAAGTTAGCCGATATTGTAAGTCCGCGCCGCGCGGGGCGCTCGGAGCCGCCCGCACGCCGTCGAGCCGTTCGCAGCAGACCGTATCGGAAAAATAATTCAGGGAGAAGGAAAACGATGGGTAAGCCGTTGCTGGGCCAGATGATGGATATGCCGCTTCTCGTGTCGTCGCTGATCGCGCATGCGGCGCGGCATGCGGGCGACGTCGAGATCGTGTCGCGACGCGTCGAGGGCGACATTCACCGCTATACCTATCGCGATTGCGAAGCGCGTTCCAAACGGCTCGCGCAGGCGCTGATCCGCCTGGGCGCTGGTGCGGGCGACCGGATTGGAACGCTCGCGTGGAACGGCTACCGGCACGTCGAGGCGTATTACGGGATCAGCGGGATGGGCGCCGTCTGCCACACGATCAATCCGCGCCTCTTTCCCGAGCAGATCGCGTACATCGTCAATCACGCCGACGACCAGTACGTGCTGTTCGACCTGACCTTCGCGCCGCTCGTCGACCAGCTCGCGCCGCAATGCCCGAACGTGAAGGGCTGGATCGCGATGACGGACGACGCGCACCTGCCGAAGGGCGCGACGCCGTATCTCTGCTACGAAACGCTCGTCGGCGCGCAGAACGGCGATTACGCGTGGCCGCTCCTCGACGAGCGGCAGGCGTCGTCGCTCTGCTACACGTCCGGCACGACGGGCCACCCGAAGGGCGCGCTCTATTCGCATCGCTCGACGGTGCTGCATGCGTACGGCGCGGCGCTGCCCGACGCGATGGGGCTGTCGTCGCTCGACGCGGCGCTGCCCGTCGTGCCGATGTTCCACGTCAACGCGTGGGGGCTGCCGTACACGGCGGCGCTCACGGGCGCGAAGCTCGTGCTGCCGGGCAAGGATCTCGACGGCAAGTCGCTGTACGAGCTGATGGAGGCCGAGCGCGTGACGTTCTCGGCGGGCGTGCCGACGGTGTGGCTCGGCCTGCTCGCGTACATGCGCGAGGCGGGCGTGCGCTTCTCCACGCTCGAGCGCACGGTGATCGGCGGCTCCGCGTGTCCGCCGTCGATGCTGAAGGCGTTCGAGGACGACTACGACGTGCGGGTGATCCACGCTTGGGGGATGACCGAGCTGTCGCCGCTCGGCACGCTGTCCAAGCTCAACTGGGCGCAGTCGCAGCGCGGCGCCGACGAGCAGCGGCGGCTGCTCGAGAAACAGGGCCGGGTGATCTACGGGATCGACATGCGGATTGTCGGCGAGGACGGCCGCGAGCTGCCGTGGGACGGCGTCGCGTTCGGCGATCTTCAGGTGCGCGGGCCGTGGGTGATCGACCGCTATTTCGGGGGCGACGCGTCGCCGCTCGTCGACGGCTGGTTTCCGACGGGCGACGTCGCGACGATCGACGCCGACGGCTTCCTGCAGATCACCGACCGCAGCAAGGACGTGATCAAGTCGGGCGGCGAGTGGATCAGCTCGATCGACGTCGAGAACGTCGCGGTCGCGCATCCGGCCGTCGCCGAGGCCGCGTGCATCGCATGCGCGCATCCGAAGTGGACCGAGCGGCCGCTTCTCGTCGTCGTCAGGCGCGCCGGGATGGACGTGACGCGCGAGGAACTGCTCGCGTTCTACGTCGGCAAGGTCGCGAAATGGTGGATTCCGGACGATGTCGCGTTCGTCGACGCGCTGCCGCACACGGCGACGGGCAAGCTGCAAAAGCTCAAGCTGCGCGAGCAGTTCCGGCACCACGTGCTGCCGACGGCCGTCGACGCGTAAGCGCGCCGGACGACCCGCCCGCCGGCCCGCGCCGGCCGGTCGGGGTGCGGGTCGCCACTAAATTGAACGACCGTTCTTTTTTGAGGTATCCTGCCTCTGTTTCTCGGCACTCAGAAAATGGCGCATCGACCGCGCGGCCTTCCGGCCGTTGGCGGACAATGACCGCATCACAGCTGGCGCCGCCGCACCGGCCGCGCATACGCATGGAGGCAGGCAGATGGCAGTGGACTACACGACTCGCGACGGCGTCGCCGTCATCACGCTCAACAATCCGCCCGTCAACGGCCTCGGCCTGTCGACGCGGCTCGGCGTCATGGCAGGGCTCGAGCGCGCGCAGCGCGACCCGTCCGTTGCGGCGATCGTGCTCACGGGCGCGGGCCGCGCGTTTTCGGGCGGCGCGGACATCACCGAATTCAACACGCCGAAGGCGCTGCAGGAGCCGACGCTGCACACCGTGATCGACGCCGTCGAGGCGAGCGGCAAGCCCGTCGTCGTCGCGATTCACAGCGTCGCGATGGGCGGCGGCCTCGAGCTCGCGCTCGGCGCGCATTACCGCGTCGCGTCGCCCGGCGCGCAGATCGCGCTGCCCGAAGTGAAGCTCGGCATCCTGCCGGGCGCGGGCGGCACGCAGCGCCTGCCGCGCGCGGTCGGTCTCGAGACCGCGCTGAACATGATCGTCTCCGGCGCGCCCGTGCCGTCCGAGCAGCTCGCGAAGAGCGGCCTGTTCGACGCGCTCGTCGAAGGCGATCTGCTCGACGCGGCCGTCGCGTTCGCGCGCAAGGCGGGTGCTGCAGGCGGCCCGCACCCGCGCGTGCGCGACCGCGAGATCGTTCACGAAAACGCGGCGGGCTTCATCCAGTTCGCGCGCAACAGCGTGAAGGCGGTCGCGCAGCATTATCCGGCGCCGCACAAGTGCATCGACGCGATCGAGGCGGGCGTGCTGCAAGGCTTCGACAAGGGGCTCGCGTTCGAGCGCGATTGCTTCATTGCGCTCGTGCAGACGCCCGAGAGCCGCGCGCTGCGCCATGCGTTCTTCGGCGAGCGCGCGGCGAGCAAGATTCCCGACGTGCCGGCCGACACGCCCGTGCGCGAGATCAAATCGGTCGCGGTGATCGGCGCGGGCACGATGGGCGGCGGGATCACGATGAACTTCATCAACGCGGGCCTGCCCGTCACGCTGCTCGAGACGAAGCAGGACGCGCTCGATCGCGGGCTGGCCACGATCCGCAAGAACTACGACGCGCAGGTGAAGAAGGGCAAGCTCACGCAGGAAAAGCTCGACGCGCGGATGGCGCTCGTCAGGCCGACCCTGTCGTACGACGATCTGAAGGACGCCGATCTCGTGATCGAGGCGGTGTTCGAGGAGCTCGGCGTGAAGGAGCAGGTGTTCGCGCGGCTCGACGCAGTCGCGAAGCCGGGCGCGATCCTCGCATCGAACACGTCGACGCTCGACGTGAACAAGATCGCCGCATTCACGAAGCGCCCGCAGGACGTCGTCGGCATGCACTTCTTCAGCCCGGCGAACGTGATGAAGCTGCTCGAAGTCGTGCGCGGCGAGAAGACCGCGAAGGACGTGCTCGCGACCGTGATGCAGCTCGCGAAGAAGATCCGCAAGACGGCGGTCGTGTCCGGCGTGTGCGACGGTTTCATCGGCAACCGGATGATCGAGCAGTACATCCGCCAGGCGCTCTTCATGCTCGAGGAAGGCGCGCTGCCCGCGCAAGTCGATCGCGCGATCGAGAAGTTCGGCTTCGCGATGGGGCCGTTCCGGATGAGCGACCTGGCCGGCAACGACATCGGCTGGGCGATTCGCAAGCGCCGCTACGCCGAGCAGCCGGATCTGCACTACTCGAAGATCGCCGATCGCCTCTGCGAGCAGGGCCGCTTCGGCCAGAAGACGGGCGCGGGCTGGTACGACTACGTGCCGGGCGAGCGCAACGCGAAGCCGTCGAAGCTCGTCGACGAGATGGTCGTCGCGTATTCGAAGGAGCGCGGCGTCGAGCGGCGCAAGATCGGCGACGACGAGATCGTCGAGCGGCTCGTCTACGCGCTCGTCAACGAAGGCGCGAAGATTCTCGAGGAGAAGATCGCGTCGAAGGCGTCCGACATCGACATGGTCTACCTGACGGGCTACGGCTTCCCGCTCTGGCGCGGCGGCCCGATGCTGTACGCGGACACGGTCGGCCTCTACAACGTCGAGCGCGCGATGCGCGGCTACGCGCAGCGCGCGAACGGCGACGCGTGGCAGATCGCGCCGTCGATCGCCGAGCTCGCCGCGAGCGGACGCGGTTTCAACGCGTGACGCGCGGCGGCGTCGCCCATTGACGGAGCACCACGATGCAGCGCACCGACGATGTCCTACTCGTGATCGACGTGCAGAACGACTTCATGCCGGGCGGCGCGCTCGCGGTTGCGCGCGGCGACGAAGTCGTGCCGGCGATCAACCGCCTCGCCGCGCGCTTCGATCAGGTCGTGCTGACGCAGGACTGGCATCCGCGCGATCACGTGTCGTTCGCGGCGAACCATCCGGGCGTCGCGCCGTTCTCGACGATCGCGCTGCCGTACGGCGAGCAGGTGCTCTGGCCCGTGCACTGCGTGCAGGGCACGCAAGGCGCGGCGCTGCATCGCGATCTCGACATCCCGCATGCGCGGCTCGTGATCCGCAAGGGGCGCGACGCGTCCGTCGACAGCTACTCGGCGTTCGTCGAAGCCGATCGCAAGACGCCGACGGGCCTCGCCGGCTATCTGCGCGAGCTCGGCGTGAAGCGCGTGTGGTGCTGCGGACTCGCGACTGATTATTGCGTCGCGTGGTCCGCGCTCGACGCGCGCGCGGCGGGCTTCGACGCGGCGGTGATCGAGGACGCGTGCCGCGCGATCGATCTCGACGGCTCGCTCGCGCGCGCGTGGGCCTCGCTCGCCGCGGCGGGCGTCGCGCGCGTGCAGTCGGCCGACGTCAATCCGTAAGCGCCGCTTCGCGAACGCCGCCTCGACCCATTTCATCGCATCGACACTCAGCATTCAGAATCAGGAGACTCGGATGACCGAAGCCGTAATCGTATCGACCGCCCGCACCGGGCTCGCGAAATCCTGGCGCGGCGCGTTCAACATGACGCACGGCGCGACGCTCGGCGGCCACGTGGTCGCGGCCGCCGTCGAGCGGGCGAAGCTCGATCCCGCGCGCGTCGAGGACGTGCTGATCGGCTGCGCGAACCCCGAAGGCGCGACGGGCGCGAACATCGCGCGGCAGATCGCGCTGCGCGCGGGGCTGCCCGTCGGCGTGCCGGGGATGACCGTCAATCGCTTCTGCTCGTCGGGATTGCAGACGATCGCGCTCGCCGCGCAGCGCGTGATCGCGGGCGAGGGCGACGTGTTCGTCGCGGGCGGCGTCGAGTCGATCTCGTGCGTGCAGAACGAAATGAACCGGCACATGCTGCGCGAAGGCTGGCTCGACGCGCACAAGCCGGAGATCTACTGGACGATGCTGCAGACGGCCGAAAACGTCGCGAAGCGCTACGGCATCTCGAAGGAGCGCCAGGACGAGTACGGCGTGAATTCGCAGCTTCGCGCGGCGGCCGCGCAGGCGGCGGGGCGCTTCGACGCCGAGATCGTGCCGATCACCGTGCGCGCGGGCGTCGCCGACAAGGCGACGGGCCGCCTTTACACGAAGGAAGTGACGCTCGCGGCCGACGAGGGCATCCGGGCCGATACGACGCTCGAGGGCGTCGCGAAGATTCGTCCGGCGCTGCCGGGCGGCGTGATCACCGCAGGCAACGCGAGCCAGTTCTCCGACGGCGCGGCCGCGTGCGTCGTGATGAACGCGACGCTCGCGCAGCGCGAAGGGCTCGCGCCGCTCGGCATCTTCCGCGGCTTCGCGGTTGCCGGCTGCGAGCCCGACGAGATGGGCATCGGGCCCGTCTACGCGGTGCCGAAGCTCTTGAAGCAGGCGGGGCTCAAGGTGTCCGACATCGATCTGTGGGAGCTGAACGAGGCGTTCGCGGTGCAGGTGCTCTATTGCCGCGACACGCTCGGGATTCCCGACGATCGCCTGAACGTGAACGGCGGCGCGATCGCGGTGGGCCATCCGTACGGCGTGTCGGGCGCGCGGCTCACGGGCCATGCGCTGATCGAAGGCAAGCGGCGCGGCGCGAAGTACGTCGTCGTGACGATGTGCATCGGCGGCGGGCAGGGCGCGGCGGGGTTGTTCGAAGTGGTCTGACGGCGGCGCGCGGGCCGAGGGCGATCCGTTCGACGGCATTGCCGGTTCGAACGAGCGCGGCGGGTTTCTGCCGTCGCTCGCGCATTTCGCCGCTGCGTTGAAGAAGCGGCGGGCGCTCGGCATCGAACCGAGCCCGCCGATGCACGGTCCGGCGATCGAAGCGCGCATGCCGGACCGGAGCGCATCGAGCGCTTGATCGCGTATTGCGGCCGAGACGGGCGGGGCGAGGGCGGGCCGAACGCGCGCGCAGCGGCGGATGTCGCGCAGGCGTTGCATCGCGCGATGCGGCGCGGGCATCGCGCATGGCGGCCCCGGTCTCGCCGGCGGGCGTTCGAGCACGCGGGCGCGCGGCGGTTCGTTGCACATCGAGCCGAACGCGCGCCGTGTCATCTTTTTCATCCTGCGACGCATGCGGCGCGCTCGATCGGTTGGCCCGCGTGACGGGGCCGCCGGTTGGCCCGCGCGATGCGCCGTCGCTCGGCCCGGCGCGCCGATCAGTCGGATTTCGGCGGCCTTTCCACTAGTATTTCGGCGGTTTTTTCACGAGGGGCGACTGTATGCCCGCAAGCTTGCGGTCGATCGTTCCGTCTTTAATGCCTTCCACCTGAAGCACGCGCTGCAACGGCGACGCGGGCGTGACGGGCTTCTCCTTGTTGTGCCGGGGCGCGATCCCGACCCTCTTGCCGAGATGGTAGATGCCGGAAAGCGTGCGTGCTTCCCATGCCGGGTACTTGCCGTTCGCGACCCAATCCCGCGTCAGAAAATAGTGCTCGACACAGGCCATGATCTCGTCGTCCTTGTCGACAAGATTGCCGGGCAGATTCGGCGGCGCCTGAACGCCGCCAAAGCCGGCGTTTCGCACCAAGTACAAATCGCGTGCAATCCGTTCGGACCGTTCGGTGGCGGACTTGACGCCCAAAACGGTCGAGTAGTGGCGATCCCAGCGCTCGATGAGCATCCGGATCGTCGATTCCTTGGGGAACACTTTGCGCTCCTTGCATTCAGGTGGAGCATGTGCGGACCAACCGCGGACGTCGCATCGCTCCCGTCTCCGATGTATCCGGGCGTCATTCGAGTGTCGGGCGGCGGCGTCTTCGACAGGATTCGACGTTCCGCGGGAATCGGCATCCGGATGCCCGATCGCGCGGCGATGCGCGCAGTCGGCGTTCGACGCGGCTATCGTCAGGCAAAAAGCAGTATAGGACGAGCGACGCGATTAGCCAGCGTCCTGTCGGCCGCACGTCGGGCGGCAGCCGCCGGCGGCGATCGCGCGGCGGCGCGCCGTGGCGAACCGGACGCGGTTTCGTGCGCCGCACAAGGCGGCGTCATGCCTGCCGGGCGACGGGCGCCGGATCTGTCGCGCGTTTCGCGGCCGCCCGCGCGTCTTCGCTTCGCCGGGCTTCGCGCAAGACCCATCGGAATCGATAAGTTTGGTAGGCTTGCTGTCTGTCTCGGCTCGGCGGATGTCGCCGCACTTCGGGGCGCCGTCGCCGCGAGCGCCGATTGCTCCGGCGGGCGCCGCATGCGAGCGGCTGCACGCATCGGAAGCAGGGCCGCGCGCCGGCGAGGCGGAATTGACGAACGACTGCGAAGAACCACGGACATCATGATCAGACACATCGTAAGCTGGAAACTGAAGGAATCGGCCGAAGGCGCGACTCGCGCGCAGAACGCGCAGAAGCTCAAGGCGAAGCTCGAAGCGTGCCGCGGCATCGTGCCGGGGCTGCTGCATCTCGAAGTCGGGCTCGCGACGCCCGGCCTCGAGGCGACCTGCGACGTCGTGCTCGTGTCCGACTTCGCCGACAAGGCCGCGCTCGACGCGTACCAGGTGCATCCGGTGCACGAGGAAGTGAAGAAGTTCGTCGGCGCGGTGCGCGAGAGCCGCGAGTGCATCGACTACCTCGTCGACGAAGCGCGATGAGCGCCGGCTCCGCCACGACCGGCCGCGAGCCGGCGATCGAAAGCCCGTTCGTCGACGCGCTCGGCGTGCAGCTCGTTTGCGCGAAGGACGGCGCGAGCGAGATCGTACTGCCGCTCGCCGAGCAGCACATGAACACGTGGAACATCGCGCACGGCGGCGTCACGATGACGCTCGCCGACGTCGCGCTCGCGATGGCCGCGCGCAGCCTGACCGACGACGGCGTCGGCGTCGTCACGGTCGAGATGAAGGTGAACTTCATGCAGCCGGGGCGCGGCGAGCTGCGCGCGTACGGCCGCGTGCTGCATCGCTCGACGACGATGGCGTACTGCGAGGGCGAGGTTCGCGACAGCGCGGGCAACTTCGTCGCGAAGGCGCTGGGCACGTTCAAGTACATGAAGCGGCTCGCGGTCGGCCGCGACATCGCGCGGCAGCGCACCCGCACCGATCCGGGCGCGCATCCCGGCCCGAGCGACGCGTGAGCACGGGCGGTCAGTCGCTCGGGGGCGCCCGGCGTCCGTCTGGGGCGCTCGCGCGCCCCGGCCGCGACGCGACAGACGATGCACGGGGCGGCCCCGGCGCGACCGACGCACGATCGTGGCGCCGCTCACGCGGGCCGCGATGCGAAACGGAGGCGAAAGCGTATTCGCTGAAGCCCACACGCTGTGCGCCTCATGACACGCGGCGCAGATCGGTCAATCGAGACGGAACGCCCGCGCGCCGAGAAAGAGCGTCGTGGACAGGAGCGTGACGCAGACGAATGCGCCGGCGAGAGAGAGTGCGTGCGCAAGCCCGCCGATCATGGCCGGGCCGATCAGAATGCCGGAGTAACCCAGTGTGGAGACGGCCGCGACCGCGTGCGAGTCCGGCATCGCGGATTGGTTGCCGGAGGCCGTAAACAACATCGGAGCGATATTGGCGACGCCCAGGCCGATCAACAAGAACGCCGCAGCAAGCATCCACAGGGAACTGCTGGACACCAGCAGGACGAACCCGGACGTCGCGAGCAGCGCACTGCCGATGAACACGCGTTTCGTGCCGAACAGGCCGACGACCTTGTCGCCGAAAAAACGCCCCGTGGTCATCGTGACGGCGAACAGCGTATAACCTAGTCCGGCTCGATTGACGTCGAGATCCCGCTGACTGCTCAGGAGGATGCCGCTCCAATCGAGCATTGATCCTTCCATGACGTAGGCCACGCAACAGAGAAATCCCAAGACGATCACGCTGCCGTGCGGCAGGACAAAAAAAGGGGTATCGCCGCATTCTGCTTCGTTGGACAGACCGTTCCAAGTGGAAAGCGTCAACAGCCCGATGAACAGCAGTTCCAGCACGACGACGAACAATGGCGTCGCACCCAACGCCAGCAGAGCGCTGACGACACCCGCGCCGACGATGCCGCCCAGGCTGAAGAGGGCATGAAAGCCGGACATGATCGGTCTTTGCGCGCGTTTCTCCGTGGCGACTGCATGGATGTTGACGACGACGTCCATCGCCCCAATGCCGGCGCCGAAGAGGAACAGCACTCCCGCGAGCGGCAGTGCGGCATTTAGCGACACCAGCGCCGGCAGCGTCGCCAATACGAGCAGCACCGCGAGCGCGAAAATTCGCCTGCAGCCGTAGCGGGCCGCCAGCATGCCGGATATCGGCATCATCAGAAGCGAACCCAGGCCGAAAGCGAGTAGTACCGCTCCCATCGCGCCGTTCTCGATCTGCAGGCGCTGCTTGGTCAATGGGATCAGCGGGGCCCAGCTCGCGAGGCTGCATCCGGCGATGAAGAAGGCTTTGCGCGTGGCCGATACCGGTTCGCGCGCGGGTGCGGAAATATGCAATTCAGACACGATCGGTACCTTAAAACGCGTTGCCGGAGTGCGAGGAGGGGAGCGAATCGGACAGGCTCAGCGATTGGAAGTCTGCGATGTCGCTCAGTCGATTGATCACCGCGGTGGCTTCGTCGTAACGCTGTTGCGCGGACAGCGCGTGCGGCCATGCGTACACTTTCGCGATGCCGGCAAGCGTGGCCGAGCGGATACCGAGGTCGGTGTCCTCGATCACGATCGCGTCGCCGGCCTGCGCCCCCAGTTGCTCGAGCATCGCCAGATAGGGGTCGGGGTGCGGTTTGGTGCGTGGCACGTCGTCGCCGGAAATCAGCTGGATCGGCGTCGCGAGGCCGAGCAGCGCGATATTGGCGAGGCACACGTCGCGTGGGGCGGTCGAAACGAAACCGAACCGGATGCGTTGCCTTTCCAGTGCCGCCGTCAGCGTCGAGACACCGGGGCGCAGGTAATGCGTACTCAGTTTCGACCGGTAGGTGTCGACGGCTCGACTCAAGATTTCTGTTCGACGGTCGGCGGGCACCTGGATGTGCTCGAGCGTTTTCTCCAGGCTCAGGCCGATGAGCTCCTGCGGGCTGAAGCGTTCCGTTTGCTCCGGCGCGAGCGCGCGCAGCACGTCGAAATGCAGTTGTTCGCTGTCGACGATCACGCCGTCGATGTCAAAGATCACAGTTGATTTGCTCATCGCATGTCCGTCGGTCAATGAATGTCGGCCAGCCGAAGCAGCACCTTGCAATTGGGCGTTTCGAGCGGCGCCATCGTTTGGTGCGCAATGTCGCATCCGACGGTGCGGAAGGCCCGCCGGTAATCGGCGAAGTCGAACACGTGGCTGACCAGACGGGCGGTCGGAATCTCGCCGTCGCGAAATTGGAACGTTTGATAGGTACGCCGCCCGTCTTGATCGATCGGATCGGGCTTGGGGCGTGACATTGAGACACAGACAGGCATCGCGTGGACCGGACGTTGGCCGATGGCCGGGCACCGAGTGCCATCTGTCAGGCTGGATCTCACCGATCATCGACAAGGAGCCGGGCGATGTCGCAGGTCAGGCGGCGGAGCCTGCTTGTGTCTCGTGCCGGGCGCGGCGCGAACGTCGGTATTTTCTCGTCCGTCGAAACGTCACGTGCTTACGGCGAGGTGCGCGTGTGCAACCATTTCGTGTCGATCGGTCCGTGCATGCGCAAGCAGATGAATGCCGGAAAATCGTATTTCGCGATGCGGCCGCTCGCGGGGCAACTCGCCGGCTGCCGCGTGCCCGGCATCGCGGGCGGCGCGGACAAGTGCCGCTACATCGTCGACCCGCTCGGCTTCGACGTGTGCGTCGACTACAAGGCCGGCCGGCTCGCCGACGATTTCTCGGCCGTCGTGCCGGACGGCGTCGACGGCTATTTCCAGAAGGTCGGCGGCGCGGTGCTCGACGCGACGCTCGCGCTGATGAATCCGTTCGGCCGCATCGCGATGTGCGGGATGATCGCGGTGTAGGGCGGCGCGTCGGTGCCGCTCGCGAACGCAGCGCTGATCCTGCGCCAGCGGCTGCTCATGCAGGGTTTCATCGTGTCCGAGCGCTTCGACGTGTGGCCGGAGGCGCTCGCGCAGTTCGCATCGCTCGTCGCGCAGAAGAAGCTGCATTGTCGCGAGACGACCGCGCAGGGATCGAGCGCGCGCCCGGCGCGCCGCTCGGCTTGCTCAAAGGACGCAATGTCGGCAAGCAGCTTGTCGCGCCCGTGTGACGGGCCGTGGCATCATACGGTGCTCGTTCCAAGCCTTTTCGCCGGCGCGCTTGCGCCGCCTGCTCGCCGTTTGCCCTCACGATGCCGCTGAATCCGAAGATCGCGCAGGTGCTCGACATGATCGAGCGCGCGAAACGTCCCGATTATCACGAACAGACGCCCGCGCAGGCGCGCGCGGCGTACGAGAAGAGCGCGCCGATCCTCGACGTCGCGCCCGCGCCGATGTTTTCGGTCGAGGACCTGCGCTTGCCGGCGCGCGACGGCGGCGCGTTCGGCGCGCGGCTCTATCTGCCCGTCGAGCCGAGTCTGGCCGAGCCGCTGCCCGCGCTCGTCTACTACCACGGCGGCGGTTTCACGGTCGGCAGCGTCGACACGCACGACGCGCTGTGCCGGATGTTCGCGCGCGACGCGCGCTGTGCGGTGCTGTCGGTCGATTACAGGCTCGCGCCGGAGCATAAGTTCCCGACGGCGATCGACGACGCGCAGGATGCGCTCGTGTGGCTGCACGCGCACGCGTCGAGCCTCGGGGTCGACCGGGAGCGGCTCGCGGTCGGCGGCGACAGCGCGGGCGGCACGCTCGCCACCGTGTGCGCGGTGCTCGCGCGCGATCGTGGAATTGCGCTTGCGCTGCAACTGCTGATCTATCCGGGGACGACGGGGCACCAGCAGACCGAGTCGCACGCGCGGCTCGCGAAGGGCTATCTGCTGTCGGCCGACACGATCCAGTGGTTTTTCGAGCATTACGTGCGCGACGCGTCGGATCGCGACGACTGGCGCTTCGCGCCGCTCGACGGCACGCGCGGCGCGCCTTCCTTCGAGCGCGTCGCGCCCGCGTGGATCGCGACGGCGGAGTACGATCCGCTGTCCGACGAGGGCGACGCATACGCGGACAAGCTGCGCGCGGCGGGCAACCGGGTGACGCTCGTCGCGTACTCGGGGATGATTCACGAGTTCTTCAAGATGGGCGGTTTCGTGCCCGAAGTGCGGCTCGCGCATGCGGACGCGGCGAGCGCGCTGCGCGCGGCGTTCGAAGGCGACTGAGCGCGAACGCGAAGGCGGGCGCGAACGTGAAGTCGCGCGGGACGGTCGGTTCGGTCGGGCGTAGGATTCGCGAACCGGGGCGCGCGTTGCCGATCGTGCATGCATGACGCGGCGGCGCAGCGCTGCGGCTGCTGACGCTCGTGTCGCCGGCTTCGCTGCGGCGTCGGCTGATCGGGCGATTGCCGCGGGATCATGTTCGTCAGACGATATCGATGCGGGTCCGGCCGCTCTCGGGAGCGGTCCGGGCGACATGAAACGACCGGACAAGCGCGGCGCGCACGCGGCAAGCGGCATGCGGCGTCCGATCCGAATGGGCTAACGAGGATGCGGCACATGGACAGCATCGAGATCGAAACCGGCGACTGGTCGCACCTCGGCTGCGATGCATCACGAATTCGCGACGCGGTGTTCGTGCGCGAGCAGCGCATTCCGGCCGAGCTCGACCTCGACGACGACGATCCGCATGCGCATCACGCGGTTGCGTATCTGGTCGACCGAGCGGCGGGCGCACGACGCGCGGTCGCGACGGGGCGGCTGCTGCCGACGGGCGCGATCGGTCGGGTGTCGGTGCTCGCCGACGCGCGCGGGCGCGGCGTCGGCTCGCGGCTCCTGGATGCGCTCCTCGCCGAAGCGCGGGCGCGCGGCGACGCGCTCGTGCGGCTCTATGCGCAGCAACGTGCGATCGCGTTCTATTTGAGGCTCGGTTTTCGGATCGTCGGCGAGCCGTTCGTCGAGGCGGGCGTGCCGCATGTCGAGATGGCGCGCGAGCCGTGAGCGGCGATGCGGCATCGGGCGAGTGCGCCGGACGGGCGGGTGCATGCGAAGCGTGTAACGAGGGGCGGAGCGCGATTGCGATCGGTCTGAGCGGCTGTATTGGATGAACGGATTGGAGCGCGGGGAGGCGCCGCGACGGGGCGTGGCGCCGTCGCGATCGCCGATTTCGGTTCGGCGGCCTTTGTCGCTCGGCGCAGGCGCTCCCAATTTTCGATGTGGTCGGACGCGCGACTTCGCGAACTATGAGCCGGAAGCTCGGAAGCTCGAAATCCGAAGCCCGAAGTGGAGTCCGGAGCATGAAGCCGGCGCTCGAAAAAAAGAGCACGGTGGAGCTGGCCGCCAGCCCGCCGTCGATGCCGGCTCCGAACCTGGACCCTGTGAACCCGCAGCCGAAACCGTTACCGCGCCGCGGCGCCCCCGCCGTCCGCGTCGAACGTGAACGCGCGCTCGAACGTGCCCGGCCGCACAATCCGGTGCGAGCCGTCGTCGTCGCAGCGCTCCTTGACGTCGAACTTCAGCCGTCCCTCGACATCGCGCCCGACGCGCAGCGCGGTCGTGCCGCGCGATCCGTATTCGGGTGTCTCGATGAACGCGGCGGACAGCGCGCGCTCGCGCTCGATCGGAATGCCGGTGTGCGGCAGCGCGTCGTCGGCCGCTTCGCGCGCGTCGCGCATCATCCCGATCAGCGCGTCGAGCGGCGCCGCCCCGTCCCGGGTCAGCAGTGCGCCGAGCTCGCTGCGCTTGTTGACGAGCTTCGGCCAGGGCGTATCGAGCCGCGCGTTCGACAGCCCGTGCACGCCGGGCGCGACGAGCGCGGGTGCGCCGGGGGCCGGCTGCGCGTCGGCCGGACGATTGCAGTACCACGCGAGCTCGCCGCGCTTGACGTCGCCCGCGAGCAGCGTGAAGCCGTTGTAGAACACGGCCTTCTCGGCGACGTTCGCGAGATAGTCGAGCGGCGCCATGTTCTTGCCCGTCAGGAACTCGGACACGAGCTTGCCGCGCGTCGGCGCGCCGGCGCGGATATCGAACGGCGCGCGGTAATTGGTGAGCGCGGCGAAGCGGCCGTCGCGCGCGACGCCGAGCCATGTGCCGCCGCCCTCGAGATCGCGGCCCGCGAGCACGTGCGGCGCGTCGCTCCACCAGCTGAGCGGCGCGCTCGTGCGGCGGAAGAATTCGTCGCGGTTCGCGGCGAGCGTCAGCACCGGGCCTTGCGCGGCGTCGGGCTGCCAATCGAATACGATCAGGCACATCGGGCGATATCCTCGCTGGGTGAGGCCGGGCGGCGCGCCGCGGCGCATGCCGTCCGGCGGCGCGCGGCCGTCAGGCTTCGGCGGGCAGCGCGTAGGGAAGCGGCAGGAACGCGAGCGTCGGACCGCTCGCGGATGCCAGGTGGACCGAGCCGCTCTCGAGCGCGGCGAGCTTGATCTCGACGAGTGCGTCGACGCCGCCCTCGGGCGCCGCCGCCGCGTTCACGATCATCCCGCACGGCTGGCCGGGGTCGTCCGAATGATAGAGCTCGACGCCCGCATGCGCGGCGTCGGTGCCCACGGCGAGGTGCGCGAGCGCGGTGCGGCGCTTGATCGTGCCGCGATACTGGCTGCGGGCGACGACTTCCTGGCCCGGATAGCAGCCCTTGCGGAAGTTCACGCCGCCGATCACGTCGAAGTTGACCATCTGCGGGACGAACTGCTCGGCGGCGGGCTGCGTGATGCGCGGCTCGCCCGCGCGTACGTCGAGCCAGTCCCAGACGGCGGCCGACACGCGCGGCAGCGCGGCTTCGAGCGTGGGCAGGCGCGCGTCGAGCTCGGCGCGCGCGGCGATCCACAGATAGCGCGCGCGGCCGGCCGCGTCGGGCAGGCGGATCAGCGCGCCGGCGGGCGCGTCGACCTTCGTGTGGACGCCGTCCGGCAGCGCGTCGAAGACGCCCGACAGCGCGGCGCGCACGTCGCCCGCGAAGCCGACCGCGACGAGCGCGCCGCTCGCGTCGGCGAGCTTCGCCTTCGCGCGCAGCACGAACATCGACAGGCGCTTCTGCACGGCGGGCTGCACGTCCTTCGACACGAGAAGGCGCACGTCGTGACCCGCGCGCCATGCGAGGAGCGACGCGAGCAGGCGCCCCTTCGGCGAGCAGTAGCCGGCCAGGCGCGCGCTCGCCGCATCGAGATGCTCGATGTCGTTGGTCAGCTGGCCGTGCAGGAACGTCGCGGCGTCGGCGCCCGTCACATCGACGATGCCGAACTGTTCGAGCACCGTGAACGCGCCGCGCTCGAGCACGGCGGCGAAATCGTCGGGGCGCGGACGGGGCGGCGCCGGCAGCGCGGCGGGGACGGCGGCCTGCGCGGCCGGGGAGGCGATCGGTGTGCTCATGGAATGAGGGAACAGTCAATCCTGACTTTGGCAGAGGCGAGCAAGTATTATATGGGTCTTACCTGATTCACGTTCCGCATGTCCCTACTGAAGAAGTGCGCCGCGTTCGCGGCGCTCGCCGTCGTATTGCTGGGCGCCGCTTGCGCGGGCGGCGCCTATTACTGGGCTACTCGGCCGCTCGCGCTCGCCACGCCGACCCTCGACGTCACGATCAATCCCCGCAGCAGCGTGCGCAGCGTCGCGCAGCAGCTTGCGCACGGCGGCGTGCCCGTCGAGCCGAGGCTCTTCGTCGCGATGACGCGCGCGCTGTTCCTGTCGAGCCGGCTCAAGTCGGGCAACTACGAATTCAAGACGGGCGTGACCCCTTACGAGGTGCTGCAGAAGGTTGCGCGCGGCGACGTCAACGAGTACGTCGTCACGGTGATCGAGGGCTGGACGTTCCGGCGGATGCGCGCGGAGCTCGACGCGAACGCGGCGCTCGCGCACGCGAGCGCCGGGATGAGCGACGCGGAACTGTTGCGCGCGATCGGCGCGTCCGACGAGGCCGTGGCGCGCGGCAGCGGCGAGGGCCTGTTCTTTCCGGACACCTACCTGTTCGACAGGGGCGCGAGCGACCTGAACGTCTATCGCCGCGCGTACAAGCTGATGCAGACGCGCCTGGCCGACGCGTGGACGGCGCGCCGGCCCGGCCTGCCGTTCCAGACGCCTTACGAAGCGCTGACGATTGCGTCGCTCGTCGAGAAGGAGACGGGGCGCGCGGCCGATCGCGCGTTCGTCTCGGGCGTGTTCGCGAACCGCCTGCGGGCGGGGATGCCGCTGCAGACCGATCCGTCGGTGATCTACGGAATGGGCGATGCGTACGCCGGGCGGCTGCGCAAGCGCGATCTGCAGACGGACACTCCGTACAATACCTACACGCGCCGCGGGCTGCCCCCGACGCCGATCGCGCTGCCGGGCGAGGCGGCGCTCTATGCCGCGGTGAACCCGGCGGCGACGTCCGCGCTCTATTTCGTCGCGAAGGGCGACGGCACGAGCGTTTTTTCGGACACGCTAGGGGATCACAACAAGGCCGTGGACAAATACATACGAGGTCAATGAATGGCGCGTGGCAAATTCATCACGTTCGAAGGGATCGACGGCGCGGGCAAGACCACGCATCTGCAGTGGTTCTGCGACCGGCTTCAGGAAAGGCTCGGGCCGGCCGGCCGGCACGTGGTCGTCACGCGCGAGCCGGGCGGCACGCAGCTCGGCGAGACGCTGCGGGAGATTCTCCTGAACCAGCCGATGGATCTCGAGACCGAGGCGCTGCTGATGTTCGCCGGCCGGCGCGAGCATCTCGCGCTCGTGATCGAGCCCGCGCTCGCGCGCGGCGACTGGGTCGTGTCGGACCGCTTCACCGACGCGACGTTCGCGTATCAGGGCGGCGGGCGCGGGCTGCCGCGCGACAAGCTCGAGGCGCTCGAGCGCTGGGTGCAGGGCGGCTTCCAGCCGGATCTGACGGTGCTGTTCGACGTGCCGCCGCAAGTCGCGAGCGCGCGCCGCGGCGCGGTGCGGATGCCGGACAAGTTCGAAAGCGAATCGGACGCGTTCTTCGCGCGCACGCGCGCCGAGTATCTGCGCCGCGCGCAGGAGGCGCCGCATCGCTTCGTGATCGTCGATTCGAGCGAGCCGATCCCGCAGATCCGCAAGAAGCTCGACGGCGTGCTCGCCGCGCTGTGACGAAAGGACGACGCGAACGATGATCTATCCGTGGCAGACCGACGACTGGAACCGCCTGCAGGCGCTGCGCGCGCATTGGCCGCACGCACTTTTGCTGTACGGCCAGGCGGGGATCGGCAAGCTCGCGTTCACGCGGCATCTCGCGAAGGGCTTCCTGTGCGAGGCGCCGCATGAGAACGGCGAGCCGTGCGGCGCGTGCGCCGCGTGTTCGTGGTTCGAGCAGGGCAACCACCCCGATTACCGGATCGTCGTGCCGGAGGCGCTCGCAGCCGAGCTGCCGGGCGCGGCCGACGAGCCGAAGGCCGCCGACGCCGACGAAGGCGGCAAGAAGACCAAGACGCCGAGCAAGGAAATCAAGATCGAGCAGGTGCGCGCGCTCGTCGACTTTTGCGCAATCGCGTCGCATCGCGGCGGCGCGCGCGTCGTCGTGCTGTATCCGGCCGAGGCGCTCAACGTCGCGGCCGCGAACGCGCTGTTGAAGACGCTCGAGGAGCCGCCGCCGGGCGTCGTGTTCCTGCTCGCGTCCGCGCGCATCGACCGGCTTTTGCCGACGATCGTGAGCCGTTGCCGCCAGTGGCCGATGGCGGTGCCCGCGCTCGACTCGGCGGCGGCCTGGCTCGCGGCGCAGGACGTCGCCGACGCGGGCGCGCTGCTCGCCGAAGCGGGCGGCGCGCCGCTCGCCGCGCTCGCGCTCGCGAACGACGAGAACCGGCCGCTGCGCGACTGGACGCTCGCGCAGCTCGCGGCGGGCGCCGCGTGCGATCCGTTCGCGTGCGGCGAGACGCTGCAGAAGCTGCCCGTGCCCGTCGTGCTCGGCTGGCTGCAGCGCTGGCTGTACGACTTGCTCGCCGAGCGCGCGGCGGGCGCGCCGCGCTATTTTCCCGCGCAGCGCGCGGCGCTCGCGCGCTGCGCGGCCGCCGTCGATTCGAACGCGTTCGCGCGCTTCCTGAAGACGGTTACGCGGCAGCGCGCGGTGGAGAACCATCCGCTCAGCGCGCGCCTCGTGTTCGAAGAGCTGTTTCTCGGCTACCGCGAGCTGTTCGCGTAGCCTGCCAACCGTTTCATCTATCGGATTGCCTTCCATGACCGAGCTTGCCTATCGCGACGCCACGCCGGACGACCTGCCCGCGATCGTCGCGATCTACAATTCGACGATCGCGTCGCGCCGGGTGACGGCCGACACCGAGCCCGTGACGATCGAAAGCCGCCGCGCGTGGTTCGACGCGCACAATCCGCACGTGCGGCCGCTGTGGGTCGTCGAGGGCGCGGGGCAGGTGATCGCGTGGCTGAGTTTCTCCGATTTCTACGGGCGTCCGGCATACGGCCATACGGCGGAGATCAGCATCTATCTCGACGAGGCCGCGCGCGGCAACCGGCTCGGCAGCCGGCTGCTCGAGGCGGCGCTCGCGAAGGCGCCGGCGCTCGGCATCCACACGGCGCTCGGCTTCATCTTCGGCCACAACGAGCCGAGCCTGCGGCTCTTCGCGCGCTACGGCTTCGCGACCTGGGGCACGCTGCCGCGCGTCGCGGTGCTCGACGGCGTCGAGCGCGATCTCGTGATCGTCGGCAAGCGGCTCGTCGAAGCGTAAGCGCGCGGCGCAGCCGGCGCGCCCGCTTCGCCGGCGCCGTCGCGCGCTGCGCGTCGCGCAGCAAGGAAGAATTCAACATGTTCGTCGATTCACACTGTCACATCAATTTCGAAGGCCTCGCCGACCGTCTGCCGCAAGTGCTGGACAACATGCGCGAGCACGGCGTCACGCACGCGCTTTGCGTATCGGTCGATCTCGAGACGCTGCCGTCCGTGCTCGCGATCGCGCGCGATCACGACAACGTTTTCGCGTCGGTCGGCGTGCATCCCGACCACGAGGACGCGAAGGAGCCGACGGTGGCCGAGCTCGTCGAGCTCGCCGCGCATCCGAAGGTGGTGGCGATCGGCGAGACGGGCCTCGACTATTACCGCCTCGAAGGCCGCTCGATCGCCGACATGGAGTGGCAGCGCGCGCGCTTTCGCACGCACATCCGCGCGGCGCACGCGACGGGCAAGCCGCTCATCGTCCACACGCGTGCGTCGTCGGAGGATACGCTGCGGGTCATGGCCGAGGAGCGCGCGAGCGTGCCGGGCGGCGTGATGCACTGCTTCACCGAGCCGTGGCCCGTCGCCGAGGCCGCGCTCGCGCAGAACTTCCACATCTCGCTTTCCGGCATCGTCACGTTCAAGAACGCGACCGACGTGCAGGACGTCGCGCGGCGCGTGCCGCTCGACCGGCTGCTGATCGAGACCGATTCGCCGTATCTTGCGCCGGTGCCGTATCGCGGCAAGCCGAATGAACCTGCGTACGTCAGCCATGTCGGACGCTTTATCGCGGCGCAACGCGGGATGACCGACGAGGCGCTCGGCGCCGCGACGTCGCAGAACTTTTTCCGGCTGTTCAAGATCGCCCGCGCGGGCGACGCCAGCCCAGTCAACCAGGGGTAGGAGCTGAAAAAAATGAAGTCGATCAAACACTTGTCGAAACAACGCACGATGAGCGCCGTGCTGCGCACGCTCGCGGTCGCGGGCGGGCTCGGCGTGTTCGCGGCGGCGCCCGCGCACGCGGAGTCGCTCGACGGGATCGTGAAGGCCGTCAAGTTCGACGACATCAAGGACATCTCGAAGCAGCTGAAGAACGGCCTCGACCCGAACACGATCGCGCCGAACGGCGATCCGCTCCTCGTGATCGCCGCGCGCGAGAAGTCCGATCAGGTCGCGGCGGCGCTCGCCGCCGCGCCGAACGTCGAGCTCGACAAGGAAGACAAGGCGGGCGAGAACGCGCTGATGCTCGCCGCGCTGAACGGCGATCTGCCGCTCGTCAAGCTGCTCGTCGACAAGGGCGCCGAAGTGAGCAAGAAGGGCTGGTCGCCGCTGCACTACGCGGCGACGAACGGCAACGACGAAGTCGTCAAGTATCTGCTCGACAAGTCCGCGTACATCGACGCCGCGTCGCCGAACGGCACGACGCCGCTGATGATGGCGGCGCGCGGCAACCACGGCTCGACCGTCACGCTGCTGCTCGACCAGGGCGCCGATCCCGCGCTGAAGAACCAGCTCGGCGTCACCGCGCTCGACTTCGCGAAGCACTACAACGCGCCGGACGCAACCGGGATTCTGTCGAAGCGCACGGTGCGCATCGGCGACGCACCAGCGCCGAATGCGCAAAAGAGTGCAAAATAGTGACTTTCGGCGCGGCGGGCTGCCGCGCCTTTCGAAGTATCGGCGGTTTCGCCTCCTGACATAAGGAAGATTCATGTTGCGGGCTATGTTTTGCGCCGCCGCGTTCGCCGTGCCGCTGACGGCGGCCGCCTTCACGGCCGGCGACCTCGACAAGCTGTGCGCGAAGACCGACGTCAAGTCGCGGGCGTCGTGCGCGGCGTACATCGAGGGCGCGGCGGACGGCGTCTACAACACGATCGACGCGATCGGCGGCACCACGGGGCCGCGCGTCGGCCAGTACTTCTGTCTGCCGCCCGACATCAAGTCGCAGCAGATGACCGACGCGGTGCGCAAGTACATCGCGGAGAACCCCAAGCTCGCCGACTACAACGCGAGCACGGCGGTGTCGCTCGGGCTCGGCAAGGCGTTTCCCTGCCGCGGCTATTGATCCGGGCCGGCCGCCGCCCCGGCGCGGGGACGCGTTCCCCGCGAACCTGACGGAGACACGGCGCGCATGTTGACGATCGACGACCTGTGGCGCATCGCCGATGCGCCGCTTCATAGCTGGCTCGGCACGCTGGCCGTGTCGGCGCTCGTCGTGCTCGCGATCGCGGGCATTCACCGGATCGGCGCGCGCATCGTCGTGCCGATCGCCCGGCCTTATCCGGTCATGAGCGAGATCGTGTCGTATGCCGACCGGCCGTCGCTCGTCCTGCTGTCGTTCCTCGCGCTCGAGTTCCTGTGGCTGCAGGTCGACGAATCGCTGCCGCATGCGGGCGGGCTGCGCACGATCGCGGCGGTCGGCACGATCGTGGCGCTGACCTGGCTGCTGATGCGGCTTGCCGCCGCGGTCGGCGACGCGATCATCCGCGCGCATCCGATCGACACGCCCGACAACCTCGAGGCGCGCCGCATCCACACGCAGACCCGCGTGCTCGCGCGAACCGTGATGGTGCTGATCGTGATCGTCGGCGCGGGCGCCGCGCTGATGACGTTTCCGAACGTGCGGCAGGTCGGCGCGAGTCTTCTCGCGTCGGCGGGCGTCGCGGGCCTCGTCGCCGGCATCGCCGCGCGCCCGGTGCTCGGCAACCTGATCGCCGGGCTGCAGATCGCGCTGTCGCAGCCGATCCGGCTCGACGACGTCGTCATCATTCAGGGCGAGTGGGGGCGCATCGAGGAGATCACGGGCACCTATGTGTCGGTGCGCCTGTGGGATCAGCGGCGGCTCGTCGTGCCGCTGCAGTGGTTCATCGAAAATCCCTTTCAGAACTGGACGCGCAGCAGCGCCGAGCTGATCGGCACGGTGTTCCTGTACGTCGACTATCGGCTGCCGCTCGAGCCGCTGCGCGCGGAGCTCGCGCGGATCGTCGCCGCCGCGCCCGAATGGGACGGCCGCGTGCAGGTGCTGCAGGTGACCGACGCGACCGAGCGCTCGATGCAGTTGCGCGCGCTCGTCAGCGCGCGCGATTCGTCGCTTGCGTGGGATTTGCGCTGCCGCGTGCGCGAGGGGCTCATCGCGTTCATCAACGCGCACTATCCGCACTGCCTGCCGCGCGAGCGCAACGAATGGACGGCGCCCGACGCCGGCGCGCGCGAGCCGCATCCGGGCGGGCGCGTGCAGGAGCCGGCCGCGAGCACGGCGGCGTTCACCGCGGCGGACCCGACGACGGCCGAGACCGGCGTGCCGCGCGCGCCGCATTGAGCGCGCCGGGCGGTGCGGCACGCCGCGTTGCGGGCATGCGCCGCGCGGGAGGCGCGGGCGCACGACGCGGACATCGCGCGAGCGGTCCGCGCGGCGCGCTGGCCGAGTGGGGCCGACGTGGGGCCGACATAAGGCAGACATGAGGCAGACATGAGGCCGACATGAGGCCGACATGAGGCCGCCGCGCGCATCGATCGCCGTTCGCCTCCTCCATCAACGATTCAACGGTTCAACAATTCGCCGATGCGATCCGCCGATTTTTCGATGTCGCCGCTCACCGCCCTCGCCATCGCCAATTACCGGTCGTTGCGCGATCTCATCGTGCCGCTCACGGCGCTCAACGTGATCACCGGGCCGAACGGCAGCGGCAAATCGAGCCTCTATCGCGCGCTGCGCCTGCTCGCGGATACCGCGCAGGGCCGGGTGATTCCGTCGCTCGCGCGCGAGGGCGGGCTGCCGTCGACGCTATGGGCGGGCCCCGAGCGCTTCTCGCGCGGCATGCTCGCGGGCGAGGTGCCGGTGACGGGCACGGTGCGCAGCGAGCCGGTGAGCCTGAAACTCGGCTTCGCGTGCGAAGACTTCGGCTACGCGATCGATCTCGGGCTGCCGCCGCTCAACGGCGAAACCGAGTTCGGGCTCGATCCGGTCATCAAGCGCGAGTGCATTTGGAGCGGGCCGATGCCGCGGCCGTCGACGCTGCTCGTCGATCGGCGCGGCGCGCAGTTGCGCACGCGCGATGAAGCGGGCGATTGGCGGGCCGTTGCGCAGCCCGTCGCGAGTTTCGACAGCATGATGACCGAGTTCGCCGACCCGCGCGGCGCGCCCGAGATGATCGCGATGCGCGAGCGGATTCGCTCGTGGCGCTTCTACGATCATTTCCGCACCGACGCGCTCGCGCCCGCGCGGCTCGCGCAGGTCGGCACGCATACGCCGGTGCTGTCCGACGACGGCGGCGATCTCGCGGCCGCGCTGCAGACGATCTACGAGATCGGCGACGCCGCCGCGCTCGACGCGGCGCTCGACGACGCGTTTCCCGGCGCGCGGCTCGAGATCGACAATCCGGGCAGGCGCGGCCGCTTCGAGGTGCTGATGCGGCAGCCGGGGCTGCTGCGGCCGCTGCGCGCGGCCGAGTTGTCGGACGGCACGCTGCGCTACCTGCTGCTCGTCGCGGCGCTCCTCACGCCGCGCCCGCCCGCGCTGCTCGTGCTGAACGAGCCGGAGACGAGCCTGCATCCCGACCTGCTGCCCGCGCTCGGCCGGCTGATCGCGCAGGCGGCGGGGCGCTCGCAGGTGATCGTCGTGTCGCATGCGGCGCGCCTCGTCGCATCGCTCGAACGCGAGCCGGGCAGCCATTCGATCGTGCTCGAGAAGGCGCTGGGCGCGACGCGGATCGTCGATTCGGACGCGCTCGACTTGCCGGCATGGAAATGGCCGGCGCGATGAAGGCGGCGCGGTGAGGGCGGCAGGCAGCGGCGGCGGGGCGGCGAGCGCCGCGGAACGCCGCCGCGGCGGCACGGCGCATCGGAATCGGACAAAGAGGGCCAGGTTTCTGGGCAACGTCCGCCGCGGCTGCAAAGATGCGGCTGGGCTGAATGTATCTCGCCTGTAACAAGCCCCAAAAAATGCAATCGGTCCGCTGGGATGCGCGCCGATCGCTAATAATGGCGGTCTGCGGGCGTCGCCCGACGCCGGCTCGCGGGCCGGCCGCCACTGGAGATCGTACCCATGAGAATTGCGCAGATCGCTCCGTTGACCGAATCAGTGCCGCCGAAGCTGTACGGCGGAACCGAGCGCGTCGTGTCGTACATCACCGAGGCGCTCGTCGACCTGGGGCATGACGTGACGCTGTTCGCGAGCGGCGATTCGATCACGCGCGCGAAGCTCGACGCGGTGTGGCCGCGCGCGTTGCGGCTCGATTCGTCGATCCGCGACCGGATCGCGCCGCACATGCTGCTGATGGAGACCGTCGCGCGCCGCGCGCGGGATTTCGACGTGCTCCATTTCCACATGGATTACTACTCGTTCTCGGTCTTCAAGCGGCAGGAGACGCCGTTCGTGACGACGCTGCACGGCCGCCTCGATCTGCCGGAGCAGCAGCCGGTGTTCGACACGTTCGACACCGCGCCCGTGATCTCGATCTCGAACGCGCAGCGCCAGCCGATGCCGCAGGCGAAGTGGCTGACGACGGTCCATCACGGGTTGCCCGAGACGCTCTACACGCCGCAGCCCGTCGAGCAGTCGTATCTCGCGTTCCTCGGCCGGATCTCGCCGGAAAAGCGCGTCGACACGGCGATCCGGATCGCGCAGCGCTGCGGGATGCGCATTCGCATCGCGGCGAAGATCGACGCGGCGGACGAAGAGTATTTCGAGCGCGAGATCAAGCCGCTCTTCGCGCTGCCGCACGTCGAGTTCATCGGCGAGATCGCCGATCACGAGAAGGCGGCGTTCCTGTCGGGCGCGCATGCGCTGCTGTTTCCGATCGACTGGCCCGAGCCGTTCGGCCTCGTGATGATCGAGGCGATGGCGTGCGGCACGCCCGTCATCGCGTTCAACCGCGGCGCGGTGCCGGAGGTGATCGACGAGGGCGTGTCGGGCTTCATCGTCGAGGACGAGATCAGCGCCGTCGCGGCCGTGAACCGGCTGTACACGCTGCCGCGCAACCGGGTGCGCGCGCGCTTCGAGGAGCGCTTCACGTCGCGCCGGATGGCGCAGCAATACGTCGACGTCTATCAATCGCTGATTCGCGCGCAGAAGCGCTCGCGCTTCAAGGTGATCGATTCGGCGTCTTGAACGAACGAGGCGAG
The DNA here is from genome assembly GCF_000773065.1 of Burkholderia sp. ABCPW 111. NCBI lineage: Bacteria > Pseudomonadati > Pseudomonadota > Betaproteobacteria > Burkholderiales > Burkholderiaceae > Burkholderia > Burkholderia sp. ABCPW 111. The sequence continues at coordinate 43,788 of NZ_JPWT01000025.1, read as the reverse complement.
CGGCGCGGCAGGGTGCGTCTCGGCCCGCCGTCGCCCCGTGTGCCCCGGCGCCGCGCCGCGCGTTGCGGCGACGCATGAAAAAACGGCGATGCGCGGTAAAAGCGCATCGCCGTTTTCGTGTCGGCCGCCGCTTGCCATCGATGCGGCGGCCGCGTGCGCGGGCGTCAGATCTTCAGCTTCGTGACCTTCGTGCCGCTGATCGACACGTCGCCCATCAGCCCGGCGTTCGTCAGCACGATCACTTCGACGGGCGCGGTCGCCGTGGTCGTGTCGATCGCGCCGTTCGCGCCCATCTTCACGAGCGCGACCGACGCGTCGGCGCCGGCCGCCCAGCCGTCGGAGTTGCGGAATTTGTCGAGCGCGTCCTGCGTCATGAACAGGAACACGATCGCCTTCGATTGTGCGCCCGCCTGCAGGCCGACCGACAGCGACGAGGTGTTGTAGTAGCCGACCGTCGCGCCGCCCACGCGCAGCGAGCCGTTGCCCGTTTGGCCGCCGATGATGAGGCCGGCCTGGATCACGTCCGGGAACACGAGCACGCCGCGCGACTTCGCGACGAGCTCACGCGAGCCGGGCACCGTCGAGTACAGACGCGACAGCGTGGCGTCCGTGCTCGCATCGATGGCTTGACGCTTCGACGCGTTGGTCGCTGCGTTGGCGGGCTTGTCCGGCGTCGTCGTGCAACCGGCGAGCGCCAGGCTGCCCACGACGAGCGCGGCGGCGGCTTTCAACACGAGATTGCGTTTCTGCATCGTTTTTCTCCATCAAGTGTAGATCAGCGTGATTCCCGCGAACGGGTTCACGCCGGACTTTATAACACAGCGAAATGCTTTGCCTTACCGCTGTAAGGTGAAAGACCGTCAAATCGACGCGTTTCATTGTGCGGCGGCGCGTGCGTGCGCGGGTTGTCGTGGGCCAAGGTTTGCTTTGGCGGGCGAAGCCGATGCCGCGCGGCGCGCGAACGTCAGTGATGCGAAACGGGCGGCTTGATCGGCGGGCGCCGCAGCGCGCGGCGCACGAGCCCGATCACGACGCCGCATGCAAACAGGAACGCGGCGGGAACGATCCAGTAACCGACGAACGCATGCCACAGATAGCCCGCGAGCGTGCGCTTGCGCACCGCGAATTCGTCGCGCGCCTCCTGCTGACGGCGCGCGTTCGCCGCGAGCACGTTGGCGGGGCAGCCTGCCGCGCGCGCCTCGTCCGGCTCGCCGCGGCAGACCGCCGCCGCGCCCGCCGCGCGTTGCGCGCCGGTGAGCTCCCAGGTCGTGAGCGCCAGCTCGAGGTCGGCGTAGTTGTACGCCATTTCCTCGCGGATCTCGCGCACGGCGACGATCGCGACAGGCACCGCCCAGAACACGATCACGATCAGCCAGCGCCGAAACCAGCGGCTTTGTCTCCATGCCATCCCGTGCCTCCGTTTGATGCGCGGCGCGCATCTGTCATGAGGGCGGCCCGATGGCGCTTCGTTTTGGTGGGGAGGGCCGCGCTGCAGCCATCATAGAAGAAAACGCGGCGAAACGCCGCAGTCGGCCGCGCGCGAATGCGTGCGTCGCAAAAGAAAATGCCGCGCCCGTCGAAACGGTGCGCGGCATCGTGCCGATTCGCCGGAAGCGTCAGGCGGCGGGCTTCGCCGACAGGCAGCCCTTCATGAACGCCTTGCGATCGTCGCCCGTCTTGCCGGCGGCTTGCGTGTTGCAGGCCTTCATCTTTTCCTGCTGCGACATCTTCTTCGCCGGCTTCGCCGACAGACAGTCCTTCATGAACGCCTTGCGCTCGTCGCCCGTCTTGCCGGCGGCCTGCGCATTGCATGCCTTCATCTTGTCCTGCTGGCTGTTTGCGGCGAATGCAGGCGTTGCCAGCACGCCGCCGACGAGCAGCGCGGCCATCAGCGATCGGATCTTCATTGGACACTCCCGGTGGGTGAGTTGCATCTTGTTCGATAAGCGATGAATCGCGCGGCTGCGCGGATCGCGGTTTGCATTATGGCAAATTGGCGCCGAAACGACAAAATACTCGGGGAAAACGAGCGGTGCGTTAATTTTCGCGTGACGGCCGCGCAACGGATCGGGCGCGCAGCGCGCTCGCCGGCCGTGGCCGAAATGCTTTCGCAAGGCTGCAAACGCCGGTGCCGCAAGCGTTTCGGACGGCCTTCGCGTGCGTGCGCCGCGCGCTTTTTCCGGGCGGCGCAGTCGGGCGGCGCCGGCGATTTTGTCTATTTCGAGATAACGCGAGAAGGCGCGGCGCGCGCGATCTCGCGCGTCGGGCGCGCATCGTGCGGGAGTGCGAACGGCGCGCGTCGGGCGGCGCGAGGCCGGCGCGTCCGGTTCGCGCCGCGCGTGCGCGCACTCGGGAAAACTCCGCGCTTGCCGGGCGGAGGCCGGCTGCCGTTACAATCGCGGCCATGAACGCACCGACATCTTCCAGCCCCCCCAACGTTTCGAGCGCGACGCCGCGCACGCTGCCACGCATCGCCGTTCTCGCGACGGGCGGCACGATCGCGGGCGCCGCGCCCGACGCCGCGCAGACGGCCGGCTATCAGGCGGGCGCGCTCGGCGTCGACCGGCTCCTCGCCGCCGTGCCCGCGCTCGCGCAGATCGCGACGATCGCAGCCGAGCAGGTCGCGAGCATCGACAGCAAGGATCTGTCGCCCGCGCTGTGGACGACGCTCGTCGAGCGGATCGACGCGCTCGCCGCGAGCGACGCGATCGACGGCATCGTGATCACGCACGGCACCGACACGCTCGAAGAAACCGCCTACCTGCTGCATCTGACCGTGAAGACCGCGAAGCCCGTCGTGATGACGGCGGCGATGCGGCCCGCGACCGCGCTGTCGTCGGACGGCCCGCTCAACCTGCTGAACGCGGTGGCCGTCGCAGGCAGCGAGGCGGCGCGCGGGCAGGGCGTGCTCGTCGCGTTCAACAACCGGATACACGGCGCGCGCGACGTCGTGAAGACGAGCACCTACGCGGTCGACGCGTTCCATTCGCCGGAACTCGGCGCGCTCGGCTGGGTGCAGGACGGCCGCATCGAATTCGCGCGGCGCGCGACGCGCCCGCATACGCTCGACTCGCGCTTCGCGATCGGCGCCGCGTGGCCGCAGGTCGACGTCGTCGCGAGCTACGCGGGCGCGTCGCGCGCGATGGTCGACGCGTGCGTCGCCGCGGGCGCGCGTGGGCTCGTCGTCGCGGGCACGGGCAACGGCTCGATCCACGCGACGCTGCAGACGGCGCTGGCCGACGCGGCGGCGAAGGGCGTTGCGATCGTGCGCGCGTCGCGCGTCGGCTCGGGGCACGTGATGCGCAACGGCGCGGCGAACGACGACGCGCTCGGCTTCGTGAGCGCGGGCTCGCTCAATCCGTACAAGGCGCGCGTGCTGTTGATGCTCGCGCTCGCGGCGGGCGTCGCCGACGTGCGCGAATTGCAGCGGGTGTTCGATACGTATTGATAGGCGGATAGGCGGATAGGCGGGCCGGCGCGCATCTCGCGTGCGGCGCGGCGCGCGGGCCGCTTCGCGTCCGAATGCATCGCGTCGAATCGAGCCGCAGGCGGCGTCGGCGCATAAAAGAAAAGCGGACCCGTGGGTCCGCTTTTTTCACATGATGCGCCGCTGCGCGCTTCGTTCAGGACTGCGGCGGAATCACGAGCTTCTGGCCCGGATAGATCCTGTCGGGGCTCGAGAGCATCGGGCGGTTCGCCTGGAAGATCGCGTCGTTCTTCGAGCCGTCGCCGTAGTACTTCTCGGCGATCTTCCAGAGATTGTCGCCGGAGACGACGTCGTGGTACTGCACTTGCGGATCGTCCGGTTGCAGGTCGTCGTCGTTCACGCCCGCGACGCCTTGCACGTTGCCCGCCGCCACCTTGACCTTCGCCTTCGTATCGAGGTCCGCGACGCTGCCCGACAGCGTGACGGTGCGCGACGCGCCGTCGAACGCGACCGTCAGGTTCGACGTGTCGAGGCCCTGTGCGGAGATGTAGTTCTTGATCGCATCGCCGGCCGTCTGATTGGCTGCGGCCGGATCGCTCGCGGCTTGCTCGTCGCTCTTGCCGAGCAGCTTTTCACCCGCTTCCTTGATGAACGAAAGAAGACCCATCGCAACACTCCTTCAGGTGATTGAAAAAAGATGCGCCGTGAAGTCGCGAGAAGCGCGAAAGCGGTGCGGCGCTTCTCGAAAGGCGTCGCGAAAGTGTAGGCGTTCGCGTTGCAAATTGCATGAAAAATCGCTTCGGCGAACGTAAAGAAATGTAATACGTGCTGTGACGAATCCGACAGACGGACACCCGACGACGACGTCTGACCGACCAAGGCTTCCCCGTCGGCGCCGGGTGCCGCTGCGGACCCACCTGCCGCTCTCAGCCGAAAGCGGCTTTGTTTGCCTCGCCGCGTGCAACGCGCACGCGGCGAGGCGCCCCATCGACGATGCGCCGCGCGCGCATCGCGTTCGATTGCATCGAGCGTCACGCGGACGACTCGTTGTCGTGTTAAGCGACGCCGTCGCGCAGGACACGGGCGACATCGCGGCGCTGCGTTCGCTCGCGCGAACGGTGTGTTGACCGATGCCCGATTCGAGCGGCGCGCGTGCGAGCCGAACGGCGGGCATCTGCGCTTACGGCGCTCGCGCCGCGGCGCATCGGCGCTGCGCTTTTCCTCTTCGCCGATGCGCCGATGCGCCGCCGATTTGCAGCCGCTTCATCGCCGCTTCATCGCACCGACGCGATTCGCCGCGCCGCGCCGCCGCATTCGTTCACGCGACTTTCTTGTCGCTTTGCGGCTCGCCGATCTCGAAGTTCGACATGATCTCGAGCGCGCGCACGATCGCCGAGTGATCCCATGCGCCGCCGCCGTTGGCCGCGCACACGCTGAAGAGCTGCTGCGCGCTCGCCGTGTGCGGCAGCGCGATGTTCATCCGGCGCGCGCCGTCGAGCGCGAGATTCAGGTCCTTGCGATGCAGGTCGATGCGGAAGCCCGGCTCGAACGTGCGCTTCGTCATCCGCTCGCCGTGCAGCTCGAGAATCCGCGACGACGCGAAACCGCCCATCAGCGCGCGCCGCACGCGCTCCGGATCGGCGCCCGAGCGCGCGGCGAAGAGGAGCGCCTCGGCGACCGCCTCGAGGTTCAGCGCGACGATGATCTGATTCGCGACCTTGCAGGTCTGGCCCGCGCCGTTGTCGCCGATGAGCGAGACGTTCCTGCCCATCAGGTCGAAGAGGGGCTTCGCGCGCTCGAACGCGCGCTGCGGGCCGCCCACCATGATCGTGAGCGTCGCGTCGCGCGCGCCGACTTCTCCGCCCGACACGGGCGCGTCGAGATAGTCGCAGCCGAGCGCGTTGATCTCCTTGGCGAACTCGCGCGTGTCGAGCGGCGAGATCGAGCTCATGTCGATCACGAGCTTGCCGGCCGCGAGCCCCTTCGCGACGCCGTCGTCGGCGAACAGCGCGTTTCGCACGTCGGGCGTGTCGGGCACCATCGAGATCACGATCTCGGACGCTTGCGCGACGGCCGTCGAATTCGCTGCGACCTGCGCGTGCTCGCGCAGATCGGCGGGCACCGGATACGCGCCGTTCACGACGAGGCGGTGGCCGCCCTTGAGCAGGTTGCGCGCCATGTGCGCGCCCATGATGCCGAGGCCGATGAAGCCGATCGTTGCCATTGCGATGTCTCCCGTGAGTCCTGTGAATCGTGGATGCCTAATGTGGATGCCTAATGAGCGGATGAGCGGATGCGTTCGCGTGCGCGCCGGATCACATGCCGGTGCCGGCGCGCTTCGCATCGACGCGCGCGATCTGCTGCAGCCAGCCGAGGCCCTCCGCCGTCGTCGTGCGCGGCTTGTATTCGCAGCCGACGTAGCCGTCGTAGCCGAGCGCGTCGAGCCGATCGAACAGAAACGCATAGTTGATTTCGCCCGTGCCGGGCTCGTGACGGCCCGGGTTGTCCGCGAGCTGGATGTGCGCGATCGATCCGAGATGCTTTTCGATCGTCGCCGCGAGCTCGCCCTCCATCCGCTGCATGTGATAGATGTCGTATTGCAGGAAGAGGTTGTCGGCGCCGGCCGCGCGGATCACGTCGAGCGTTTCGGCGCAGCGGTTGAGCGCGAAGCCCGGGAGGTCGTACGAATTGCAGGGCTCGACGAGCAGGCGCATGCCGGCCTTCTTCAGTTCGGTGGCGGCGAAGCGCAGGTTCTCGACGATCGTCGCGAGCGTCGCGTCGCGCTTTGCGCTCGCCGGCGCGATGCCGACGAGGCAATTGAGCTGCGGCACCTTCAGCGCGCGCGCATAGTCGATCGCGCGGCCGACGCCGTCCTGGAATTCGCCGATGCGATCGGGCAGGCACGCGATTCCGCGCTCGCCCCGATCCCAGTCGCCCGCGGGCAGGTTGTGCAGCACGAGGCGCAGGCGGTTCGCTTCGAGCCGCTCGGCAAGCTCCTCCTTTGCGTACGGATACGGAAACAGGAACTCGACGGCGGAAAAGCCCGCGTCGGCCGCCGCCTCGAAACGGTCGAGAAACGGCACCTCGTTGAACAGCATCGTCAGATTGGCTGCGAATTTCGGCATGTTCGTGGTCTCGCTGGTCGGTCAGTTGAGCAAGTCGAATCGGTCGAGCTGAACTGATCAGCGATGCTGATCAATCCAATCGAGCAAGCAAACAAGTAAAGCGGCGAGCGCGATGCGCATCAGTCGAGCAGCGAGATCGCGGTCGGCGCATGCTCGGCCTTCTCCGCGAGATCCTCGAACTCGTTGATCGCGTCGATCTCGGCGCCCATCGAAATGTTCGTCACGCGCTCGAGCATCACCTCGACGACGACGGGCACGCTGAACTCGGCCGTCAACTGCCGCGCGCGCTCGAGCGCGGGCGCGATCTCCTCGGGCTTGAACACGCGCAGCGCCTTGCAGCCGAGCCCCTCGGCCACGGCGACGTGATCGACGCCATAGCCGTTCACCTCGGGCGCGTTGATGTTGTCGAACGCGAGCTGCACGCAGTAGTCCATGTCGAACGCGCGCTGCGCCTGGCGAATCAGGCCGAGATACGAGTTGTTCACGACGACGTGCACGTACGGCAGCTTGAACTGCGCGCCGACCGCGAGCTCCTCGATCATGAACTGGAAGTCGTAGTCGCCCGACAGCGCGACGATCGGGCGCTGCGGATCGGCCGCGCGCACGCCGAGCGCGGCGGGAATCGTCCAGCCGAGCGGGCCCGCCTGGCCGCAGTTGATCCAGTTGCGCGCCTTGTACACGTGCAGGAACTGCGCGGCCGCGATCTGCGACAGCCCGATCGTGCTCACGTAGCACGTGTCGCGGCCGAACGCCTTGTTCATCTCTTCGTACACGCGCTGCGGCTTCACGGGCACGTCGTCGAAATGCGTCTTGCGCTGCAGCGTGCGCTTGCGTTGCCGGCAGTCGGCGGCCCACGCGCCGCGATCCTTCAGCTTGCCTGCGGCCTTCCATTCGCGCGCCACGTCGACGAACAGCTCGAGCGCCGCCTTCGCATCCGACACGATGCCGAGATCGGGGCCGAACACGCGGCCGATCTGCGTCGGCTCGATGTCGACGTGCACGAACTTGCGGCCCTTCGTGTAGACGTCGATGCTGCCCGTGTGGCGGTTCGCCCAGCGGTTGCCGATGCCGAGCACGAAGTCGGACGCGAGCAGCGTCGCGTTGCCGTAGCGGTGCGAGGTCTGCAGGCCGACCATGCCCGCCATCAGCGGATGGTCGTCGGCGATCGCGCCCCACGACATCAGCGTCGGGATCACCGGCACACCGAGCGTTTCCGCGAATTCGACGAGCAGTTGCTCGGCCGCCGCGTTGATCACGCCGCCGCCCGACACGATGAGCGGGCGCTCGGCTTCGTCGAGCATCGCGAGCGCGGCCTCGATCTGCGCGCGCGTCGCGCGCGGCTTGTAGACGGGCAAGGGCTCGTAGGTGGCGATGTCGAACTCGATCTCGGCGAGTTGCACGTCGATCGGCAGATCGATCAGCACGGGGCCCGGGCGGCCCGAGCGCATCAGATGGAACGCCTGCTGGAACACGCGCGGCACGAGCGCCGGCTCGCGCACCGTGACCGCCCATTTCGTGACGGGCTTCGCGATCGATTCGATGTCGACCGCCTGGAAGTCTTCCTTGTAGAGCCGCGCGCGCGGCGCCTGGCCGGTGATCGCGAGGATCGGGATCGAATCGGCCGATGCGCAATAGAGGCCCGTGATCATGTCGGTGCCGGCGGGGCCCGACGTGCCGATGCACACGCCGATGTTGCCGGGGGCGGCGCGCGTGTAGCCTTCCGCCATGTGCGACGCGCCTTCGACGTGCCGCGCGAGCACGTGCCCGATCGCGCCCGAGCGGCGCAGCGCCGAATACAGCGGGTTGATCGCGGCGCCCGGCACGCCGAACGCGGTCTGCACGCCTTCCTTCTCGAGCACGAGCACGGCGGCGTCGACGGCTCTCATCCTGGCCATGAAATGTCTCCTAGTTCGATGCGAATCGCGGGTATCGCTGGTGTCGAAGACACTTTAGGGACACCGGAAAGGTTTGATAAGATTCGCTCGAGTCGCTTATTTCGAAACTAAAAGTATCGAATGCCGGGCGCGGGCGGCCGCGCGGGGCGGTGAGGAGACGGCGGATGGACCGGTTCAAGCAGATCGAGACCTTCGTGCGGGTCGCCGACGCGGGCAGCCTCGCGGCGGCCGCGCTCGAGGAAGGGGTGTCGCCCGTCGTGCTCGGGCGGCGCATCGACGCGCTCGAGAAGCGCCTCGGCGTGAAGCTGATGTACCGGTCGACGCGGCGGCTCGTCGTCAGCGAGGACGGCGCCGCGTTCCTCGAGCGTTGCCGCGGGCTCCTCACCGAATGGGCGCAGGCGGAAAACGAGATGGCGGCCGGGCGCCGCGCGGTGAGCGGGCACCTGATCGTGTCGGCGCCCGCTGCGTTCGGGCGCAAGCACGTCGCGCCGCTCGCGCCCGGGTTCATCGCGGACAAGCCCGACTTGCAGATGTCGTTCAATCTGACCGATCGCGTCGTCGATCTCGTGCGCGAGGGCTACGACCTGTCGATCCGGATCGGCGGCGCGGTCGATCCGAACTTCGTCGCGGTGAAGCTCGCGTCGAACCGGCGCGTCGTGTGCGGGACGCCCGAGTACCTGCGCCGGCACGGCCGGCCGAAAACGCTCGACGATCTCGCGGGCCACAACTGTCTCGCGTTCAATCTGCAGGGCGGGCAGAACCGCGGCTGGTACTTCCGGCGCAACGGCAAGCTCGTGACGATGCGCGTGTCGGGCGCGCTCGACTGCAACGACGGCGAGCTGCTGCACCGCTGGGTGTCGGAAGGGCTCGGGCTCGGCTGGCGCTCGACGTGGGAGATCGCGCAGCAGCTCGCGCGCGGCGAGCTCGAAACGGTGCTCGACGAATTCGCGCTGCCCGACTACGACATCCTCGCCGTCTATCCGCAGCAACGCTACGTGCCGGCGCGGGTCCGCTATTTCATCGACTATCTGCGCGCCGCGTATGCGCGACCCGGGTACTGGGAAGGCGCCGTCTGAGCGCCGCGGCGCCGCGCGCGTTCTTTCGCGCGCGGCGCCAGTCCGCCAGTCCGCCAGTCCGCCAGTCCGCCAGTCCGCCAGTCCGCCAGTCCGCCAGTCCGCCGGCCGATCAATCGGCCAACCTTCGCGCTACCCGACGACGAGCACGCCGTTCATCGTCTCGTGCCCGGAGCCGCAGAAGATGTCGCACAGGAACTGGACCGTGCCCGGGCCGCCCGCCTGCGCGGCAAGATGCACGACCGCGCCCGGCGGCACGTCCGCACGCACGCCGTATTGCGGAATCGAGAAGCCCATCACGGTGTCCTGCGCGGTCAGCTCGAACACGACCGATTCGTGCGGCGCAAGCGCGATCCGGTCCGGCGTGAACACGAAGCGCCGCGCGTGAACCTTGATCACGCGCGGCTCGGCGGCGCGCAAGCGCGACGCGTCGACGCCCGCGAGCGCGGCAAGCGCCGCGCCGCCCGCGGCGACGAGCCAGCGGCGGCGCGCCGCGACCGGCGCCGTTGCCCGTGCCCGGCCGCGAAGCGCACGCGGATCGAAGAAAAAATGGCGCATCGCAGTCTCCTCAGACGGTCGGTTGCGGTTGTTGCGCGACGACGGGCATTTCGGTCAGCACGGGCGTGTGCGTCGCGTCGCCGACGCGCACTTCGCGCCAGCCGAGCCCGCGATACGGCGCGGCGGCATCCCACGGCACCGGCAGGCGCTTGTCCTGCGAGCCGGCCGCGGGCAGCGGGAACATCAGCGAGCGCGCCGCGTGGTGCGCGATGTGGCCCGTCATCGCGTGATGCTCCTGATGGATGTGCCCGTAGAACACGGTGACGTTCGGATAGGGCATCAGCACGTCGACGACCTTCGCGCCGTCGCGCGTCGCCCAGTCCCATTGCGGCGCGAGCTCGAAGAGCGGCCGGTGCGTGAACACGACGATGCGCGCGTCTTTCGGCTGCCGCGCGAGATCCTGCGCGAGCCATTCGATCTGCGCGTCGCCGACGCGGCCGGCGGGGTCCGACACGTTGTCGACGACGACGAAATGCACGCCCTTGTGATCGAACGCGTAATGCGTGTCGCCGAAGATCTCGCGGTACGCGGCGCCGCCGTCGAGGCTCGCGTCGTGCTCGCCCGGCATCAGGTGGAGCGGTTTCACCTTGAGCTGCGCGACGATCGCTTGGAACTGCCGCATCCGCTCGCGGCGCTCGGCTGGGTCGTCGGTCGTGTGAGTGAGGTCGCCCGTGAACATCACGAAGTCGGGCGCGACGGGCAGCGCGTTGACGGCTTCGATCGCCTTCGGCAGCGTGCCGCGCGCGTCCGGGTTGATCGCGGGGCCGGTGAAGCCCCAGTGCGCATCGGAGAGCTGGACGAAGAAGAAATCGGCGCCGGCGTTCGCGGCGAGGCTCCAGCCGGGCAGCGCGGACGCGAACGCGACGCCGCCTCCGCAGGCGGCGAGGCGCAGGAAATCGCGCCGCTTCAGGGACAGGGTGGGATTCGGCATGGCGGCTCCTTCGCAGATGAGGGTGTGGTGCATGCGATACCGCGGCCGCGCCACGAATATTCCCGGATTATTTTTCGTCTCCGGGCGCGAATCGCGGGAATAAACTGGATCGGTGGGCGGTAACGATGCTAGAGCCGCGTGCGTGCCGTCGTCGTCGGCGGCGTGCGTCGGACGCGAGCGGCCGGCGGGCGGGCCGCGCATCCCGGGGAGGCGACGTGGGTCAATTCGGCCGGATGGTCGACGAGCGCGATGCGAGCGACAAGCGCGACAAGCGCGACGCGGGCGACGCGGACGATGTGGGCGACGCGGCGGCGCGCAGCGAGCGGTTTCGCGCGCTCGCGCTGCCGCATCTGGACGCCGCGTACAACCTCGCGCGCTGGCTGTGCGGCAACGCGAGCGACGCGGAGGACGTCGTGCAGGAGGCGTGCATGCGCGCGTTGCGCTTTCTCGATTCGTGCCGCGGCGACAACGCGCGGCCGTGGCTGCTGACGATCGTGCGCCACGCCTGGTACACCGAATGGCGGCGGCGGGTGAACGCGCACGAAGTCGCCGCGCTCGACGGGCTCGACGCCGCCGATTCGCCGGACGATTGGCATCCCGCGGCCGAAGATCCGCTCGCGCTCCTCGTGCGCAGCGAGGACGCGCACCGCGTGAACGCCGCGCTCGCGAAACTGCCGCCCGAGTATCGCGAGGTGCTCGTGCTGCGCGAAATGGAGGATCTGAGCTATCGCGAGATCGCGGCGATCGCGGACGTGCCGATCGGCACCGTGATGTCGCGGCTCGCGCGGGCGCGGCGGCGGCTGGCGGCGACGCTCGGCGGCGGCGCGCGCGATGCGTCCGCGCCGCGCGCGGCCGGAGCGCAGGCGCGCCCGGGCGATCGCGCGGCGAATGGCGAGGGTAATGGCGCGGGCGGTGCGCCGACGTCCGGAACGGCATCGGAGGCCATCGATGGACTGTAACGAAACGCGTGCGCTGCTCGGCGCGGACGTCGATCGCGAGCTTTGCGCATCCGATGCGTGGCGGCTCGAGCAGCACGTGGGCGGCTGCGGGGCGTGCCGTCTCGAGCGCGATCGGCTCGTCGCGCTTCGCCGGATCGTGCGGCAGGCGCAATATCATCGCGCGTCGGACGCGCTGCGCGAGCGCATCGTCGCGGGATTGCCGATGGCGCAGGCGCCCGTTGCACGCGCGCCGGCAGCGGAGGCGCCCGTCGCGGACCTGCCGACGCCCGGCGGCAGCCCGCGCGGCCCGGGCGCGCATCGCTGGTTCGCGCGACCGGGCCCGCACGGCATGCCCGCCGGCCCGGCGATCGGCCGGCCGCGGCCGCGCGCCGCGACGCTGCCCGGCCTCGGCTGGGGCGTCGCATTGGCGATCGCGCTTGCCGCGGCGGCCGGCCTCGCGCTCGACGCGCGTCGCGCGGCGACGGAGCGCACCGTCGACGAAATCGTCGCGAGCCACGTGCGGGCCGGCCTGTCGTCGCGGGACATCGACGTGATCTCGACTGACCGCCATACGGTCAAGCCGTGGTTCAACGGCCGCCTCGACTACGCGCCGCCCGTCGTCGACCTGAGCGCGAGCGGTTTCGCGCTCGCGGGCGGCCGGCTCGACTATGTCGGGCAGCGCCGCGTCGCGGTGCTCGTCTACCGCTACCGGCAGCACGTGATCGACGTCTACGTGCGGCCGTCGGGCGAGGGCGGGGCGGCGCCGTACGCGACCGAGTCGCAGGGTTACGCGCTCGACCGCTGGAACGCGGCCGGCATGACGTGGTGGGCGGTGAGCGACGCGGAGCCGTCCGCGCTCGCGGCGTTCAGGATGGCGCTGAGCGCGCGCGTCGCCGCGCCGCGAACCGAGTGACGGCGCCTGAGGAGATGCGACCCCATCACCGCGACGGCTGCTCCCGCACCGGCCGTTGCGTCGGCGCATCGACGCTGTGCGCGCGCCGAGCCGCTTGGCCGCTCAAGTCGTTGAAAACACGGCCGAATCGCGCGGCGGCGCATGCATGAACCTTGCATGCGACCCATATCCGGGTTAAACTCTCCGGCTTCTCACTTGCCACACCGGTTCAGACGCCCGGGTGGCTTCTATCCACAAGGAGTGTGTATGCGTCATTACGAAATCGTCTTCATCGTGCACCCCGATCAGAGCGAGCAAGTGCCCGCGATGATCGAGCGTTACAAGACCACGATCACGTCGCACGGCGGTCAGATCCACCGCGTCGAAGACTGGGGCCGCCGCCAACTGGCCTACATGATCGAGAAACTCGCGAAGGCTCACTACGTCTGCATGAACATCGAGTGCGACCAGACGACGCTCGACGAACTCGAACACGCGTTCAAGTTCAACGACGCCGTGCTGCGCCACCTCATCGTCAAGATGAAGAAGGCCGAAACCGGCCCGTCGCCGATGATGAAGGAAGTTCAGCGCGAAGAAGCCAAGAAGGCGGCTGCCGCTCAGCCGACCGAAGCGCAGGCTTAACGCATCAAGCCATCAGGGAAAGGAGCGCGGCGCTTTCGTGAACAGGCTGCAATTGACGGCGAGCGTCGTCGAGCGTGAACCGGTGCGGTACACCCCCGCCGGCGTTCCGATCGCAAGCGCCACGTTGCAGCATCGCGCCGAAGTCGTCGAAGCAGGCATCGCCCGGCAGGTCGAATTGACGATCCCGGCCGTGGCGGCAGGCGAGGCGAGCGGCAAGCTGGAAGGCTGCGAGATGGGCGTCGAGACGCTCTTCACCGGCTTCCTGGCGAAGAAGAGCCGCAACGCGAGAACCCTGGTGTTTCACATCACAGCATTGCAGGACATTGGAAAGGACTGAACATGGCCCGCCCCACTGGTAAGAAATTCGACAAGCGTCGTCAGCAGCAAAACCCGCTCTTCAAGCGTAAGAAGTTCTGCCGCTTCACGGCAGCCGGCGTCGAGCAGATCGACTACAAGGACACGGAAACGCTGAAGGACTTCATCGGCGAGAACGGCAAGATCACGCCGGCGCGCCTGACGGGCACGAAGGCCCACTATCAGCGCCAGCTCGACACGGCGATCAAGCGCGCGCGTTTCCTCGCGCTGCTGCCGTACACCGATCAGCACAAGGCGTAATCAGGCGACGCAATAAGGAGAATTCGAATGCAAATCATTCTGTTGGAAAAAGTCGCCAATCTGGGCAACCTCGGCGATATCGTCAAGGTCAAGGACGGTTACGCTCGCAACTTCCTGATCCCGAACCGCAAGGCGCGCCGCGCGACGAAGGACGCGATCGCTGAATTCGAAGTCCGCCGCGCGGAACTCGAAAAGGTCGCCGCCGAGAAGCTGGCCGCCGCGCAAGCGGTCGGCGAAAAGCTGGGCGGTCAGTCGTTCCAGATCACGCAGAAGTCGGGCGTCGACGGCCGTCTGTTCGGCTCGGTGACGAACGGCGACGTCGCCGAACTGCTGAAGAAGGCAGGCTACGACGTCGAGAAGGCGCAAGTGCGCATGCCGGAAGGCCCGCTGAAGATGATCGGCGAGCACGGCGTGCAAGTCGCGCTGCACACCGACGTCGTCGTCGACGTCACGATCAACGTGATCGGCGACCACGCGTAAGCACGACATGCAGTCTATGCGGGCGGCGCACGTCGCCCGACATGAAGGGCAGGGGCCCGGGCAACCGGTTCCTGCCTTTTTTCGTTTCTCGGCGTCTGTTTCTCGGCGTCTTCGACGCCGGCTGGCGAAGCCGCGCCCATTTCGCGATAATCCGAAGCCATGAATGCGCCGAAAGACCCCCAAATCGAATCGCTGAAAGTCCCGCCTCACTCGATCGAGGCCGAGCAGTCCGTGCTGGGCGGCCTGCTGCTCGACAACGGCGCCTGGGACCGGATCGCCGACTTCCTGTCGCAGGGCGATTTCTACCGGTACGACCACCGCATCATCTTCGAGCACATCGGCCGGCTCATCGCGGCGACGCGCCCGGCCGACGTCGTCACCGTCTACGAGGCGCTCACGACGTCGGGCAAGGCGGAGGACGTGGGCGGGCTCGCGTACCTGAACGCGCTCGCGCAGAACACGCCGAGCGCCGCGAACATCCGCCGCTACGCCGAAATCGTCCGCGATCGCGCGGTGCTGCGCCGGCTCGTGTCGGTCGCCGACGAAATCTCGGCCGACGCGTTCAATCCGCAGGGCAAGGAAGTCCGCCAGCTGCTCGACGAGGCCGAATCGAAGGTGTTCTCGATCGCCGAGGACGGCGCGCGCGGCACGCAGGGCTTCCTCGAGATCGGGCCGCTTCTCACGCAGGTCGTCGAGCGGATCGACACCCTTTATCACACGGCGAATCCGAGCGACGTGACGGGCACGCCGACGGGCTTCGTCGATCTGGACCGGATGACGTCCGGCATGCACGGCGGCGAGCTGATCATCGTCGCCGGCCGCCCGTCGATGGGTAAGACGGCGTTTTCGATGAACATCGGCGAATACGTCGCCGTCGAGTACGGTTTGCCCGTCGCGGTGTTCTCGATGGAAATGCCGGGCACGCAGCTCGTGATGCGGATGCTCGGCTCGGTCGGCCGGCTCGACCAGCACCGGATGCGGACCGGGCGCCTGACCGACGAGGATTGGCCGAAGCTCACGCACGCGGTGCAGAAGATGAGCGAGGCGCAGCTCTTCATCGACGAGTCGGGCGGCCTGAATCCGATGGAGCTGCGCTCGCGCGCGCGGCGTCTCGCGCGCCAGTGCGGCAAGCTCGGGCTCATCATCGTCGACTACCTGCAGCTGATGACGGGCTCGTCGCAGGGCGAGAACCGCGCGACCGAAATCTCGGAAATCTCCCGTTCGCTGAAGAGCCTCGCGAAAGAGCTCGACGTGCCGGTGATCGCGCTGTCGCAGCTCAATCGCGGCCTCGAGCAGCGGCCGAACAAGCGGCCGGTGATGTCGGACTTGCGGGAATCGGGCGCAATCGAGCAGGACGCGGACGTGATCCTGTTCATCTACCGCGACGAAGTGTACAACCCGGACAGCCCCGACAAGGGCACCGCCGAGATCATCATCGGTAAGCAGCGTAACGGCCCGATCGGCCCTGTTCGGCTCACGTTCCTGGGTCAATACACGAAATTCGACAATTTTGCAGGGGCGCAAAACTTCTACGGCGAGTAGCGCCGGATGTAAACCCCTATTTCGCAAAACGTTGTATCTCGTCGCCGCCGTCGCATTCGGGCGCTTGGCTGGCAACTGTTAAACAGTACAATGTCGCCGGTTTTTGTGACCGCCGTTTGACCATTTTTCAGGAATCCCATGTTCGGTCGATTCATGCCCACCGAGGGCAAGTTCTTCGAAATCTTCAACGCGCACGCGAATTACATCGTCTCTGGCGGACGCGAGCTCGAACTTCTGATCGACAATCTCGCGGACGCCGAGATTCACAAGCAGAACGTGCAATCGGCCGAGAAGGCGGCCGACAAGCTGACGCACGAAGCGATCGATCTGCTGCACAAGACGTTCATCACGCCGCTCGACCGCGACGAAATCCACAAGCTGATCACGACGATGGACGACATCCTCGACCTGATGGAGGACGTCGCGACCGCCGTGTCGCTGTACGACGTGCGCTCGGTCACGTCGGAGGCGAGCCAGCTCGCGCACATCGTCACGCAGTCGGCGCAGCACGTGCAGGCGGCCGTCGCGCTGCTGTCGGACATGAAGCAATCGAACCAGATCCTGAAGGCGTGCGAGGAGATCGACCGCTGGGAGTCGGAGGCGGACCGCGTGCTGCGCGCGGCGATGTCGAAGCTCTTCCGCGAGGAGGACGACGTCAAGACGCTCATCAAGCTGAAGGCGATCTACGAGCTGCTCGAGGAGATCACCGACAAGTGCGAGGATGTCGCGAACATCATCGAAGGCATCGTGCTGGAAAACGCCTGAGCGGACCACGATGCATTCGATACAACTCGCCTTGTGGGCCGTCGCGGCGCTCGTGCTCGTCGCACTCGTGTTCGATTTCATGAACGGCTTCCACGACGCCGCGAACTCGATCGCGACCGTCGTGTCGACCGGGGTGCTCAAGCCCCAGCAGGCCGTGGTGTTCGCGGCGGCATTCAACGTCATCGCGTATTTCATCTTCCATCTGAAGGTCGCGCAGACCGTCGGCAAGGGCACGATCGACGCGAGCATCGTCGATCACTACGTCGTGTTCGGCGCGCTCTTCGGCGCGATCGGCTGGAACGTCATTACGTGGTACTACGGGATTCCGTCGAGCTCGTCGCACGCGCTGATCGGCGGGCTCGTCGGCGCCGCGGTGTCGAAGTCGGGCTGGGGATCGCTCAACGTCGACGGGCTGATGAAAACCGTCGCGTTCATCTTCATCTCGCCGCTCTTGGGCTTCCTCCTCGGCTCGCTGTTCATGCTCGGCGTGTCGTGGCTGTACTTCAGGACCGCGCCGAGCAAGGTCGACCGGCGCTTCAGGCGGCTGCAGCTGTTGTCCGCGAGCCTCTACAGCCTCGGCCACGGCGGCAACGACGCGCAGAAGACGATCGGCATCATCTGGATGCTGCTGATCGCGTCCGGCTACGCATCGGTCGCGGCCGATGCGCCGCCCGTGTGGGTGATCGGCGCGTGCTACCTGTCGATGGGCCTCGGCACGCTGTTCGGCGGCTGGCGGATCGTCCGCACGATGGGCCAGAAGATCACGAAGCTCAAGCCGGTCGGCGGCTTCTGCGCGGAGACGGGCGGCGCGGTGACGCTGTTCGTCGCGTCGTGGATGGGCATTCCGGTATCGACCACGCACACGATCACGGGCGCGATCGTCGGCGTCGGCGCGACGCGCAAGCTGTCGGCCGTGCGCTGGGGCGTCGCCGGCAACATCGTATGGGCGTGGGTGCTGACCATTCCCGCGTCGGCGCTGATCGCGGCGGCCGGGTGGTGGATCGGGCACCGCGTGTTCTGACGTCCTGACCCCGCCGGCCGCGCGGATTGTCGACGAAATTGTCGACGAAATTCGCCGAGCTTCGCCGAGCTTCGTCGAGATTTCCCGAGATTCGCCGAGAACGACAATGCGCCGCATGCCGGAAGGCTGCGGCGCATTGTCTTTGGCGCGCGTTTCGCGAGCGGGCCGCGCGATCGACGCCGTTACGACAGCGCATCGAGCAGCGCGTACCGCGCGACGCCCGCGCTGATGTACAGGCGCTGCAGCGCATGCAGCGGAATCGGCCTGACGGGCGTCGCGGCGAACGGCAGCGCGCGCTGAGCGCGTTGCCCGAGGGCGACGCGCATGCGCTGCTCGAGGCGAGCGCGCGCGGTCGCGCACACGCAATACACGATCACCGACGTGGGCGCGATCGAGGCGCTGCTCGGCGACGCGCGGCGCAACGGCTATGCGTCGAATCGCGAGGAGCTGTTCATCGGCGACATGACGATCGCGGCGCCCGTGCTCGACGGCGAGCGGCGGCCGGTCGCGTCGGTGCACGTCGTCGCGCCGCTCGACGCTCGCCGACGCCGAACAGCGGCTCGCGCCCGCGGTGATCGACTGCGCGCGGGGGATTTCGAATTCGATTCGGACGCTCGCACGGGCGGGCGCGGCCGCCCGGTTGGCCAGGAGCGGCTTGTCTCAGTAGCCGCCGTTCGCGAAGCGCGCGATCGGATCGTCGCTCGTGCCGGCCGGCGCGACGCTTGCGGCGCCGGGCGCCGTCGACGCGCGCAGGATCTGCACGTTGCCGGGAGCGGCGAGCTGCGCCTGGCGGGCCGCCGCGCGCGCGGTTGGCGGCGGCGGCTCGAACGCGTCCGCGGCGGCGTCGATCGGATCGGGCGGCGGCGTGCCGGCGACGGTCGCCGCGCCGCCGGCCGCGGGCGGCGCAACCGGCGGCGCGGCGGATACCGGCGCTGCGCCCGCGTCGGCCGAGGCGATCGCGGGCGATGTCGCGCCCGCGGCCTGCGCCTGCCGCTGCGCGGCGGATATCGCGGGCGGCGGCGGCTCGTACGGATCGGCGGATGCGGTTGCGGCAGGCGCTGTGCGCGCCGGCAAGAAGCCCGATGCGGCGGGCGCGGGCGCGGTTGCGGTTGCGGGCGCGGCGTTCTGCGAGGATGCATTCGCCGTCGCCGCATAGACGGGCGCGGCGCCGGAAGAGGCGTTGCGCGCCGAGGGCTGCGCGGCCGCGTTCGCCGCGTAAGCGGGCGACGCGCTCGGCGCCG
Organism: Burkholderia sp. ABCPW 111; assembly: GCF_000773065.1. Classification (NCBI taxonomy): domain Bacteria; kingdom Pseudomonadati; phylum Pseudomonadota; class Betaproteobacteria; order Burkholderiales; family Burkholderiaceae; genus Burkholderia; species Burkholderia sp. ABCPW 111. Next base: position 24,643 of record NZ_JPWT01000025.1, on the reverse strand, counting down.
CTGCCCGCGCGGCCGGTTGCGCGGCCGCGTAGGCCGCATAGGCCGGCTGAGCCTCCGCTGCCGCACGCGGCGCGGCGTCCGGCTGCCGGCTCGCCTGGTAGGTCGGCGCATCGAACGGCGCCGGCTTGGCTTTCGGCGCGGCGACGCGCCGGATGCCGTCGAAGCGTTTCGCCCAATACGGATTCGTCAAGTAATCGAGCCGCACGGTGCCGCCCGTCGACGGCGCGTTCACGAAGCGCAGCTTGCCGACGTAGATGCCGACGTGCGAATGCGGCCGGCCCGACGTGTTGAAGAAGATCAGATCGCCGGGCGCGATGCCGTCCGGCTCGATCGATTCGCCGGCCGAGCTCATGTCGGCCGTCGTGCGGGGCAGGTTGACGCTCGCCGCGCGGTCGACGACGTAGCGCACGAGGCCGCTGCAGTCGAAGCCGCTGTCGGGCGTGTTGCCGCCCCAGCGGTACGGGACGCCGACGAGGCTCATCGCCTGGATCGAGATTTCCTCGCGGCCGACGCTGTGGTCGACGAAATTCGGGAAGCCGCGCGGCGGCGCGTACGCGCGCGGTGTGGTGATCGCCATGCCGGACGACGAGCGCGCCGATTTTTGCGGCGCGCTCGAGCAGGCCGCGAGCAGCGAGATCACGAGAACGGACAGCGAAAGACGCAACATGAGAGGCGGGCGAGCGCGCTGCGCTCGCCAATCGTATGACAACGGTTAATCGCGATAGTAGTGCGTCCGGCGGGGCTTTCGCAAGAATTCTTGAGAAATCACTTGAAGTTGCGCGTGTAAATGTTGTTCGAGACGGACGTTCGCTCGCAGATGATTCGACCCCCGAAATGAAAAAGCGGCGCCTGACGAATCAGGCGCCGCTTCGTGCCGAGCGCCGCTCGGCGCGGTGGTCGGCGTGCGGTTACAGGATGTCGGACGCGTAGTCGGCAAGCCGCGAGCGCTCGCCGCGCGCGAGCGTCACGTGGCCGCTGTGCCCCCAGCCCTTGAAGCGGTCGACGACGTACGTGAGGCCCGAGCTGCCTTCCGTCAGGTACGGCGTGTCGATCTGCGCGATGTTGCCGAGGCAGATGATCTTCGTGCCCGGGCCCGCGCGGGTGACGAGCGTCTTCATCTGCTTCGGCGTCAGGTTCTGCGCCTCGTCGATGATCACGTACTTGTCGACGAACGTGCGGCCGCGCATGAAGTTCATGCTCTTCACCTTCAGGCGCGAACGGATCAGCTCCTGCGTCGCCGCGCGGCCCCATTCGCCGGCCGCGTCGTCGGTCTTCTGCAGCACCTCGAGGTTGTCGTCGAATGCGCCCATCCACGGCTGCATCTTCTCTTCCTCGGTGCCGGGCAGAAAGCCGATGTCCTCGCCGACGGGCACGGTCGCGCGCGTGACGATGATCTCGTTGTAGCGCTTGTCGTCGAGCACCTGCGCCAAGCCCGCCGCGAGCGCGACGAGCGTCTTGCCGGTGCCGGCCTGGCCGAGCAGCGTGACGAAGTCGATCTCGGGGTTCATCAGCAGGTTCAGCGCGAAATTCTGCTCGCGGTTGCGCGCGGTGATGCCCCACACGTTGTTCTTGTGGTGGCTGTAGTCGCGCAGCGTCTGCAAGAGCGCCGTCTTGCCGTTCAGTTCGCGCACGAGCGCGTGAAACGCGGGCTCGCCGTTCTGCGGCTCGAGATAGACGAACTCGTTGACGAGCATCGACGCGACGAGCGGGCCCGTCACGCGGTAATACGTGGTGCCCGTCTTCGTATCCTGCCAGCTCTCCATGCCCTTCGCGTGCTTCGTCCAGAAGTCTTGCGCCAGTTCGCGCACGCCGGTGTAGAGGAGATCCTTGTCTTCGAGGACTTGGTCGTTGAAGTAGTCTTCGGCGGGCAGGCCGAGCGCGTGCGCCTTGATGCGCATGTTGATGTCTTTCGACACCAGCACGACCTGACGATCCGGCCGCTCGCGCTGCAGCGCTCGCACGACGCCGAGGATCTGGTTGTCGGCCTTGCCTTGCGGCAGGCCCTCGACGGGCTCGATGCTCGTGAGCGTCGTCTGGAAGTAGAGGCGCCCGAGCGCCTCGCGGCTGCCGAGGCGCGCGAGCGCAATGCCGGCCGAGATCGGGCCCGCGTCGGCGACGAGCGCGTCGAGCGTGCGGCTCACCTGGCGTGCGTTGCGCGCGACTTCCGACATGCCCTTCTTGTGATTGTCGAGTTCCTCGAGCGTCATCATCGGCAGATAGACGTCGTGCTCCTCGAAGCGGAAGAGGCTGCTCGGATCGTGCATCAGCACGTTCGTGTCGAGCACGAAGAGCTTTTGCATCTCGGTTTCGGCGGCCTTGCGTCCGCGCGCTTTCGCCGTCGCGCTCGGCGCGGCGGCCGCGGTCGCCGCGGGCCTCGCCGCGTCGGCCTTCGGCGAGCGTGCCGCCGGCGCGGCGGGGGCCGCGGGCACCGGCTGCAGCAGCGCGGCCGTCTGCTTCGTCTTGCGCGCGCGCGGCGCGGCGGCGCTCGCGGCTTCGGCCGGCGCGACCGCGCGCAGCGGCGCAGCGGTGTTGGCGGCAACGACCATCGGATCGGCTACGTTCGCCGGGCCGTATTCGGCCGCGACCGCGTGAGCGGGGCCCCCGGAGGCGGATTGCTTCGCGGCTTTCGCAGGCCGCGCTTTCGCCTTGTATTCGTCGGGCGGCAGCAGGCTGCCGAGCTTGCTGGGGGGAGTAGGCAAAGGCATGGTGTCCCTCGGGAGGAATCGTGTCGCAGGCGTGCGCCGCCGTTCGCATCCTGCGACGCTTCGCGCGTGCAGTTTGCGCGCAGTGGCGCACATGGGGTTCGAATCGCCGGTTCGCCTAGATTTCGATCGTCTCCTTGACGCGTTGGACGGCCGGCGCGGATCGGCCGACCCGAAAACCATAAAAAAAGCCGCTCCCCCGAACAGGGGCAAGCGGCTCGGCTCTAACCGTCGTGCTGCGCGTCAGATGCGTGGACGCATCGTTTCGACCACCGGCGCAGCTACGAGAAAAATGGGTCGGACAGGCATTCATTGCGGCCCAATATAGCGCGCCTCAAAGCGCTTGTACAGCACTCAGCACCTCGTCGACGTGGCCCGGCACCTTCACGCCGCGCCATGCGTGACGCAGCACGCCTTCGCCGTCGATGACGAACGTCGAGCGCTCGATTCCACGTACTTCCTTGCCATACATTTTCTTCAATTTCATGACGCCGAACAGCGTGCAGAGCGTTTCGTCGGGGTCCGAAATCAGCGGGAACGGCAGTTCGAGCTTCGCCTTGAAGTTCTCGTGCGAGCGCAGGCTGTCGCGCGACACGCCGACGATTTCCGCACCGGCCTTCTTGAACTTCGGATACAGGTCGCGGAACTGCAGGCCCTCGGTGGTGCAGCCGGGGGTGTTGTCCTTCGGATAGAAGTACAGCACGAGCTTCTTGCCCTTGACGCCCGACAGCGAAAACTCGCCGCCCGTGGCAGGCGCTGTGAAATCGGGAACTTGACGGTCGACTTCGACGGACACGTGTTTCTCCTGTTGTTATGAACGAGCGCGGACGGCGGGCCGCGCGTGATGAGGCGAGACGAGAAGCCGGCGAGCGGCGTCTCGTTCAGTCGGGCTGGACGATCAGTTCGCCGGAGCGGCCGGGAATTTCGCCCCACGCGACAGGGTACGATGGCAGCGCGGCGCGGTCCAGCGTCGCGTAGTAATCGCCCATCGTCGCGAACGTGTGGCCTTGCGCGCGCCAGCCCGCGAGCAGTTGCTCGAACACGGGCGCGAGCTTCTGCCCTTCGAGCTCCGCGTGCAGCGTGAATACCTGGTCGTGCGGATTGCGCTCGGTGTGCTTGAGCAGGTGCGCGGCGACGTTGCCGGTGTCGATGCCGTCGACGCCGAGGATCTCGTCGAGCGTCGGCAGCGTCGTCGGCAGCTGCACGTGCGCGAGCGTCCTGCCTTCGACGACGGGCAGATACGGCGAGTGGCCGCGCCCGTCCGACGCGTAGCGCATGCCCCACGCGTCGATCTGCTCGAACGCCGCGTCGTTCATTTGCCAGCCCGCCGCGCCGTGCGTGACGGGCGGCGCGCCGAAGATCTCGACGAAGCGCTCGCGGCTCTTGTTCATCTCGCGTACGGTCCAGTCGCGCGGACGCTGGCGAACGTTGTCCTGCCAGTACACGTGATCCCACGTGTGGATTCCGCATTCGAAGCCGGCTTCGTGGATCGCGCGCATGTCGGCCGTCGCGCGGCGGCCGATGTCGGGGCCGGGCAGCAGCACGCCGTACAGCAACTGCTTGACGCCGTAATGCTCGACGACCGACGTGCGCGACACCTTCTTCAGAAAGCCCGGCCGCAGCACGCGGCGCATCGCCCAGCCGGTGTGGTCGGGGCCGAGACTGAAGAGGAACGTCGCGCGCGCGGCGAAGCGATCGAAGATGCGCGCGAGATTCGGCACGCCTTCGCGCGTGCCGCGCAGCGTGTCGACGTCGATCTTGAGGACGATGCGAGCCAAGCGGCGGTGCCCCTCTTCAGCCCTGCTGCTCGACGAGCGCGCGCGCGTCGGCGACGTGGCCGCGGTACGCCTCGAAGATGTGGCGCAGCGCGTCGTCGAACGTGAACTGCGGCGCCCAGCCGAGTTCCTGCATCGTGTTCTCGATCTTCGGCACGCGATTCTGCACATCTTGATAACCGTTGCCGTAGTACGCGCCCGACGTCGTCTCGACGAGCTTCACGCGCTTGGCCGAATCCGCGTACTCGGGGAATTCCGCCGCGAGCTCGAGCATCTTGTTCGCCAGTTCGCGCACCGAGAAGTTATTGTTCGGATTCCCGATGTTGTAGATCTTGCCCGTGGCGACGCCGTTCGGATTCTCGATGATCTTCATCAGCGCGCTGATGCCGTCGTCGACATACGTGAACGCGCGCTTCTGCGAGCCGCCGTCGACGAGGCTGATGTTCTCGCCGCGCACGATATGGCCGAGGAACTGCGTGACGACGCGCGAGCTGCCTTCCTTCGGCGTGTAGATCGAGTCGAGGCCCGGGCCGATCCAGTTGAACGGGCGGAACAGCGTGAAGTTCAGGCCTTCCATCCCGTAGCCCCAGATCACGCGGTCCATCAGCTGCTTCGAGCATGCGTAGATCCAGCGCGGCTTGTTGATCGGGCCGTAGGTGAGGGCGGACGCGTCCGGGTCGAACTGCTCGTCCGCGCACATGCCGTACACCTCGGAGGTCGACGGAAACACGAGGTGCTTGCCGTACTTCACGGCCGAACGCACGATCGGCAGGTTCGCCTCGAAGTCGAGCTCGAACACGCGCAGCGGCTGCTTCACGTAGGTGGCGGGCGTCGCGATCGCGACGAGCGGCAGGATCACGTCGCACTTCTTCACGTGATACTCGACCCACTCCTTGTTGATCGTGATGTCGCCTTCGAAGAAATGCATCCGCTCGTGCTTGACGAGATCGCCGAGCCGATCGGTCTGCATGTCCATGCCGAACACTTCCCAATCGGTGGTTTCAAGAATGCGCTTCGACAGGTGATGGCCGATGAAGCCGTTTACACCCAGGATCAGGACTTTTTTAGCTTTCATGAATGACGGGAAGAATGAGTGAACTGCGCGAATTCCGCCGGGGAAACCGCGGTCTCGCCGCCGTCGTGCTGCCGGCGCAGTTCGAGAATGGAGACAGCGCGGCTGTCGCCGCAAACGCCGAACAGCGCATTATCGCTTACGTGCAGGCCCGGCGGCAAATCGACGGCCGCGCGCGCGGCGGCCGAGCCGGGCGCCGAGCGCCGCGCGCGCGCGATCACGAAGCGCGCGCCGTCGAGATCGGTGAACGCGCCCGGATACGGCGGCGCGACCGCGCGGATCAGGTTGTACACGTTCGCGGCCGGCTGCGACCAATCGATGCGGCCGTCCTCGGGCTTGCGTCCGCCGTAGTAGCTGCCTTGCGACAGATCGTTCGGCAGGTGCGGCGCTTCGCCCGCGATCAGCGCGGGCAGCACGCGCCAGAGCGTCTGCTCGGCCGCGACCGTGACCTTGTCGAACACTTGCGCGGCGGTGTCGTCGGGCAGGATCGGCACGGCGGTCTGGCCGACGATCGCGCCCGCGTCGGGTTTCGCGGCCATCTCGTGCAGCGTCGCGCCGGTTTCGGTCTCGCCGTTGAGCACCGCCCAGTTCGTCGGCACGCGGCCGCGGTACTTCGGCAGCAGCGACCCGTGCATGTTGTACGCGCCGCGCGCGGCGAGCGCGAGCAGATCGACGGGCAGCATGTGCCGGTAATAGAACGAGAAGATGAACTCGGGCTTCGCGCTCGCAACCGCCGCGCGCACGTCGGCGCTCGTCGGATCGGCGGGCGTGATGCACGCGATGCCGTGCTCGGCCGCGACCGACGCGACGCTGCCGAACCAGATGTTCTCGGTCGGATTGTCTTCGTGCGTGACGACGAGCGCGACGTCGACGCCGCGCGCGAGCAGCACCTGCAGGCAGCGCACGCCGACGTTGTGATACGCGAAGACGACGGCGCGCGGTTTCATCGCGCGGCCTCGCGGCGCTCGGCGGCGAGCGTGACGCCGGGCTTGCCGTCGCGCGCCTCGAGCACGGTGTGGATCAGGTAGCGCGGCCGCGCGCGGACCTGCTGATAGATTCGTCCGATGTATTCGCCGAGCAGGCCGAGCGCGAAAATGATCACGCCGAGCAGGAAGAACGTAATCGCGAAGAGCGTGAACACGCCTTGCACTTCCGCGCCGACGATGAAGCGCCGCACGACGAGCAGCACGAAGAGCCCGGCCGAGCCGAGCGACAGGATCACGCCGATGAACGACAGCCATTGCAGCGGCACGACGGAGAAGCCCGTTACGAGATCGAAGTTCAGGCGGATGAGGCTGTACAGCGAGTATTTCGATTCGCCCGCGAAGCGCTCTTCATGCGCGACCTCGATCTCGGTCGGGTTCTGCGCGAACGTGTACGCGAGCGCGGGGATGAACGTGTTCACCTCGCCGCAGCGGTTGATCGTGTCGATGATGTGGCGGCCGTATGCGCGCAGCATGCAGCCCTGGTCGGTCATCTTGATGCGCGTGATGCGCTCGCGCAGCCGGTTCATCGCGGCCGACGCCTTGCGGCGGAACAGGCTGTCCTGGCGCTGCAGCCGGATCGAGCCGACGTAGTCGTAGCCCTCGCGCATCTTCGCGATCAGCTTGCCGATTTCCTCGGGCGGGTTCTGCAAGTCGGCGTCGAGCGTGATGACGATGTCGCCGCGCGACTGCTCGAAGCCGGCGAGGATCGCCATGTGCTGGCCGTAGTTGCCGTTCAGGAGCACGACGCGCGTCGTGTCCGGACGCACGCGGAACTGGTCGGCGAGGAGGGCAGCCGAGCGGTCGCGGCTGCCGTCGTTGACGAGGATCACTTCGTACGACGTGCCGAGCGCGTCGAGCGCCGGGTAGAGCCGCGCGAAGAGCGCAGCGAGCCCGGCTTCCTCGTTGTACACGGGGATGACGATCGAAACTTCAGGATTCGTCGCGCGTGTTTCAGGGTGACTCATGTCCGCTTATTTTCCGTATTGTTCGCAAATCTGGTTGACGGCGTCGACGACCCGTTGCACGTCCTCTGCGCTCATCTGCGTGAAGAGCGGCAGCGTGACGGTCGACGCGCCGAAGCGCTCCGCGTGGGGGAACATGCCCTCCGTAAAGCCGCGCGCGCGGTACAGCGTGAAAAGATGAATGGCCGGGTAGTGGACGCCCGAGCCGATGCCGCGCTGCTTCAACTGCTCCATGAACTCGCCGCGCGAGATCGACAGCTTCTCGAGCGGCAGCGTGATCTGGAACATGTGCCAGTTGCCGTTCTCGAAGTCCGCGACGGGCAGCCCGACGCCGAGCGCGAGCGCAGCGCCCCCCGCGAACGCGTCGAAGTAGCGGCGCGCGAGCGTGCGCCGCGTCGCGTTGAAGCGTTCGAGGTGCGCGAGCTGGCCCCAGCCGACGCGCGCGGCGACGTCGGTCAGATTGTACTTGCCGCCGAGCACGTCGCAGTCCATGCCGTCCAGGCCCGTGCGCGTGATCCCCTGCAGCCGGTACTTCTGCGCGAGCGTCGCCTCGGCTTCGTCGTTGAGCACGAGCGCGCCGCCTTCGATCGACGTGATGTTCTTGTTCGGATGGAAGCTGAACGACACGATGTCGCCGATCGCGCCGATGCGCTGGCCGCGCCAGGTCGAGCCGAGCGCCTGCGCGGCGTCCTCGATCACGCGCAGCGCGTGCGCGCGCGCGATCGCGTAGAGGCGGTCCATGTCGACGGGCAGGCCCGCGAGATACACCGGGATGATCGCCTTCGTGCGCGGCGTGATCGCCTTTTCGACGAGGTCGAGATCGAGGTTGCGCGTCGCGGGATCGATGTCGACGAACACGGGCGTCGCGCCCGTCTCGAGGATCACGTTGCTCGTCGCGACCCATGACGCGGGCGTCGTGATCACTTCGTCGCCGGGGCCTACGCCCGCGATCCGCAGGCCGATCTCGAGCGTCGCCGTGCCCGAGTTGAACACGCGCACCGGGCGCCCGCCGCAGAATTCGGACAGCGCGGCCTCGAAGCGCTGGCACTGCGGGCCGGTCGTGATCCAGCCGGAGCGCAGCACGTCGGAAACGCCCTGGATGGTTTCCTCGTCGATCTCGGGTTTGACGAACGGCAGGAAAGGAACGGAAGTCTGGCTCATGTAAGCTTCGCTCGTTGTCGTGTGAAAGGATTCGGGCGCCGCCCGACACGCGCATTTAACACCGGCTGGCGAAACGGGTGCGTCACTTTTTGTCGGTGCGCCCGATGTGCATCATGCGCATCGGCCGCGTGCGGGCGAGTCAGCTGCGCGCGAGCACGAACACGCCGATCAGGATGATGCCGATGCCCACGAGGCGCTGCACCGACAGCACCTCGCCGAACAGATACCACGCGGCGAACGCGTTGACGACGTAGCCGAGCGAGAGCATCGGATACGCGACCGACACGTCGACCCGCGACAGCCCGACGATCCACACCACCACGGAGAGCACGTAGCAGCCGAGGCCGCCGACGATCGGCAATTGGGTCGCGATCTTGAAGCCGATCGGCACAATGTTCGCACGGGTGAATTCGAAGTGTCCAACGGCGCGCACGCCGGCCTTCAGCAGCAGCTGCGCGCAGGCGTTCAGCATCACGCCCGTGACGATGCAAAAGAGGGAAACGGGATTCATCGATTCGCGTCCTCGAGATCAGGGTTGCGGCTTTTCGACGACGACGCGCCGGTTGTCGCGCGCGACGACGCGCATCGGCAGGCCCGCCTCCGACAGTTGCCTGTAGCGCTCGGGCGACATCAGCGCGAGCGCGTAGCGATCGGCGCGCCAACGCTGCTCCCATTCGGCGACGGTCGGCACCCACTTGTTCGGTTCGACCGAGATGCCGAACGCGAGCTCGTCCTTGCGCTCGACCATGATCGTCGTGTGGCCGACGTAGAACGGCAGCGTGTGGTCGAGCGCCTCGACCGAATAGAACGGCGTGTCGGGCGGCAGCTTCGCGAGCTCCGCGCGGATCGCGGGCGCGAGGAGCGCGCCCGAGCTGTAGCGGCCGAACGCGTCGTGGCCCGTGCCGCCGATCGTGCCGAGGAGCAGCCAGCCGGCGCCGAACGCGACGGCCGCCGCGGCGATGCCCGCACGGCTGCGGCGGTTCAGCCACACGGCGACGAGCGTGAGCGCGAACGCGACGCCGAGCGCCGCGTACACCCATTTCTGGAACTCGAGGTATTGCGCGTTCGGCGTGCGCGCGTCGCCGAGACGCGCGAGGAAGAGCGCGCCGAACGCGGCGGCGACGAGGAACACCAGATAGCCGAACAGATGGCGGCGGAACCGCTCGCCCGACACGAGCGGCAGATACGTGCCGATCATCAGCGCGAGCGCGGGCGCCACAGGCAGCACGTACGAGATCAGCTTCGAATGCGACGCGCTGAAGAACAGAAAGATGAACGCGCTCCAGACGCAGAGCACGAGCATCGGCGCGAAGCCGTTCGGCTGGCGCGGGATGCGCAGCGCGTGGCGCACGCTCTGCACGCTGACGGACAGCCACGGCAGGAAGCCGACGATGAGCACCGGCACGAAGTAGTAGAGCGGGCCGGGGCGGTTCTGCTCGGGCGTCAGGTAGCGGCGGAACTGCTGGACGATGAAGAAGAAGTTGAGGAATTCCGGGTTGCGCGACTGCACGAGCACGAACCACGGCGTCGCGACCGCGAAGAAGATGACGAGGCCGCTCACGATGTAGAGGCGCTTCCAGAGCGCCCAGTCGCGCGAGGCGAGCGTATAGAGGACGAGCGCGGCGCCCGGCAGGATCAGGCCGATCAAGCCCTTCGACAGCACGGCGAGCGCCATCGACGCCCAGCAGAGCCACATCCAGCCGCGCTCGGCGCGCTTGCCGATGCCGGGCCGCTGCGCGAGGAGGAGCGAGCACAGCGTGACCGTCATCCACAGCGACAGCCCCATGTCGAGCGCGTTGAAGTGGCCCATCAGGTTCCAGTACGGCGAGCTCGCGAGCACGAGCGCGGCGAACAAGCCCGCGCGCGGGTTGAACACGCGCGCGCCGGTGAAGCCGACGAAAAGCACGCCGGCGAAGCTCGCGAGCGCCGTGTAGAAGCGCGCCTGCCATTCGCCGACGCCGAACCACACGAACGTGAGCGCGTTGAGCCACGTTTGCAGCGGGGGCTTCTCGAAGTACTTGTAGCCGTTGTAGCGCGGCGTGATCCAGTCGCCCGTGGCGAACATCTCGCGGGCCATTTCCGCATAGCGGCCTTCGTCGCTCGGAATCAGATGGCGCAGGCCGAGCGGCGCGAACCAGATCACGGCGAGCGCCGCGACGAGAAGGAGGAGCGCGGCGCGGTTGAGCGTCATGGGCGCGGCGCGATTGAGCGGTAGCCTCGTCGGCATATCGTTCATGGTTTCGTATTGAGTGTGTAAGATTCGATCGGGCGGACTGCGGCTGAGCGTCCGCGGCGGGCGGGGCGCGGCGCGAAACCGGATGCAAGCGGGGGGCCAAGCGCCGCCGGAAGTTTTAGCGCGATGCGGCTTAACGCTCGCTTAACGTTCGATCAGCAGCGCCGCGGCAACCTTCCGGCCTTCGGCCATCAGGATGTTGTACGTGCGGCAGGCGGCCTGGAAATCCATCGTTTCGACCCCGATCCGCTGCGCGGTGAGCTGCGCGGTCAGGCGCGGGTGCGGGAAGCGCAGCTTCGCGCCGCTGCCGAAGATCACGACTTCGGGCTGCGGCTCGAGCAGCACCGCGAACAGCTCCGGCGTGAGCGCGTCGAACGACGCGACGGGCCATTCGATGACGGGCGCGCCCGGCAGCACGATCACGCTCGTTTCGTGGCGCTGCAGATTGATGTCGACGTAATCGGGGCCATAGCCGGTGACGGTGTTGAGCGCGTTGCTCGGGTCCTGGTGTAATTTCAAATCGGTCTTCCGCGGTGTCGAAAAGGGCCGGAACAAACGCTGCGCGGACGCTGCGATCCGGCCCCGAACGGGGCGGGCCGTCTGCCGCGATGCGCGCGGCCGCCGTGGCGGACGTTGTCGCGCGGGGGCCGCGGCCGGGTTGGTGCATTGCGAAAGTCGGCCAAAATCCGCTAAATTATAACTTTTTAGCCGCCGCCGGGCGGCGATTATGTCGCGCGCCGCCACAAGCCGCGCCCGGCAGCCGCATCAAGCCATTCCTAGACAGCGCGCTACCGGCCGCTCTCCAGTTTTGATCCCCGCCCCCCAGGCCCGCAGGCATTACCCAGGAACGTGTCCGCCGTGAAACCGATTCAAAAGTCGAACAAGCTGCTCAACGTCTGCTACGACATCCGCGGCCCCGTCCTCGAGCACGCGAAGCGCCTCGAGGACGAGGGGCATCGCATCATCAAGCTGAACATCGGCAATCTGGCCCCGTTCGGCTTCGACGCGCCGGACGAGATCATCCAGGACATGATCCGCAACCTGCCGACGTCGTCCGGCTATTCGGACTCGAAGGGCGTGTTCGCCGCGCGCAAGGCGGTCATGCACTACACGCAGCAAAAGGGCGTGAAGGGCGTCGGGCTCGACGACATCTACATCGGCAACGGCGCGTCCGAGCTGATCGTGATGGCGACGCAGGCGCTCCTGAACGACGGCGACGAGGTGCTGCTGCCCGCGCCCGATTATCCGCTGTGGACGGCCGCCGTGAGCTTGTCGGGCGGCACGCCCGTGCACTACGTCTGCGACGAGTCGAACCGCTGGATGCCCGATCCCGACGACATTCGCCGCAAGATCACGCCGAACACGAAGGCGCTCGTCGTGATCAACCCGAACAACCCGACGGGCGCGCTCTATTCGGACGAGTTGCTGCTCGAGCTGATCGCGATCGCGCGCGAGCACGGGCTCATCATCTTCGCCGACGAGGTCTACGACAAGATCGTCTACGACGGCAAGTCGCACACGGCGCTCGCGTCGCTCGCCGAGGACGTGATCACGGTCACGTTCAACAGCCTCTCGAAGAGCTACCGGTCGTGCGGCTATCGCGCGGGCTGGATGTCGGTCGCGGGCCTTACGGCCGAGAACCGCCGCCGCGCGAACGACTATCTCGAAGGGCTCGGCATCCTGTCGTCGATGCGCCTGTGCGCGAACGTGCCCGGCCAGTACGCGATCCAGACCGCGCTCGGCGGCTATCAGAGCATCAACGAGCTGATCGTGCCGAGCGGGCGCCTCTACAAGCAGCGCGAGCTCGCGTACGACATGCTGACGTCGATCCCGGGCGTGTCGTGCGTGAAGCCGGAGGCGGCGCTCTACATGTTTCCGCGCCTCGATCCGAAGCTCTATCCGATCGACAACGACCAGCAGTTCATCCTCGAGCTGCTGCTGAAGGAACGCGTGCTGCTCGTGCAGGGCACGGGCTTCAACTGGCCGACGCCGGATCACTTCCGCGTCGTGTTCCTGCCGAACATCGACGATCTGACCGATTCGATCGAGCGGATCGCGCGCTTCCTCGATGGTTATCGGAAGCGCCACTCGGTCTGACCGGGCGCTCTCCCCTTTTCACTCAATAGATCACACGCAGCATGGAACCGATCAAAGTAGGCCTGTTGGGCTTCGGCACGGTGGGCGGCGGCACCTTCAAGGTGCTGCGCCGCAACCAGGAGGAAATCAAGCGGCGCGCCGGGCGCGGCATCGAGATCGCGCGCGTCGCGGTGCGCAATCCCGCGAAGGCGCTCGCTGCGCTCGACGGCGACGCGAACGGCGTGTCGATCGGCGATGATTTCAACGCGGTCGTCGACGATCCGTCGATCGCGATCGTCGCCGAGATGATCGGCGGCACGGGCCTCGCGCGCGAGCTCGTGCTGCGCGCGATCGCGAACGGCAAGCACGTCGTGACGGCCAACAAGGCGCTTCTCGCGGTGCACGGCACCGAAATCTTCGAGGCCGCGCGCGAGAAGGGCGTGATGGTCGCGTTCGAGGCGGCCGTCGCGGGCGGCATCCCGATCATCAAGGCGCTGCGCGAGGGCCTGACCGCGAACCGCATCCAGTACATCGCCGGCATCATCAACGGCACGACGAACTACATCCTGTCGGAGATGCGCGACCGCGGCCTCGATTTCGCGACCGCGCTGAAGGCCGCGCAGGAGCTCGGCTACGCGGAGGCCGATCCGACCTTCGACATCGAAGGCGTCGACGCCGCGCACAAGGCGACGATCATGAGCGCGATCGCGTTCGGCGTGCCGGTGCAGTTCGACCGCGCGTACGTCGAAGGGATCAGCAAGCTCGCCGCGACCGATATCAAGTACGCCGAGGAGCTCGGCTACCGGATCAAGCTGCTCGGCATCACGCGCCGCACCGAGCGCGGCATCGAGCTGCGCGTGCACCCGACGCTGATTCCCGAGAAGCGCCTGCTCGCGAACGTCGAGGGCGCGATGAACGCGGTCGTCGTGCACGGCGACGCGGTCGGCACGACGCTCTACTACGGCAAGGGCGCGGGCGCGGAGCCGACGGCGTCGGCCGTCGTCGCCGATCTCGTCGACGTCACGCGCCTGCACACGGCCGACCCCGAGCATCGCGTGCCGCATCTCGCGTTCCAGCCGGACAGCCTGTCGAACACGCCGATTCTGCCGATCGAGGAAGTGACGAGCGGCTACTACCTGCGCCTGCGCGTCGCCGACCAGATGGGCGTGCTCGCGGACATCACGCGCATCCTCGCCGATTCGGGTATCTCGATCGATGCGCTCTTGCAGAAGGAGTCGGAGCAGGTCGACGACGCGAACGGCGAAACCGACATCATCCTGATCACGCACGAGACGATCGAGAAGAACGTCAACGCGGCGATCGCCCGCATCGAATCGCTCGCGACTGTCGTCTCGAAGGTGACGAAGCTGCGCATGGAAGCGCTCAACTGAGGACGACATGAATTACATCTCCACGCGCGGCGCCGGGATCGGCGAGCGCCACACGTTCTCCGACATCCTGCTCGGCGGCCTCGCGAAGGACGGCGGGCTCTATCTGCCGAGCGAATACCCGCGGGTGAGCGCGGACGAGCTCGCGCGCTGGCGCGCGCTGCCGTATGCGGATCTCGCGTTCGAGATCCTGTCGAAATTCTGCGACGACATCCCCGCCGACGATCTGCGCGCGCTCGCGCGCCGCACGTACACGGCCGACGTCTACCGCCACACGCGCCACGGCGAGAACGCAGCCGACATCACGCCGCTCACGACGCTCGGCACCGAGAACGGCGCGCCGCTCGCGCTGCTCGAGCTGTCGAACGGCCCGACGCTCGCGTTCAAGGACATGGCGATGCAGTTGCTCGGCAACCTGTTCGAGTACACGCTCGCCAGGCACGGCGAGACGCTCAATATCCTCGGCGCGACGTCGGGCGACACGGGCAGCGCGGCCGAATACGCGATGCGCGGCAAAGCGGGCGTGCGCGTGTTCATGCTGTCGCCGCACCGGAAGATGAGCGCGTTCCAGACCGCGCAGATGTACAGCCTGCAGGACCCGAACATCCTCAACCTCGCGGTGAAGGGCGTGTTCGACGACTGCCAGGACATCGTGAAGGCCGTGTCGAACGATCACGCGTTCAAGGCGCGGCACAAGATCGGCACGGTCAATTCGATCAACTGGGCGCGCGTCGTCGCGCAGGTCGTCTACTACTTCAAGGGCTACTTCGCGGCGACGAAGTCCAACGACGAGCGCGTGTCGTTCACGGTGCCGTCCGGCAACTTCGGCAACGTCTGCGCGGGCCATATCGCGCGGATGATGGGGCTGCCGATCGAGAAGCTCGTCGTCGCGACCAACGAGAACGACGTGCTCGACGAGTTCTTCCGCACCGGCGCGTACCGCGTGCGCAGCGCTCAGGACACGTATCACACGAGCAGCCCGAGCATGGACATCTCGAAGGCGTCGAACTTCGAGCGCTTCGTGTTCGACCTGCTCGGCCGCGATCCGGCGCGCGTCGTTCAGCTGTTTCGCGACGTCGAGCAAAAGGGCGGCTTCGATCTTGTCGCGAGCGGCGATTTCGCGCGCGTCGCGGAGTTCGGCTTCGTGTCGGGCCGCAGCACGCACGCGGACCGGATCGCGACGATCCGCGACGTGTTCGAGCGCTACGGCACGACGATCGACACGCACACGGCCGACGGCCTGAAGGTCGCGCGCGAGCACCTGCAGCCGGGCGTGCCGATGGTCGTGCTCGAGACCGCGCAGCCGATCAAGTTCGGCGAGACGATTCGCGAGGCGCTCGGGCAGGAGCCGTCGCGCCCGGCCGCGTTCGACGGGCTCGAGGCGCTGCCGCAGCGCTTCGAGGTCGTCGATGCGAACGCGCAGCAGGTGAAGGACTTCATCGCCGCGCACACGGGCGCGTGACGTTCGGGCAACGTTAGCGGTTGCGGGCACGGCGGCGCGCGGCTCGTGCGATGCCGGCGTCGCTCGCCGGGCGAGGTGCGGTGCCGCACGTCGGCCCGGCCGCGATGCCGCGATGCGGGCGGCGCGCGCGCGGCGAGCCGGATGCGCGTCGCAACGGTTGCGGGCGCGACTCCGTGACGCGCGACGCTGCGCTGCACGGCATTTGCCGGAAGCCGGTCGATCGGCATTGGGCGCATGCAGTCAAGACCGCGACACGCATTCGTCGGATCAACATTCGTCGGATCAATGTCGGATGACATTGCGTCGCGGCTTGGGCGACATGATCAGCCTGACCGAAACAGCCCGACCGGATTACCCCGGTCGGGCTGTTTCCTTTTCGGGCGCTCATCGCTGGCGCGCACCGCACGGCGTGCCGATTAGGCGGAGGGGCGATGGCGACGAGCGACGGACCTCGCCGTTCGCGCCGGCAAAATCGTACGGGCGATCGCACCGGCCATTGCACCGGCCATTGCCCGGTAATCGCGCGACAACCGGATCGCCGCGCTATCCACGCGCCCGCCGTTTCCGAAGATCTGGCCGGCGAGCCGCGCGCGATTCGCTGCGCGCGATCGAATCGCTGCGATCGCGCGCCCACATTCACGCGGAGGCGTCGCTACAATGTCGCCATCCGGTCAATATTTCAATCGACGATGTCCCAGCCCAACACCCAGACGCCGCGCGCGCCGATGCTGTCCACGGCCGACGCGCTCGCGACGCTTCTCGCGGCCGCGCGTCCGCTCGACGGAACCGAGACCGTCGCGACGCTCGATGCGCTCAACCGCGTGCTCGCGGCCGACGTCGTGTCGCCGCTCGACGTGCCGCCGATGAACACGAGCGCAATGGACGGCTACGCGGTGCGCATCGCCGATTTGACGCGCGGCGAGCGGCGGCTCGCCGTGTCGCAGCGCATCCCCGCGGGCCATCCGGCCGAGCCGCTCGCGCCGGGCACGGCGGCGCGCATTTTCACGGGCGCGTCCGTGCCGGCGGGCGCCGACGCGGTCGTGATGCAGGAGCAGACGGAGGCCGCGGGCGATCAGGTCGACATCCTGCACACGCCGACGGCGGGCGAATGGGTCACCGCGCGGGGCGCGGACATCCGCCGCGGCTCGGTGATCCTGCCCGCCGGCGCGCGGATGACGCCGCAGGCGATGGGGCTTGCCGCGTCGGTCGGTTGCGCGTCGCTCGCGGTCACGCGCCGCGTGAAGGTCGCGGTGTTCTTCACGGGCGACGAGCTGACGATGCCGGGCGAGCCGCTCAAGCCGGGCGCGATCTACAACTCGAACCGCTTCACGCTGCGCGGGCTCCTCGAGCGGCTCGGCTGCGACGTGACCGACTACGGCATCGTGCCGGACCGGCTCGACGCGACGCGCGCGGCGCTGCGCGAAGCGGCGCGCGGGCACGACGTGATCGTGACGAGCGGCGGCGTGTCCGTGGGCGACGAGGATCACGTGAAGCCCGCGGTCGAGGCGGAGGGGCGGCTCGCGCTGTGGCAGATCGCGATGAAGCCGGGCAAGCCGCTCGCGTTCGGCGCGATCCGGCGACATCGCGCCGGCGGCGGCGCGGCGGCGAGCGGCACGAACGACGCGAGCGACGCGAACGACGCGAACGACGCGAATGATGCGAACGACGCGAGCGGAGCAATCGATGCAAGCGGCGCGAGCGGCGACGAAGCGTATTTCATCGGCCTGCCTGGCAACCCGGTGTCGAGCTTCGTCACGTTCCTGCTGTTCGTGCGGCCGTTCCTGCTGCGCGTCGCGGGCGCGACGCAGGTCGCGCCGCGCGCGGTGTCGCTGCGCGCCGATTTCACGCAGAACAAGGCCGACCGCCGCAACGAATTCCTGCGCGCGCGCGTGAACGCGGCGGGCGGCCTCGACCTGTTCCCGAACCAGAGCTCGGCCGTGCTGACGTCGACGGTGTGGGGCGACGGCCTGATCGACAATCCGCCGAATCACGCGATCAGCGCGGGCGAGACGGTGCGTTTCATTCCTTTTTCCGAAATGCTCGGCTGAAGCCGGGCGGCGTAGTGACGATGAAGATCGAACTGAAATTTTTTGCGAGCGTGCGCGAAGCGCTCGGCGTTGCGAGCGAGACGGTGACGGTGCCTGACGGCGTCGCGACGGTGGGCGACGTGCGCGCCTGGCTACGCACGCGCGGCGGCGCATGGGCGCAGACGCTCGCCGAGGGCCGCGCGCTGCGCATGGCGTGCAACCACACGATGACGGATGCCGGCACGCGGATCACCGACGGCTGTGAGGTCGCGTTCTTTCCGCCCGTCACGGGCGGCTGAGGAGGCGGCGATGGCGACGGTACGGGTGCAGACGGACGACTTCGACGTCAGCGCGGAAATCGCGGCGCTGCGCGCGCGCAATCCGAAGGTGGGCGCGGTCGCGTGCTTCGTCGGCACGGTGCGCGACCTGAACGACGGCGATCCGGTCGACACGCTCGAGCTCGAGCACTATCCGGGGATGACCGAGAAGGCGCTCGCGGCGATCGCCGACGACGCGATCGCGCGCTGGCCCGGCATCGACGTCGCGATCGTCCACCGGGTCGGCAGGCTTCAACCGCTCGATCAGATCGTGTTCGTCGCGACCGCCTGTGCGCATCGCGGCGACGCGTTCCAGTCGTGCGAGTTCGTGATGGACTACCTGAAGACGCAGGCGCCGTTCTGGAAGAAGGAGACGACGCCCGCGGGCGAGCGCTGGGTCGATGCGCGCAGCGTCGACGATGCGGCGCTCGCGCGCTGGGGCGTCGAATCGGGGAACGCGAAGCGGTCGACGTAGGCGCGGCGTCGTCGGGAGCGACTTCGGCGGCAGCCGCACGCGATGTCGGGCGCGGCGATCCGGAGCGCGCGTTTTCCAGCGCCCGGTTCGGGGCGGCTCGGCGAACGAGAATGGTCGATCGCCAATTTTCATCGGCGAGATGCCGTACGTCACGGGCGTTTAAAACAGATTATTCGCGATTGCGTCGATTTCGATATCCAAACGTCCGCACTCGACGAATTTTCACGGTTGTTGTTCGGCGTGCCGCGCGGCGCTTTCAGGCGCGGCCGGGGCCGTGCTGCCGGCACGCGCTCACGCGTCGTCGCGCGTCGTTCGGCCGATGATCTTCGCCGGAAACGGCTCGCCGCGCGGCCGCTGCGCATGCGCGTCGTCGTTGCCCGGCCGCTTCGGCGCGATCAGGTCGAGAATCGCCTGCTGCTCGGCAGGAATCCGGTAATCCCAGCCGAAGCGGCTCAATTGCAGGCTCTGCGCGATCCGCAGCGCGGGCTCCATGAAGCGCACGGCCGCGGCGGGCTCGTAGCGCGCCTCGACGGTCTTCAGGAAAAGCGCGAGCCAGCGGCTGAAATGAGCGGGTTCGAGGCCGTCGAGCGGCTGGTGCGCGGCTTGCACGTTGCCGCGGTAGCTTTTCGTTCCGATCACGAGGCTCGACCAGAATTCGCCCATTTTCGGCAGGTGCTCGTCCCAGCGGCCGGCGAGCCTGCTCTCGAACACGGGGCCGAGGAGCGCGTCGTCGCGCACGCGCTCGTAGAACGCGTCGACGAGCGCGCGGATGTTTTCCGGGGTCGGTTCGGCGTCGCGAACGGGCGTCGCGGCGGCGGGCGAGGCGGTGGAAGCTTGGGTCATCAAAAAAAGGGCCGGGCAATACGGCAGCACGCGGGTGCGATTTTGTCGCACAATAATAAACGGCCACCCTCTCAATAAAAGTGCTGACGGAACGCATCTTATGACGCGGCCGTCTGATCGGCAATGGCAGACGCGCGATGCCTGCGCGAGCGCCGGTCGCACTGACACAACATCCATTTCGTAATGAGACTAACCGATTACACCGACTACTCTTTGCGCGTCATGTTGTTCCTCGCAGTCCGAGGCGAGGGCTTGTCGACGATCCAAGAGATCTCGGATGCCTACGGCATCTCCAAGAACCATTTGATGAAAGTGGTGCAGCAGCTCGGCGAGCTCGGTTGGATCGAAACGGTACGCGGCCGCAACGGCGGCTTGCGCTTGAACGCCCAGTCCGCCGCGCTCACGGTCGGCGAGGTCGTGCGCAAGACCGAAAACGATTTCGCGCTCGTCGGCTGCTTCGCGGACGAGTCCGAATCGCACCGCAGCTGCGTGATCCAGTCGGCGTGCCGACTGAAGGGCGTGTTCGTGGCCGCCCGCGACGCATTCTTCGCGGAGCTCGACAAGCACACGATCGGCGAGCTGTCGCAGCCGGCGTCGCAGCTCGCGATGCTGCTCGGCCTGACGCCGGTGCGGATCGTGCCCGCGGCCGAGGCTCGCGCGAGCGCGACCGCCGTCGGCTGACGGCGCCCCCGCACGACGCCCCCTGCGGGGGCGCTTTCCCGACGCTTCTTTCGCGTGCGCGGCTGCTCCATTCGCCGCGCCCGTCCTCCAGTGCCGCCACGCGCATGCGTGACGCGAGCCTTTGCTGTGCCTCAATGAAAAGCCGGCTTGAAAGGCGGATAACCATCCTCATCTGGTTGCCATTCGCATATTGGAGGTCTCATTCATGAGAATCGACAAGCTCACCACCAAATTCCAAGAGGCGCTCGCGGACGCGCAAAGTCTTGCCGCCGGGCGTGACAACCAATACATCGAACCCGTTCACGTGCTCGCCGCGCTGATCGCGCAGCAGGACGGCTCCGCACGCTCGCTGCTGTCGCGCGCGGGCGTGCACATCCAGGCGCTGCAAGGCGCGCTCAGCGAAGCGATCTCGCGCCTGCCGCAAGTGACGGGCACGGGCGGCGACATCCAGGTCGGGCGCGAGCTCGCGGGCCTGTTGAACCAGGCGGACAAGGAAGCGCAGAAGCTCAACGACACGTTCATCGCGAGCGAGATGTTCCTGCTCGCCGTCGCCGACGACAAGGGCGACGCGGGCCGTCTCGCTCGCCAGCATGGGCTCACGCGCCGCGCGCTCGAATCCGCGATCGCCGGGGTGCGCGGCGGCTCGCAAGTGCACAGCGCGGACGCGGAAAGCCAGCGCGAGGCGCTGAAGAAATACACGGTCGACCTGACCGAGCGCGCGCGTTCGGGCAAGCTCGATCCCGTGATCGGCCGCGACGACGAGATTCGCCGCTCGATCCAGATCCTGCAGCGCCGCACGAAGAACAACCCGGTGCTGATCGGCGAGCCGGGCGTCGGCAAGACCGCGATCGTCGAGGGGCTCGCGCAGCGCATCGTCAACGGCGAGGTGCCCGAGACGCTGAAGAACAAGCGCGTGCTGTCGCTCGACATGGCGGCGCTGCTCGCCGGCGCGAAGTACCGCGGCGAGTTCGAGGAGCGCCTGAAGGCCGTGCTCAACGACATCGCGAAGGACGAGGGCCGCACGATCGTGTTCATCGACGAGATCCACACGATGGTCGGCGCGGGCAAGGCCGAAGGCGCGATGGACGCGGGCAACATGCTGAAGCCGGCGCTGTCGCGCGGCGAGCTGCACTGCATCGGCGCGACGACGCTCGACGAATATCGCAAGTACATCGAGAAGGACGCCGCGCTCGAGCGCCGCTTCCAGAAGGTGCTCGTCGACGAGCCGAGCGTCGAGGCGACGATCGCGATCCTGCGCGGCCTGCAGGAGAAGTACGAGCTGCACCACGGCGTCGAGATCACCGATCCTGCGATCGTCGCGGCGGCGGAGCTGTCGCATCGCTACATCACCGACCGCTTCTTGCCCGACAAGGCGATCGACCTGATCGACGAGGCCGCGTCGAAGATCAAGATGGAAATCGATTCGAAGCCCGAAGAAATGGACAAGCTCGACCGTCGTCTGATCCAGCTGAAGATCGAGCGCGAAGCGGTGAAGAAGGAGCAGGACGAAGCGTCGCAGAAGCGTTTGCAGCTGATCGAAGAGGAGATCGAGCGGCTCGGGCGCGAGTACGCGGATCTCGAGGAGATCTGGACGGCCGAGAAAGCGGCCGTGCAGGGCAGCGCGCAGTTGAAGGAAGAGATCGACAAGGTGCGCGCCGACATCACTCGGCTGCAGCGCGATGGCAAGCTCGAGAAGGTCGCCGAGCTCCAGTACGGCAAGCTGCCGCAGCTCGAGGCGCGCCTCAAGCAGGTCACGCAGGCGGAGGAAACCGAGCAGCACAATCCGACACGCCCGCGCCTGTTGCGCACGCAGGTCGGCGCGGAGGAAATCGCCGAAGTCGTGTCGCGCGCGACGGGCATTCCCGTGTCGCGGATGATGCAGGGCGAGCGCGAGAAGCTCTTGCACATCGAGGAGAAGCTGCACGAGCGCGTGGTCGGCCAGAACGAGGCGATCGACGCGGTTGCCGACGCGATCCGGCGCTCGCGCGCGGGCCTCGCCGATCCGAACCGTCCGTACGGCTCGTTCCTGTTCCTCGGCCCGACGGGCGTCGGCAAGACCGAGCTGTGCAAGGCGCTCGCCGGCTTCCTGTTCGATACCGAGGAGCATCTGATCCGCATCGACATGAGCGAGTTCATGGAGAAGCACAGCGTCGCTCGGCTGATCGGCGCGCCGCCCGGCTACGTCGGTTACGAGGAAGGCGGCTATCTGACCGAGGCGGTGCGCCGCAAGCCGTACAGCGTGATCCTGCTCGACGAGATCGAGAAGGCGCATCCGGACGTGTTCAACGTGCTGCTGCAGGTGCTCGACGACGGCCGGATGACGGACGGGCAGGGGCGCACCGTCGACTTCAAGAACACGGTGATCGTGATGACGTCGAACCTCGGCTCGCAGCTGATCCAGTCGATGTCGGGCTCGTCGCAGGAAGAGATCAAGGACGCGGTGTGGAGCGAGGTCAAGCAGCATTTCCGCCCCGAGTTCCTGAACCGGATCGACGACGTCGTCGTGTTCCATGCGCTCGACCGCAGCAATATCCAGTCGATCGCGAAGATCCAGCTCGCGCGGCTGCACGACCGGCTCGCGAAGCTCGACATGGCGCTCGACGTGTCGGATGCGGCGCTCGAGCAGATCGGCAAGGTCGGCTACGATCCGCTGTTCGGCGCGCGGCCGCTCAAGCGCGCGATCCAGCAGGAGATCGAGAACCCGGTCGCGAAGCTCATCCTCGCGGGCCGTTTCGGTCCGAAGGACGTGATTCCGGTCGACGTGCACGACGGCAAGTTCGTGTTCGAGCGCGTCGTGCATTGATCGCCGCGTCTTGGCCCGGCGGCCCGGCGTGCCGGCGCTTGGATCGGCTCGCCGCTGTTCGGCTCGCCCAAAAAAACACCCCGCGCAAGCGGGGTGTTTTTTTATCGGCGGCGCGTTCGTGCCGGTTTCCGGCGGCCGCCTCGGCCGAATGCATCGCGCGGGCGGTCCGCCGCGCGCGCGATGCGGTGCGTCGGCGCTTACGCCTGCTTGTTGCCGAACAGGCCCGCGAGCTGCGACAGCGTGCCGAGCACGTTCGACGTGTCGAGCTGGCCGTTCGCCGGCACTTCGCCGTTCGGCGTCGCGCCGTTGACGACGTGCGGCAGCACCTGCGCGAGGATGCCGGACGCTTGCTGCGGATCGATGCCGACCTTCTGCGCGATCGCGCCGACCGCATCCGAGCCGAGCACGTTCTGCAGCGTCTCGGGCGAGATCGGCTGGTTTTCGCCGTTGCCGATCCACGAGCCGATGATGTTGCCCGCGCCGCCCGCGTTGAACTTTTCGATGAGGCCGTTCAGGCCGCCCGGCTGGTTGTTGATGAACTCCAGCGCGGCGCTGACGAGTGCGTTCTGATTGCCGCCTTGGCCGCCGATCAGACCGCCAACGATGTCGAGTAGACCCATGATTCACCTGCTAGGTTGAGGCGGCGCCGCGAACGGCGCCGGTGGAGCGAAGACGCCGCGCGACGCGCGGCGCCGACTTATGCGCCCGATGCCGCGGACGCCGGCGTCGCCGCCTTGTTCTTCTTGCTCTTCTTCGAGCCCTTCGCCTTCGTCGACGACGCGGCGGCCGGCGCGCTCGCGCCCGCCGTCGCATCGCTCGCCGCGGCAGCGGCCTTGTCCTTCTTCTTCGACGCGCGCGTCTTCTTCGCGGCCGGCGCGCTCGCCGCCGTCGACGGCGTGGTCGCGGCGGGGGTGGGCGTCGTCGCGGCCGGCGCGGGCGCGGCGCTCGTCGTCGTGGACGGAGCCGGCGCGGCGCTCGTCGCGGCTGCGGCCGGCTTCGTCGTGCTCGTCTTCGCCTTCGCGCCCGTCGGTGGCGTCGACGAGCCGCCGATCGTCAGGCCCGCCGCCTCGAGGTTGGCGACCGACTTCGCGCCGAGGCCCTTCACGCGGTTCGCGAGATCGTCGGCGCTCTTGAACGGGCCGTTCTTCGCGCGCTCGTCGATGATCGCCTTCGACTTCACCGGGCCGAGGCCCTTCACCGATTCGAGCGCCGCCTGATCGGCGGTGTTGACTTCGACCGCGGCGGCGAACGCGGCGGTCAGCGAAAGCGACAGTGCGACGACCAGCATCAGCAGCTTCTTCAGCATGACGGGGGCTCCCTTTTGATGGAACGGATGAATGGCTGTCGGAACGAACGTCGGCGTGCGGCACGGACCGGGCGTCGCGTTCAAGCATAGGACAAATGCGTGCCCTTTTTAAGACAGCGGCGCAATGTTGCGCATCGCCGGCGACACTGTAAAGGCTGCGGCCGCGCATGCGGGCGGGTTTTGACCATCTTTGACGGAAATCGGGGCGCAAGGCGAGGGGCGGGACGAAGGGGCGATGAGTGACCACGTTTTCGAGCTGCCGAACCGCCGAGCTGCCGAACCGCCGAACCGCCGAACCGCCGAACCGCCGAACCGCCGAACCGCCGAACCGCCGAACCGCCGAACCGCCGAACCGCCGAACCGCCGAACCGCCG
>NZ_JPWT01000024.1:0-2520 GCF_000773065.1 Burkholderia sp. ABCPW 111 | reverse complement strand
CTTTCGACGTCGGCTTCGACCGGCCTCAGCTCGGCCAATAGCTCGATCGCTTCGCTCTCGACTTCGACGTCGACCGGCATCGGCTCGTTGTCGACTGGCCTTAGCAGCACGAACAGCTCGCTGACCTCGCTGTCGACTTCCGCCTCGTCGGGCATCAGCACCGCGCAAAGCGGCGTCAACTCGCTTTCCACCGGACTGTCGACCACCAACAGCAACGTCGCTTCGCTGTCCAGTGGTCTGAGCAGCACCAATAGCTCGCTGACCTCGCTGTCCACTTCCGCTTCGTCGGGTATCAGCTCGGCGAACAGCTCCGTCGCTTCGCTGTCGACCTCCACGTCGACCGGCTTGTCGACCACCAACAGCACTGTCACTTCGCTTTCGACGTCGACTTCGACCGGCCTCAGCTCCGCAAATAGCTCGACCGCTTCGCTGTCGACCTCCACGTCGACCGGCATCGGCTCGCTGTCCACCGGCCTCAGCACCACGAACAGCTCGCTGACCTCGCTGTCGACTTCCGCCTCGTCGGGCATCAGCTCGGCGAATAGCTCCGTCGCTTCGCTCTCGACCTCTGCGTCGACCGGCTTGTCGACCACCAACAGCAATGTCGCTTCGCTTTCGACGTCGGCTTCGACCGGCCTCAGCTCCGCGAATAGCTCGATCGCTTCGCTCTCGACTTCGACGTCGACCGGCATCGGCTCGTTGTCGACTGGCCTCAGCACCACCAATAGCTCGCTGACCTCGCTGTCGACTTCCGCCTCGTCGGGCATCAGTACCGCGCAAAGCGGCGTCAACTCGCTTTCCACCGGACTGTCGACCACCAACAGCAACGTCGCTTCGCTTTCGACCTCCGCCTCGACCGGCATCGGCTCGTTGTCGACTGGCCTGAGCACGACGAATAGCAACGTCGCTTCGCTGTCCAGTGGCCTCAGCAGCACCAACAGCTCACTGACCTCGCTGTCCACTTCCGCTTCGTCGGGTATCAGCTCGGCGAACAGCTCCGTCGCTTCACTGTCGACCTCCACGTCGACCGGCATCGGTTCGCTGTCGACGGGCCTGTCGACGGTCACGACCACGACCAACAATCTCGGCAACAGCACCGCGGCCGCGCTCGGCGGCGGCGCGACTTACAACTCGGCGACGGGCACGATCTCCGCGCCGTCGTACACGACGTACAACGCCAACGGCACGACCACGACGAACAACAGCGTCGGTTCGGCGATCGACAGCATCAACGCGAACGGCATCAAGTATTTTCACGCGAACTCGACGGGGCCGGACAGCGTCGCGACAGGCGCCGACGCCGTCGCGATCGGCACGGGCGCGACGGCCGCCACGGCGAACTCGGTCGCGCTCGGCGCGAATTCGGTGACGGCCGCGGCCACCCCCACCAGCAGCGCGACGGTCGGCTCGACCACGCTCGGCACGTTCGCCGGCAGCGCGCCGGTGGGCGTCGTGAGCGTCGGCGCACCGGGCGCGGAGCGCCAGATCACGAACGTCGCCGCCGGCCAGGTCACGGCGACCAGCACCGATGCGATCAACGGCAGCCAGCTCTACGCCGTCGCATCGAAACTCGATTCGGCTTCGAGCTCGATCGCGTCGCTGTCGACGGGGTTGTCGACGACCGACAGCAACGTCGCTTCGCTCTCGACTTCGACGTCGACGGGCCTGAGCTCGGCGAATAGCTCCATCGCTTCGCTGTCGACCTCCACGTCGACCGGTATCGGCTCGCTGTCCACCGGTCTGTCGACCACCGATAGCACCGTCGCGTCGCTCTCCACGTCGACGTCGACCGGCTTGAGCTCCGCGAATAGCTCGATCGCTTCGCTGTCGACCTCCACGTCGACCGGTATCGGCTCGCTGTCCACCGGTCTGTCGACCACCGATAGCACCGTCGCGTCGCTCTCCACGTCGACCTCGACGGGCTTGAGCTCCGCGAACAGCTCGATCGCCTCGCTGTCGACCTCCACGTCGACCGGCATCGGCTCGCTGTCGACTGGTCTCTCGACCACCGACAGCACGGTCGCTTCGCTCTCCACGTCGACGTCGACGGGCCTGAGCTCCGCGAATAGCTCGATCGCTTCACTGTCGACCTCCACCTCGACCGGTATCGGCTCGCTGTCCACCGGCCTCTCGACCACCGATAGCACCGTCACGTCGCTCTCCACGTCGACGTCGACCGGCTTGAGCTCCGCGAATAGCTCCATCGCTTCGCTGTCGACTGGCCTCTCGACCACCGACAGCACCGTCGCGTCGCTCTCGACTTCGACGTCGACGGGCCTGAGCTCCGCGAATAGCTCGATCGCCTCGCTCTCGACCTCCACGTCGACCGGCATCGGTTCGCTGTCGACTGGTCTCTCGACCACCGATAGCACCGTCGCATCGCTCTCCACGTCGACATCGACCGGCCTCAGCTCGGCCACCAGCTCGATCGCTTCGCTGTCGACCTCCACGTCGACCGGCATCGGCTCGTTGTCCACCGGCCTCTCGACCACCGACAGCACCGTCGCATCGCTCTCCACG
>NZ_JPWT01000023.1:0-2549 GCF_000773065.1 Burkholderia sp. ABCPW 111 | reverse complement strand
GTCATGCGCCGGCCGCGTCGAAAAAGCGCTGTCGCACATTCCCGGCGTCACCCGCGCGACGGTCAACCTCGCCACCGAGAAAGCGACGGTCGACGCCGATGCGCATCTCGACGCCGCTCAGCTCGTCGATGCGGTAAAGCGGGCGGGCTATCGCGCATCGCCGGTGAGCGCCGCGCCCGCGGCCTCCGCCGCAGCCGCACCGGCTGCACCGGCCGCCCCGACCCGCCCCGCGCCGCCTGCCGCCGAAGACCGCAAGCGCGCCGAGGCGCGCCGCGAGCGCGCGCTCGTGATCGCATCCGCCGTGCTGACCGCGCCGCTCGCGCTGCCGATGTTCGCCGCGCCGTTCGGCGTCGACGCCGCGCTGCCCGCCTGGCTGCAGCTCGTGCTCGCGTCGATCGTGCAGTTCGGCTTCGGCGCGCGCTTCTACCGCGCCGCGTGGCACGCGCTCAAGGCACGCGCGGGCAACATGGACCTGCTCGTCGCGCTCGGCACGTCAGCCGCGTATGGCCTGAGCATCTGGCTGATGCTGCGCGATCCCGGCCACACCGCGCATCTGTATTTCGAGGCGTCCGCGGTGATCGTCACGCTCGTGCGCTTCGGCAAATGGCTCGAAGCGCGCGCGAAGCGGCAGACCACCGATGCGATCCGCGCGCTCAACGCGCTGCGCCCCGATCGCGCGCGCATCGTCGAGCGCGGCGTCGAGCGCGACGTCCCGCTCGCGCAGGTGCGCATCGGCACCGTCGTGCGCGTGCTGCCGGGCGAGCGCGTGCCTGTCGACGGCCGGATCGAAGCGGGCATCACGCACGTCGACGAATCGCTGATCACCGGCGAGAGCCTGCCCGTGCCGAAGGAGCCGGGCGACCGCGTGACCGCCGGCTCGATCAACGGCGAAGGCACGCTCACCGTCGCGACGACCGCGATCGGCGCCGAAACGACGCTCGCGCGCATCATCCGCCTCGTCGAATCCGCGCAGGCCGAGAAAGCGCCGATCCAGCGCCTCGTCGATCGCGTGAGCGCGGTGTTCGTGCCCGCGATCGTCGCGATCGCGCTCGTCACGTTCGCCGGCTGGCTCGTCGCGGGCGCGGGCGTCGAGACGGCGATCCTCAACGCGGTCGCGGTGCTCGTGATCGCGTGCCCGTGCGCGCTCGGCCTCGCGACACCCGCCGCGATCATGGCGGGCACGGGCGTCGCCGCGCGGCACGGCGTGCTGATCAAGGATGCGCAGGCGCTCGAGCTCGCGCAGCGTGCGAGCATCGTCGCATTCGACAAGACGGGCACGCTGACGGAAGGCAAGCCGACCGTCACCGCGTTCGACGCGATCGGCGTTGCGCGCGCCGACGCGCTCGCACTCGCGGCCGCCGTCCAGCGCGACAGCGCGCATCCGCTCGCCCGCGCGGTCGTCGCCGCGTTCGACGCCGACGCCGACGCGCGCCGCTCGCCTCTCGCCGACGCGCGTACCGACACGCCGCGCGCGGTCGCGGGGCGCGGCGTCGAGGCGCACGTCGACGGCCGCCTGCTCGCGCTCGGCAGCACGCGCTGGCGCGACGAGCTCGGCATCGCCGTGCCCGCCGACGTCGCGCGCCGCGCAGCGGAGCTCGAAGCGGCGGGCAACACGGTGTCGTGGCTGATGCGCGCCGATGCGCCGCGCGAGGCGCTCGCGCTCGTCGCGTTCGGCGACACGGTGAAGCCGCACGCGCGCCGCGCGATCGAACGGCTCGCGGCGCGCGGCATCAGGAGCGCGCTCGTGACGGGCGACAACCGGGGCAGCGCGGCGGCCGTCGCGGCGGCACTCGGCATCGACGAAGTCCACGCGCAAGTGCTGCCGGACGACAAGGCGCGCGTCGTCGCGCAGATGAAGGCGACGGCGGGCGACGGCGTCGTCGCGATGGTCGGCGACGGCATCAACGACGCGCCCGCGCTCGCTGCCGCCGACGTCGGCATCGCGATGGCGACGGGCACCGACGTTGCGATGCACACGGCGGGCGTCACGTTGATGCGCGGCGATCCGGCGCTCGTCGCGGATGCGGTCGACATCTCGCGCCGCACGTATCGGAAGATCCAGCAGAACCTGTTCTGGGCGTTCGTCTACAACCTGGTCGGGATTCCGCTCGCGGCGCTCGGCTGGCTGAATCCGATGATCGCCGGCGCGGCGATGGCGTTCTCGAGCGTGAGCGTCGTGACGAACGCGCTGCTGCTGCGGCGCTGGAAAGGCGACGCGCGCTGAGAGCCCGTTTGGAAATGCAAATTTCCGCCCTCGTAGCCACACTGATGTAGAGCGCTGCTTTGAAAGTAGCCCGTCGGCAAGGAATGCAGGCGTGGACCAGATGAGCTGGAATTCGCCGTTTCATCAATTTTCAAACGGGCTCTGAGCGTGAAGAGGCGCGATCCGCGCGTGAAGCGAGAGGCGCGGTTGAGCGGTTCTGCGCTTTTGCGTTTGAACGTTTGAACGTTTCAGCGGTCGGCGGTCGGCGGTCGGCGGTCGGCGGTCGGCGGTCGGCGGTCGGCGGTCGGCGGTCGGCGGTCGGCGGTCGGCGGTCGGCGGTCGGCGG
>NZ_JPWT01000022.1:0-2651 GCF_000773065.1 Burkholderia sp. ABCPW 111 | reverse complement strand
GTGAATCGCCCGGTGAATCGCCCGGTGAATCGCCCGGTGAATCGCCCGGTGAATCGCCCGGTGAATCGCCCGGTGAATCGCCCGGTGAATCGCCCGTCGGAACGCAGCCATCATGCCGCCCCACCGTCTCGCATCGCGGCGTCGCGATACCACGCTGCCGCCCGAGCACGCCGCACCCCGCCGCCCCGCCCCTCCGATGCCTCAACCGCTCACGGCCGCCCGTCGCCCGGCGCGCCGCCGAACGTCGCGATCACGTAGTCGATGAAGCTTCGCAGCTTCGGCGTCGGCCGCCGGTCCGGCGAATACAGCAGGTGGATCGGCCGCGCGGGCGGCTCGTAGCCCGGCAGCAGCCGCACGAGCCGCCCCGCGGCGAGATCGTCGCCGACGAGCTCGGTGGGCTGCAGGATGATGCCGAGCCCGTCGAGCGCGGCCATCCGCAGCGCCGCGCCGTTGTTGACCGCGAGCCGGCTCCTCACGCGCACCGCCTGCTGCCCGTGCGCGCTCTCGAACGGCCATTCGAGCGCCGCCGGCTGCCCCGAATACGAAAACCCGAGGCATTCGTGCGCGGCCAGATCGGCGGGCTCGGCCGGCGTGCCGTGCTCGGCCAGGTACGCGGGCGACGCGCACAACACGAGCCGGTACTGCGCGAGCGGCCGCGCGATCAGCCTCGAATCGGCGAGCGGCGCGATGCGGATCACCGCGTCGTAGCCCTCGTCGACGACGTCGACGACGCGATCGCTCAGCGTGAGATCGACCTGCACCTCGGGATACGCGCGCATGTACACCGCGAGCATCGGCATCAGGCAATGCACGCCGAAGCTGATCGGCGCGTTGATGCGCAACGTGCCGCGCGGCGCGGCCATCAGGTTCGCGGCCAGCGCGTCGACGGCCTGCGCTTCGGCCAGCACCGCGCGGCTGCGCTCGTAGAACGCGCGGCCGGCTTCGGTCAGGCTCTGGCGGCGCGTCGTGCGATTGATGAGCCGCATCCCGTAATGGGTCTCGAGAAAGCGCACGTGCTTGCCGACCATCTGCGACGACAGGCCGAGCGACTCGCCCGCCGCCGCGAACGAGCCCGTTTCCGCGGCCTTCACGAACACCGCCATGCTGGTGAGTCGATCCATGATTCGAAACCATTCGTTTCAATAGCTGATTCGACTATACGATTTATCGTCGAATCGGCGCGAATTATAGTGGCCTCACCGATTTTTCTCATGGAGATCCGACATGGCACGCATCGTACGCATCCATCAGACCGGCGGGCCCGACGTCCTGCGCTTCGACGAAATCGAGCCGGCGCCGCCGGGACCGGGCGAAATCGCGCTGCAGGTGAAGGCGCTCGGCCTGAACCGCGCCGAGTCGATGTTCCGCTCGGGGCACTACGTCGAGACGCCGGTCTTTCCGGCGCGGCTCGGCTACGAGGCGGCGGGCGTCGTCAGCGCCGTCGGCTCCGGCGTGACGGGCTTCGCGGTCGGCGACGCGGTCAGCATCGTGCCGCCGCTGTCGATCACGCGCTGGGGCACGTACGGCGAAGTCGCGACGGTGCCCGCCGACCTGGCCGTCAAGCATCCCGCATCGCTCGGCTGGACCGAGGCGGCCGCCGTGTGGATGCAGTACGTGACCGCGTGGGGCGCGCTGATCGACCTCGCGCAGATCAAGCGCGGCGATGCGGTCGTCATCACCGCGGCGTCGAGCAGCGTCGGGCTCGCGGCGATCCAGATCGCGCGGATGGCCGGCGCGGTCGCGATCGCGACGACGCGCACCGACGCGAAGGCGCAGGCGCTGCGCGAGTTCGGCGCCGACCACGTGATCGTCACGCAGCGCGAGGATCTCGCCGCGCGCGTGCGCGAGATCACGGGCGGCGCGGGTGCGCGGGTCGCGTTCGATCCGGTCACGGGCCCGATGCTGCCGCAACTGGCCGACGCGCTCGCGTACGGCGGCATCGTGATCGAGTACGGCGCGCTCGCCGCCGAGCAGGCGCCCTTCCCGCTGTTCGCCGTGCTCGGCAAGATGCTGAGCGTGCACGGTTACCAGTACAAGCGCGTTGTCGGCGACCCGGCGAAGCTCGACGCCGCGAAGCGCTTTGTGCTCGACGGGCTCGCGTCGGGCGCGCTCAAGCCGGTGATCGACCGTGTGTTCCCGCTCGACCGGATCGCCGACGCGCACCGCTATCTGGAATCGAACGAGCAGTTCGGCAAGATCGTCGTCGCGGTGTGACGGCGCCGAGCGTGCGTTGATGCTTCGTCAGGCGAAGCGGCGGTGGTGAGCGGCGAGCGACGAGCGGCGAGCGGCGAGCGGTGTGCGGTGTGCGGTGTGCGATGCGTGGTGCGCTGCGAGCGGCGTGCGACCTGTCGGCCGTTCCTCGTGCGCCGTCGACTTCGGACGCGAACGCTCGTCAACCGTGCATGCACACCACGCGCGCCGCTCACCATTCGCACCGCTGGCCGTCACGCCTCATCGGCGGCGCGCACGGGCTGCGTCGCGCACCCGCCCGACGCGAACCGCCGTTCGAACCGTGCGGCGACGAACGCGCGCACCCCATGCAATCGCCAGTCGGCGGTTGGCGGTTGGCGGTTGGCGGTTGGCGGTTGGCGGTTGGCGGTTGGCGGTCGGCGGTCGGCGGTCGGCGGTCGGCGGTCGGCGGTCGGCGGTCG
>NZ_JPWT01000021.1:0-3004 GCF_000773065.1 Burkholderia sp. ABCPW 111 | reverse complement strand
ACGGCGCCGAGGTCGTCGGCCCGCACCGGCGCGAGGGCCCCGCCGTAGCGGCCGATCGGCGTGCGGATTGCGTCACACAGGAATGCTTCGGTCATGTCGAATTCCGGCGAAGGAGAACCCGCGAGCGGGCAGGTTCATACATGGTAGTGAACGATGGCGAGGTCGGCAGCCCGGCCGAACGGGTTATGCCGTTTGGCCGGCTTCAGCGGATGCGGCCTTCGGCGCAACATGGTGGCGACTCTGCAC
Source organism: Burkholderia sp. ABCPW 111 (assembly GCF_000773065.1). Taxonomy (NCBI): domain Bacteria; kingdom Pseudomonadati; phylum Pseudomonadota; class Betaproteobacteria; order Burkholderiales; family Burkholderiaceae; genus Burkholderia; species Burkholderia sp. ABCPW 111. Next base: position 2,758 of record NZ_JPWT01000021.1, on the reverse strand, counting down.
GACGCGGAAGCGATTCGCGACGAACGCGGCGTCGGCGAGCGATGCATTCGCGGCCGGATTGGCGCCCGTGCCGTGAAAGTCGGAGAACGCCGCCGATTGATTGACGAACACGCCGCCCGTCAGATTGATCGACAGCGCGACGCCGCCGCGCACGGCCGCTTCGTGCGCGGCCTCGACGACGGCGTCGTCCGTACTGTAGACGGAGAGCGTGAGCGCACCGTGCTCGGCCGCGATCGAACCGGCGAGATCGAGCGATTGCGCGGTCGAATCGGTTGCGATGACGAACGAGATCGGACCGAACCATTCCCGCGTGTACTTCGCGCGATCGGTGATGTCGAGCTGCAGCACGAGCGGCGTGCGTACGCGCGCGCCCTTGAAAGCGGGATGTTCGAGCGCCTGGCTGTCGGCGAGCACGCGGCCGAGCTTGCGCGCGTCGTCGATGCGGGCCGCGACGCCTTCGTTCTGAAGTGCGCCGATGAGCTCGACCGAGCGTGCCGGGTCGCCTGTCAGCTTCTGCACGGCGCCCGCGATCGCTTGCGCGACGTCGTCGAAGCTGACATGTCCTTCCGCGGTGCGGATGCCGTCACGCGGAACATAGATGTTTTGCGGCGCGGTGCACATCTGGCCGGAGTAGAGCGCGAGCGAGAACGCGATGTTCTTGACGGCGGCTTTCAGGTCGTCGACGGAATCGATCACGATCTGGTTGACGCCTGCTTTCTCCGTATACACCTGCGCCTGGTGCGCGTTGCGTTCGAGCCAGTTGCCGTTTTGCGAACTGCCGGTGAAGTCGATCAGCTTGATTTCCGGGCGGAGCGCGAGCTCTTGGACGAGCGCGCCGTCGTTCGATTCGGTCGCAAGCAGCGTGACGACGTTCGGATCGAAGCCGGCTTCGCGCAGCACGTCGCGCGCGATGCGCACGGTGATCGCGAGCGGCAGAATTGCGCCGGGATGCGGCTTGACGATGACCGTGTTGCCGGTTGCAAGATCGGCGAACAGGCCCGGATAGCCGTTCCACGTCGGGAATGTGCAGCAGCCGAGGACGAGGCCCGTGCCGCGCGGCACGATCGTGTAGCGCTTGTGCATCGCGAGCGGCGGGTTCTTGCCTTGCGGTTTTTCCCAATGCGCGTCGGCTGGGATGCGCTGCAGCTCCTGCCATGCATAGGCGACGGCTTCGAGCGCGCGGTCCTGCGCATGCGGCCCGCCCGCCTGGAACGCCATCATGAAAGCCTGTCCCGTGGTGTGCATGACGCTGTAAGCAATTTCGAAGCTCGCGCGATTCAGCCGGGCGAGAATCTCGACGCACACGCCTGCCCAGGCGGAAGGCCCGGCCTCGCGCCATGCGCGCTGCGCTTGCGCGGCGGCGGCGATCAGCTCGTCGGGCGACGATTTCGGGTAACGGATGCCGAGCGCGAAACCGTACGGCGACTCTTCGGCGCCGACCGTTTCGCCCGAGGCGGGCTGGTCGAGTTCGAACGGCTTGTCGAGTTGGGCTTTGAATGCTGCTTCGCCGTCTGCGTTGGCGCTTTCCCCGTACACTTTGGGGCTCGGCATCTCGGCGAACGGGCTCCAGTAGCCGCGCGTTTCGATCGTGGAGAGCGCGTGCTTCAGCGTGTCTTCATGCTTCGTGAACAGAGGATGGGTCATGGCGGCAGGCTTGATGAAGGTTGAGGAAGGTGGAGGTTATTAATAAACCGACCGGTTGGTCGGAAAATGTTAGCATCAAATCATTCGTGCGTGTGCGGCATTTCATGTTTCATTGATCGAGGAGAAGCAGATGGCTTACGAAAATATCCTGGTGGAGACGCGCGGCCGGGTGGGGTTGATTACGCTGAATCGTCCGAAGGCGCTGAACGCGCTGAACGACGCGCTGATGGACGAGCTGGGCGCGGCGCTCAAGGCGTTCGACGCGGACGAAGGCATCGGCGCGATCGTGCTGACGGGCAGCGAGAAAGCGTTCGCGGCGGGCGCCGACATCGGGATGATGGCGACCTATTCGTACATGGACGTCTTCAAGGGCGACTACATCACGCGCAACTGGGAGGCGGTGCGTCAGATTCGCAAGCCGGTCATCGCGGCGGTGGCGGGGTTCGCGCTGGGCGGCGGCTGCGAGCTCGCGATGATGTGCGACATCATCTTCGCGGCGGACACGGCGAAGTTCGGCCAGCCGGAGGTCAAGCTCGGCGTGCTGCCGGGTGCGGGCGGAACGCAGCGCCTGCCGCGCGCGGTGTCGAAAGCGAAGGCGATGGACATGTGCCTGACCGCTCGCTTCATGGATGCGGAGGAAGCGGAGCGCGCCGGCCTGGTGTCGCGGATACTGCCGGCGGACAAATTGCTCGACGAGGCGATCGCCGCGGCGACGACGATCGCCGAATTCTCGCTGCCTGTCGTGATGATGGTGAAGGAGGCGGTGAATCGCGCATACGAGACGACGCTCGCGGAGGGGGTGCACTTCGAACGCCGCTTGTTCCATGCGGCGTTCGCGACCGAAGATCAGAAGGAAGGAATGGCGGCGTTCGTCGAAAAGCGCAAGCCGACCTTCAAGCACCGCTGAGCTTGCGAGGCGCGTCGCGCGCCTTTGTTGGTTGTTACGAGGTGCGCTTCGTATGAGTGAGGCGGACTCGGCTTTCCGGCCGCTTCGCGATCCCGAAGCGTCGGCGCAAAAAAACTGTCGAAAGGGGCTTGCGCGTGGGAGGGGTTGTGCCTACAATCACGCCTCTTTCGCGCCAAGCCGAACGCGGCGCGAGAGGGGAAGCGGGAA
>NZ_JPWT01000020.1:0-3850 GCF_000773065.1 Burkholderia sp. ABCPW 111 | reverse complement strand
CACGCTGCAAAACGCGGTGGCGAACAACCCGCTGTCCGGTGTCGCGAACAACGCGGTGGGCACGCTGACGAATCTGGCGAACAACAATCCGCTGCCGGGTGCACTGAGCAACGCCGTGGGAACGTTGACCGGGCTTGCAAGCAATAATCCGCTCGCAGGCGCGATCGGTGGACTGAGCAACACGCTGCCCGGCGCCCTTGGCAACACGGCCGGCGCATTGGCGGGCGCGGCGAGCAACGGCGCGGGCGCATTGGCCGGGGCCGTCGGCAACGTGACGGGTGTGCTCGCAGGCGCGGGCAGCAACGTGGCCGGCGCGCTCGCCGGCGTGGCGGCCAACAACCCGCTGCCGGGCGTCGTGAACAACGTGGCAGGTACGCTCGCGAACGCGATCGGCAGCAATCCGATCACGCCGATCACGACCGTCGTGAGCGGCCTGATTAACGCGCTGCCCGTCGCCAATCCGACGGGCGTGTTGACGGGCGCTGTCAACAACGTCGCGGGCACGCTCGCGCGAGCGGCGAACGGCAACCCGGTTACGGGCGCGGTCGCTGGCCTCGTGAGCGCGCTGCCCGTCAGCAATCCGGCTGGCGCGCTGACGAGCGCAGCGAACAACGCGGCAAGCGCGATCGCGACGGTCGCGGGCGGCAGTCCGGCTGCTGTGATCGGCGGCGCCGTCGGCGGCGGCGCGAGTGCGTTGACGGGAGCCCTGACGGGGGCGGCCGGCACGGGCGTCGCGACGGGCTCGCAACTCGGAAGCGTCGGCTCCGCCCTGATGGGTTCGGGCGCGAACTCGGCAGGGAAGGTCCTGACGTCGGGCGGCAACGCGTTCGGCAGCACGGCCGCCTCGACCGGCTCGCTGCTGTCGACGGGCGCCGCCGCCGCGAGCACGGTCGTCAACTCGGTGAGTTCGTCAGTCGGTGCGGTGGTGGGGTCGTTGCCGAACCTGACGGTCTCGTCGTCGAAGTCGACGGCACCCGCGTCGAGCCCGCTCGCTCCGGTCGCGTCGTCGATCGCGACGCTCGCCGGCGCGCTGCCGAAGTAATGGCGCGCGGCGCGTCCGGGCGATGCTGCGGGACGCGCCTTCGCTCTCCTTCCTATATATAGGGGGCAGCGGCAGGCGGTAACCGGCCGGAAGGTGGTTGGCTAGAAGGCGAGGCAAGGCGGCATGGCGAAGAGGCCATGCCGCCTTGTCGTTTCGGAGCGAGATGCGTCGCGAAGTGCCACGGGGCGGGGCGCGGCGGCGGTTCGTCGCCGGCATTGGCCGTGCTGGCCGCCAGATCCGCGACCTGCCGTCACGGCGAATCGGCTTGGCCGTAAGGATTTCGTATGCGATGATTTTGTGCTCCGCATCGACCGAGTCGGCGCGGCAGATGCGCCGTCGATCCGCTCGGGAAATCCACGATGCGGCGCGCGGCGCGTCCCGTCGCATCACGCGATGTTTTTGCAAGTATTTGTTTTTGTTGTAATTTGTGTGCGGCGCGATGTCGCCGTGCAGCCGTTTTCCCGGCCTTCCCACCCGCCGGATCGTCCCCGAATCGCGCGCGATTCCACTTCTTGAATTTGTCAAAACCCGTCCATATAATTAGCACTCGCTGCACGAGAGTGCTAACAATTCCTGCCGGCCGGCGAGCCGTCCGGTAGTTTCCCTCAGCGTTCTTCAGTCTCAATCAAGAGAGGAGTGAGTATGAACCTTCGTCCGTTGCACGATCGCGTGATCGTCAAGCGCCTGGATCAGGAAACCAAGACCGCCTCGGGCATCGTCATTCCCGACGCAGCCGCTGAGAAGCCGGATCAGGGTGAAGTTCTGGCCATCGGCCCGGGCAAGCGCGATGACAAGGGCGCACCGATCGCTCTCGACGTAAAGGTCGGCGATCGTGTTCTGTTCGGCAAGTATGCTGGCCAAACCGTCAAGGTCGACGGCCAGGAACTGCTGGTGATGCGCGAAGAAGACATCATGGCCGTGGTCAACGCTCAGTAAGCGTTCACCAACGGATCACAATCTCAGAGATTTCAAGGAGTTAGAAGATGGCAGCTAAAGACGTCGTATTCGGCGATTCCGCCCGCGCGAAGATGGTCGAAGGCGTGAACATTCTCGCCAACGCAGTGAAGGTCACGCTGGGCCCGAAGGGCCGCAACGTCGTGCTCGAGCGCAGCTTCGGCGGCCCGACGGTCACCAAGGACGGCGTGTCGGTCGCGAAGGAAATCGAGCTGAAGGACAAGCTCCAGAACATGGGCGCGCAAATGGTCAAGGAAGTCGCTTCCAAGACCAGCGACAACGCCGGCGACGGCACGACGACGGCAACCGTCCTCGCGCAATCGATCGTTCGCGAAGGCATGAAGTACGTCGCATCGGGCATGAACCCGATGGACCTGAAGCGCGGCATCGACAAGGCTGTCGCGGCAGCGGTGGAAGAGCTGAAGAAGATCAGCAAGCCGTGCACGACGAACAAGGAAATCGCACAGGTCGGCTCGATCTCGGCGAACAGCGATTCGTCGATCGGCGATCGCATCGCTGAAGCGATGGACAAGGTCGGCAAGGAAGGCGTGATCACCGTCGAAGACGGCAAGTCGCTGGCTGACGAACTGGACGTCGTCGAAGGCATGCAATTCGACCGCGGCTACCTGTCGCCGTACTTCATCAACAACCCGGACAAGCAAGTCGCCGTCCTCGACAACCCGTTCGTGCTGCTGCACGACAAGAAGGTGTCGAACATCCGCGATCTGCTGCCGGTGCTCGAGCAAGTCGCGAAGGCAGGCCGTCCGCTGCTGATCATCGCTGAAGACGTCGAAGGCGAAGCGCTCGCGACGCTGGTCGTCAACAACATCCGCGGCATCCTGAAGACCGTTGCGGTCAAGGCGCCGGGCTTCGGCGATCGTCGCAAGGCGATGCTGGAAGACATCGCGATCCTGACCGGCGGTCAGGTCGTCGCGGAAGAAACCGGCCTCACGCTCGAGAAGGCGACGCTGGCCGAACTGGGCCAGGCGAAGCGCATCGAAGTGGGCAAGGAAAACACGACGATCATCGACGGCGCAGGCGAAGCCGTGAACATCGAAGCGCGCGTGAAGCAAATCCGCACGCAGATCGAAGAAGCGACGTCGGACTACGACCGTGAAAAGCTGCAAGAGCGCGTGGCGAAGCTGGCCGGCGGCGTGGCGGTGATCAAGGTCGGCGCTGCGACCGAAGTCGAAATGAAGGAAAAGAAGGCACGTGTCGAAGACGCGCTGCACGCAACCCGCGCTGCCGTTGAAGAAGGCATCGTCCCGGGCGGCGGCGTCGCGCTGATCCGCGCACGCACCGCGATCGCGGCTCTGACCGGCATCAACGCCGACCAGAACGCCGGCATCAAGATCGTGCTGCGCGCGATGGAAGAGCCGCTGCGCCAGATCGTCACGAACGGCGGCGAAGAAGCGAGCGTCGTGGTCGCGGCGGTTGCTGCCGGCCAAGGCAACTATGGCTACAACGCAGCGACGGGCGAGTACGGCGACCTGGTGGAAGCCGGCGTCGTCGATCCGACCAAGGTTACGCGCACCGCGCTGCAGAACGCGGCATCGGTCGCCGGCCTGCTGCTGACGACGGACGCAGCCGTCGCGGAACTGCCGAAGGAAGACGCTCCGATGCCGGGCGGCATGCCGGGCGGCATGGGCGGCATGGGCATGGACATGTAATTGGCCTGAGGCCGATTACATCGAAGGACGCGCGGCGACGCGCGTTCTCCCAAACGAAAACACCCGCAGCGATGCGGGTGTTTTCGTTTGGGGCGACGGTATCGGGCGACGGTATCGGGCGACGGTATCGGGCGACGGTATCGGGCGACGGTATCGGGCGACGGTATCGGGCGACGGTATCGGG
>NZ_JPWT01000019.1:0-3916 GCF_000773065.1 Burkholderia sp. ABCPW 111 | reverse complement strand
CGGCAGGAGCCTCGCGCTCCAGCTCCCGCCTCGACTCCCTTCTCGCTCGAGCGCGGGCGGGCCTCTCGGACCGTCCGCACGCGCTCTTGGGATTCGACCGGCCCTCGCGTCTAGTCCGCCGATCTGCTCCACGCGTTTCGCGGTGTGAGCGCCTTGGTCACTGGCGAGCCTTTTCGGAGCGACGGCGATACTTATTCCGTCTTGAGCCGGTGGCCAGATGTTTTCCATCGAGCAGTAACTTCCGGATGCTTCGCTGTCAGCCTAGTTCTGGTTCTCGTTCGTCGTGCGATACCCCTGGTCGGGGGCCTGACTTCAGCGCAAGCCGCAGCCGGACAGCGAAGAAGATATTTGGCAGAACGCGCTAACATTCGAGTCGTGATTCTGTCTGGAGCGAATTGTGAACATCGGAGAGGCCGCAAAGGCAACGGGCGTCAGCGCAAAGATGATCCGCTACTACGAAAGCGTAGGCCTTCTCAATCCGGCGAAGCGTACCGATTCGGGATACCGCGTCTACCACGATGAAGAAATCCACTTGCTCCGCTTCATCCGGCAGGCGCGACGGCTGGGGTTTCTCGTCGACGACATCCGGAAACTGCTGGCGCTCTGGCAAGATCGCTCGAGAGCGAGCGCCGAAGTCAAAGCGATTGCGATCGAGCACGTGGCCGAACTTGACGGCCGGATCGCCGAGCTTACCGACATGCGGAACACGCTTGCGAACCTTGCCGCGCATTGCAGTGGAGATGACCGACCGGATTGCCCCATTTTGGAGCGCTTGGCTAACCCTTGCTGTGACCCAAAATAGTGCATTCTGACGTGGGATTCTGGCGCAGCGGACTACGAAAGTGCCTCAAAAATCAGACGCTTAAGTTGGAATTGTTTGATCTATTCCAAATCGGCATGCATCACATTCGAGCATTTCACTGGCAACTTGGTGCAATCAGGCTATAATCGGGTTAACCCTATGCGGGATATCCCTGAAGTCGATTCACCAGGGGATCTCAACCTTCCTTGGAGAGCCAACATGTTTGCCTACATCATCGAAAAGCTGAGCAACTGGTTTGAAGCTGCAGAGCGCGACCGCCGTGAAGCCTACTTGGCATCGTCGAGCGACATCGTTCAACTCGAACAGCGCATCCGTTCGCTGGAAGCCAACGGCTACTCGCTGTAACTCGAAGCGGCAAGACGTCGCGTCACGCGCTTAGTGCGCGAGTAAAGGAAAGCTCCGTATTGACGGGGCTTTGTCTTTTCATAAGCTGGAAACGTCCAGTACAGATATCGTAGCCTATCGGCGTACAATCAGCGTCGTCTGAAACGGGGGCCGGATGAAAGTCGTCAAGCGCTTTTTCTGCTTCGCGATCGGTTGCGTCGCACTATGCGGCATCGCAACGGCTGCGATTGCTGGAGCAAACGGTGGTGCGCCGCTGATCTTGGACACGCAAAGCGGCATTCACGACGGTAAGGGCGGTATCGTGCTGCAGAACGCGCCCTTATCGCATGCTTCGATCGTCGCGCCTGCGCAACCTGCGCCGATGACGGAACTGTCTTCCGGTTCAACGGCGCCGATGGTGATCATCCCGTACATCGCAGTGCCGAATTCGGCCGTTCCGCTCAAATCTCCCGCGCCGCATTAGTAAACAGCGCGAAGTCAGTTGCCGCGGTGCTCGATCGCAAACGTCGCGCCGCCATCTTGCCCAAGCTTTTCGACGAGATACGGGAGAGTCTCTTTCATCGAGTCGATCAGCGTATATGGCGGATTCAGGATGAACATTCCGCTGCCGAACAGGCCATAGCCGTCAGAAGGAGGACGGCTCACAGTCAAGCTCAGATGCAGCCAGTTGTTCGGCTGCAGTCGTTTCAGATGATCGGCGAATTTCTGAGATTCGGGGCGGCTCACCTGTGGATACCAGATCGCATAGCATCCCGTTGCAAATCGTTTCAGGCTTTCTTCCACGCAGGTGATCGTCTTTGCATAGTCGCGCTTGTCCTCGTATGACGGGTCGATCAACACGAGCGCGCGCCGCGGCGGCGGTGGCAGCAGCGCCTTGATGCCTTCGAATCCGTCGCCGGCGTAGATCATCGCGCGTCGCCCCGCATCGCGAAAATTGTGCCGTAGCACGTCGATTTCGGTAGTGTGCAGCTCGAACAGGCGCATCCGGTCCTGTTCGCGCATCATTCGCCATGCGAGATAGGGCGAGCCCGGATAGTAGCGCAGCTCGCCGCCGCTGTTCAGCGCGCGGACTTCGTCGACGTAGTTGGCCAGTGCTTCGGGCAGATCCGCCGCATCCCAAATTTTTTCGATCCCCGTACTGAACTCACCGGTTTTCGCCGCATAACCGTCGAAGAGCGAGTAGACGCCTGCACCTGCGTGCGTGTCGATGTACCAGTACGACTTGTCCTTCTTGTTCAAATGACGCAGCAACTGCACGACAACGGCGTGCTTGAGGACGTCCGCGTGGTTGCCGGCGTGAAAGCCGTGACGATAGCTGAGCATGGCGAGAGAAATACGGAGCGAGACGTGGAAATCGGCCGAGCGGCGGGACGTGCGAATGATGTCGCAACGCCTGCTGGCATGGCTGGCAGATGCGGTCGCGTATTGTACGCGAGTATGCGATTCGGTCTGCCGTGCGGTTACTGGTAGGCATCGCCGACGAGCTGCTCGACCCGCTGCTTGACGTCCGGCGTGAGCTTTGCCGCCACGTCGAGCGAGCGCATGTTCTCGATGATTTGCTCGACACGCGACGCGCCGGTGATTACGGTGCTGACGCGAGGATTCTTCAGCACCCAAGCCAGCGCGAGCTGGCCGACGCTGCAGCCTAGGTCGCGCGCTACCTCGCCGAGCGCTTCGACGACGCTGTTCTTCGCCGGGTCCGTCAATTGTGCGCGCAGCCAGTCGTAGCCGTGAATTTCGGCTCGGCTGCCGGCGGGAACCCCGTGCCGGTATTTTCCAGTCAACAGCCCAGACGCTAGCGGGCTCCAGGTCGTGAGCCCCATTCCGAAATCCTCATAGAGGCGCCTATATTCTTGCTCGACGCGCTTGCGATGAAACAGGTTGTATTGCGGCTGCTCCATCGTCGGCTTGCGCAGGTGATGCCGCTCGGCGATTTCGTATGCGGCGCGGATCTCGTCGGCGCTCCATTCGGACGTGCCCCAGTAGAGCGCCTTGCCGCGCGCGATGATGTCGCTCATCGCCCACACGGTTTCCTCGATTGGCGTATTCGGATCGGGGCGATGGCAGAACACGAGGTCGACGTAGTCGAGCTGCAGACGTTGCAGTGACGCGTCGATCGCGTTCAGCAGGTATTTGCGGTTGAGGGTGTGGTACTGATTCGGCGCTTCCGCGAGCCCCCAGAAGAACTTCGTCGAAACCACGTAGCTGATGCGCGGCCAGCCGAGCGACTTCAGCGCATGTCCCATGATTTCCTCGGATTTGCCGCCCGCATACACTTCGGCGTTGTCGAAGAAGTTGACGCCGGCGTCGCGTGCGGCAGCCAGCGATTCTCGCGCGGCACGACGATCGACCTGGTTGCCATAGGTGACCCATGAACCGATCGACAACTCGCTGACTTGCAATCCGGAACGTCCCAGCCTTCGGTAGTTCATATCGCCTCCGATCGAGCGTGACCGACAACAAGCTTAGCCTGTTTGACCGCGGCGCGCGGCCTCGTTCATGCACAATAGCAATGTCGGCCGCGCGGCGACAGCCTGCCATTCGGCCTATGCCGCTCGGCCGACTGGATGAATGCCGGACGCGATGCTTTCATTGACTTAACTGATGGAGACTTCGGGAATGACTTCGAAATTGAACGGCAAAACTGCCGTCGTGACGGGCGCGGCAAGCGGCATCGGCAAGGAAATCGCGCTGGAGCTCGCGCGTGCGGGCGCGGCGGTCGCGATCGCCGATCTGAATCAGGACGGC
>NZ_JPWT01000018.1:0-4776 GCF_000773065.1 Burkholderia sp. ABCPW 111 | reverse complement strand
TCGAGTCGTGAGCTTCGAGTCGTGAGCTTCGAGTCGTGAGCTTCGAGTCGTGAGCTTCGAGTCGTGAGCTTCGAGTCGTGAGCTTCGAGGCGTGAGCTTCGAGGCGTGAGCTTCGAGTCGTGAGCTTCGAGGCGTGAGCGGCGAGGCGAGCTTTGAGCTTCGACCTGCAAGCCGCGAAGTACGACGCGTGAAACACGAGCTTCAGACTCGCGGCTCGTGACTTCCGCTTGGCGTCAGCCCAGATTGCGCCGGTCTCGCTCGACTTGGCTGCGGCGTCGGCGTCGACTTCGGCAAACGATGCGTCCACCGTCGAATCGAATCGACGCTCGCACGCCGCCGTCACGCCATCAAGACCACACCCCCGAAGCCGCCCCGACGATTCCCGCGACGCTCACCGCCGCCGCCACCGCCGACACGATCCACAGATAGGCGCCGCGCGGCCGCTGCGCCGGCGGCAGCGCGATTGCCGCGAGCGCGACGAGCAACCCCGCGACGAGCGGCAGCATCACCGCGTTGACCACCTGCGCCGCGACGTTCAGCGACACCAGATCGGGCGCGACCCACACGATCGCCGCGCAGCCCGCGACCGCCGCGACATAGATTCCGTAGAACCAGGGCGCGCGCGTCGGCCGGTCGTCGAGCGAGCGCTCGTAGCCGGCCACCTCGCCGAGCCCCCACGCGAGCGACAGCGAGCAGACGATCGCCGCGACCATCGACGCGCCCAGCACGCCCGCGCCGAACAGCACGCGCGCCGCGTGCGGACCGACCACCGTTTCGAGCGCCGCGCTGATCTCGCCGACGCTGCCGAGCGTGCGCGACGCACCGTCGCCGGCGAGCGTCGCCGCGGCCGCGACGAGCACCGCGCCCGTCAGCAACTGCGTGAGCACCGCGCCCACGGCCGTCTCGGCGCGCGCCGCGCGATGGTCGTCCGGCCCGAGCCGTTTGTCGGCGACGGCCGCCTGCTGATAGAAGACCATCCACGGGTTGAAGGTCGCGCCGATCAGCGCGGCCGCGAGATAGCCGAACGGCGCGCCGGCGGCCGGCCGCGCGGCCGCCGACAGCAGCCCCCGCCATTGCGGATGCGCCTTCCACGCGACGACGAAGAACGTCAGCTCGAACGCGCCGATCACGATCGCCGCCTTGTCGACGCGCTTGTGCGAGCCCGTCATCACGATCGCGATCAGCAGCGCGACGGCGGCCGGCAGGCTGACCGAGCGCGGCACGCCGAACATCTCGCCGATGCCGGCGACGCCCGTGAATTCGGTCACGAGCGAACCGAGCACCGCGACGACGAGGCCGGCCGCCGACAGCCACGCCCATCCCGCGCCGAAATGCTCGCGGATCAGTTCGCCGTGGCCGCGTCCCGTGAAGATGCCGAGCCGCACGGTCAGCTCCTGAATCATGTACAGCAGCGGCACGAGGCCGAGCAGCAGCATCAGCGGACCGACGCCCCACTGCACGCCGGCTTGCGCGGCGGTGACGACGTTCCCGGCGTCGCAGTCGGCGAGCATGACGAGAAGCCCCGGCCCCCATAGCGCCGCCCATCGCAGGCGCGCGGGCGGAGTCGATTTCGGCGGAACGGAAGAGCCCGGCATGGTTACTGAAAGGTTGCGTCGGTAGTATGCGGCGGCCGATTGTAGCGCGCCGGGCGCGGCCGGCGCGAGCCGCGGCGAACCGGCGCACGGCGGCACGGCGCATGCCGACCGCGATTGCGCCGCCGCGCCGCTTCCTGCCGCGACGATCACTTCATCCGTGGATTCGATATGGAAACCTATATTCTGCTTGGCATCGGCTTCGGCGCGGGCTTGCTGATCGCGATCTGGGGCATCAGCCAGCTCAAGTGAGCGGCCGCATGCCGAACGACCGCAGCGGCCGCGCGGCAAAACAGCGCGCCGCCGCGCGCGCGTGACCGCGGCAGCGAGCGCGGCGGAAGATTCGCCGCGCTCGCAGCGAGACGTGCGCGCTCGCGCGCCGGGCATCGACAAGACCGGAAGCGACGCCTTCCGATGCGCCAGCCCGTCGCGCACGCCATTCCGGGAACGCACGCACGCGTCGGACATGCGCCGATCGCCCGCGGCGGGCCGGAACGGCCGCGCCGTCGCGTCTTCGTCGTCGCCTTCGTTCGTCCGGCTCGATCATCGTGCGCTCGCGGCCGCGCGCGCCCGTTCGTTTGCAACGGGCGCCGCCGCCGCGCCGTAAGCGCCCCCTCCCGCGCGCTGCCCGCCGCCGGCGGCCGACGCGCACGCGCCTCGAACGCCGCGGCGCTCACGCGCGCCGGCTGCGGCAGATCGCGTCACGCACGCGCTTCGAGCAGCCGGCGCGCGGCCCACCGCCCCGTCTCCGCCGCGCCGTCGGTCCACGGCGAGCCCATGTAGTCGCCCGCGAACAGCACGCGCCGGCACGCGTCCGCGCTCGCGCGGTACGCGGCGATCGCGCGCGCACGGCCGACGGGCGACAACGGCTCCGCCGCGTCCCAGCGCTGCACGTGCGTCGCCACGACCGCGTCGGCAAGCCCCGGCAGCAACGTGCGCGCGTCGTCGAGCGCGACGCGCGCGATCTCGTCGTCCGACGCGTAGCGCAACGCGCTCGCGCATGCATGCCCGAGCATCGCCGACACGACTTCGCCGCCCCCGTCGCCGATCCCGCGCCCGCGCTCGAACGTCAATGCGGCGATGCGGCGCGCATCCGGCGACAGCAGCGCGCCGTACACGCGCCGCAGCCGCGCCGGCGCACGCCAGCCCGGCGCGAGACCGAACGCGACGTGCACGGCACGCGCGTAGCCGGTCGCGAGCAGCACGCGCTCCGCGTCGGTTTGCGCGCGCCAGATGCGGCGCGCGACGGTCGCGGGCGTCGCGACGATCGCGGCGTCGAAGCGCAGCGCGCGATCGCCGACGCGCGCCGTCACGCCGCCCGAGTCCGCCGACAGCGCATCGACGGGCGCGCCGTAGCGCACGTCGAGCCGGGCCGCGAGCGCGCCGGGCAACGTCTGCCAGCCGCCCGCCACCGCCAGCGTGTGCGCGCCGTCGAAGCCGGTGACGGCGGCGAGCAGCGCGCGCGACGAACCGCGCAGCGACTGGAAATAGAGCCCATGAATCATCGGCGCGAAGATCGCGTCGACGGCCGCGCGCCCGAACGTCTGCTCAGCCCATTGCGCGGCGTCGGCATCGTCGAATTCGGCGAACGCCGCATAGCGGTTCGGATCGAGCGCGCGAATCCGCGCGAGCAGCGCGGCGCGCGCGCGGCCGACGCGCAGGCTGTCGCGCCAGCCGAGCAGGCCGCTCGCGGGAATCGTCCACGGACGGCGCGCATGCACGCGAAAGAGCCGCTCGCCGCGCTCGAACGCCGCCCACGGCGACGTCTTCACGAGCCGCGCCGCGAGCCCCGCCTCGCCGAAGAGCGGCATCAGATGCCGATAGCCGGACGACGGAAACTGCGCGCCGCATTCGATCACGTGACCGTGGAACGGCACGCTGCGAATCCGCCCGCCCGGGCGCTCGGCGGCCTCGACGACGGTGACGTCGCACCCGCCCCGCTTCAATTGCCAGCCGGCGGCCAGCCCGGCGATTCCTGCTCCGACGACGAGTACGTGCATGGCGAGGACGACCTCGAGGGTTGAACGAGGCCGTACAATAGCCGCCACGATCGGACCATACAAAGCCTGTACGTTTTCATGGCAAGAACGACAAGAGCGGACTGGATCGCGGCGGGCCTCGCCGCGCTCGACGACGAAGGCGCGCAAGGCGTGTCAGCCGACCAGCTCGCGCGCCGCCTGGGCGTCACGCGCGGTGCGTTCTACCATCACTTCGGCAGCCGGAAGGCGTTCGTTCTCGCGCTGCTCGCCGAATGGGAAGCGGCCTACACGACGCAGGCGATTGCGCTGCTGCAAGGCGACGAGCCGCCCGAGACCGCGCTCGACCGCTATCTCGCCGCGGCGTCGCGGATGAACCCGCGCCGCGAGGCGGCGATCCGGACGTGGTCGCTGCACGAGCCGCTCGTCGCCGAATTCCAGCGCCGCGCCGATCGCGCGCGGCTCGCGGCCGCGCATGCGTTCTGCAGGCAGACGCTGCGCAGCGAGTCAGACGCGGCGCTGTTCGCGCAGGTGTCCTACCTGTGCTTCGTCGGCGCGCAGCAAAGCGCGCTGCCGATGGGCCCGGACGATTTCGCGGCGCTGTTCCGCTCGCTGCTCGCGCTCGGCAAGCGGCTGCCGCCGGCGGGCGACGTCGAAGCCGACGGCCACGCCGATCGCGATGCCGATGCCGATACCGATACCGATACCGATGTTGCTCCGGCTCCGGCCCCGCCCGCCGCTCCGGCGCGGCGGGCGAGCAAGCCGGCCGCGCGCCGTTCGCGCGGCGATCGTCAGCCGAGAAACAGCCGATAAGCGGGATGGCCGGTTTCCTCGCGCTGCGGATAGCCGAGCGTCGCGAGGAAGCGGTCGAACGCCGCGTCGTCCGCCCGCGGCACCTGAAGGCCGACGAGGATCGAGCTCGCATCGCCGCCCTGATTGCGGTAGTGGAACAGGCTGATGTTCCAGTCGGGCGCCATCGCGGCGAGGAATTTCATCAGCGCGCCCGGCCGCTCGGGGAATTCGAAGCGGAACAGCCGCTCGTCGCGCGCGAGCGGCGAGCGGCCGCCGACCATGTGCCTCACATGCTGCTTCGCGAGTTCGTCGCCGCTCAGATCGACAGTGTCGAAGCCGTGCACGGCGAAGTTGCGCGCGATCTCGTCCGATTCGTCGCGCCGCTTGATCTGCACGCCGACGAAGATGTGCGCCGA
>NZ_JPWT01000017.1:0-4887 GCF_000773065.1 Burkholderia sp. ABCPW 111 | reverse complement strand
CGATCGAGCAATTGCTTCCTCCGACATCCTTAAAATGAGGTGTCAGATTATGCAATCGCTCGAAAACCCTCCACGGTTTCCTGCGATGAACCAAAAAATAGCCCGCGCTTCACGAGAAGCGCGGGCAAAACCGTCGCCCTACGAGGATAGGCGACGGGGCCACCGAGACCCGCGCGAACGCACGGGTCGTCGTCCAGTACGGCAGCTTCGCCGGCAACGGCGACTGCCTGAAACGTCGACATCCACACTAGGCGGGAGGCACGCATAGCCGAGCCAGGCTGTTTTCTTGGCGCCCTCCCTGATTGCTTGGTTGACGATAGATAGAGCAGCTTCCGTGCCAACTGAAGGCCACCCATCAAACGATTGATTTTTAACGATTAATCCTCAAACGCCAGACAGAAATGTGCATTCATTCCATTCGTTACGGGGTGACGTTACGTAACGCGACGAATGCATGACAAGCGCTCGAGTCCGCATCGACGGCCGGCCGCGGGCACAAAAAAGCCCGCCGAAAGGCGGGCTTGGCGGGTTCGGCGGCGAACGCCGCGCGCCTCGACGTCAGCGCAGCTGATTGACGAGCAGCGACATGATTTGCCGCGCGGGCGCCGATGCGTCGACACCGCCCTTCTCGTCCACGATCGCCACGCGCGTCTGGCCCTCGGTGATCGCCTTCACGTTGACGAGGTACTGCTTCGCCTTCTTCTCCTTCTTGCCGTGGAACAGCTGGCTCCAGAAGCCCTGCTCCTCGACGCTCAGATCCTTCGGATCGACGTAGCGCACGTAATAAAGGCCCTTCGTGCGATCGCGATCGTCGACCGTGAAATTCGCGCGATCGAGCGCGAGGCCGACGTGCAGCCACGAGCGATCGTACGGCTCCGCGAGCGTCACTTCGGGCGGCACGTCGGGCAGCGCGCTCGCATCGCCCGGACCGCGCGATGCGGATGCGCTCGCGACGTTCTGCGCGGCGATCGCCGCCGCGGCATCCTTGCTCTTGCCGCTCGACGCCTTCGCGCTTTTCGACGGCGCCGCATCGTCGGTGATCGGCACGCCGCCCGCCTTCACACGCGCATCGTTCTGCGCGAGCACAGCCATCAGGCGCTTCAGGTATTCGGTTTCAAGGCCCGGATCGTTCGCCTTCGGCTCCCACTTGCTCGAGTCGTTGTTCGCGCCCGTCAGCGCCTCGCGCATCCCCTTCTGGCTGATGAAGACGTACGTGCCGCCGTTCGGCGCCGCGTCGAGGCGCGTGCGGTACTTGTTGCGCTCCGCCGTGACGTACGAGTTGCCCATCGCTTTCGAGATCACGCCCCGAATCAGGCCGTCGTTGATCTGCGGATGCGTTTCGTTCCAGTCGGTTTCCATCACGCCTTTGTCGCGCTGCTCGACGACGAGCAGGAAGCCCTGCTCCTGCCAGAAGCGGCGCACCTGGGGCCAGATTTGCGCCGGCGCCTTGTCGTCGATCACGAGCCAGCTTTCGCTGCCGTCGCGCTGGATGCGCATGCCGGGGACGACGGGCGCGACCGCGTCGGTGGGCGGCGCGACCTGCTGCACCTGCTGCAGGCTGGAAAGCGACGTCGCGCCGCCCTGCGGCGGCAACGACCGCTGATCCGGCGTCTCGTCGAGCATGTTGGGCGGCACCGCGAGCGACACCTCCTTCGATTTCGAATCGCTCTTGTAGTCGATTTTCGTAGGCGACGGCGTACTGCAGCCGGCAACGAACACGCCGGTTGCAAGCAGTGCTGCGAACCGCTTGGTAAGACGAAGATCAGTCATGTTCAGGGAATCCTTCCACTAGGTCACGGCGACTTTTCCGTGAGTCAACTTTCTATTTTACCGGTCCGGCGGCGGACCGTGCAAAAAGCGCGCGGTCTCATTTGTGCGCTTTCGTATGCGCCCATCGCGTCGCTCGCTCGCGCATGGCCCGTCCCGCGTGCGCGACGGCGAAGCGGCGCATGGCGACTCGCATTGCCGCCTAGGGATAACGAGCATCCGGCACCCGAAATTTCGGCCTCAGCGCGCGCCGGGACTCACTATCATTGATTGGACAGTGACCCCAGCCGTATTCACCTGCGGAGGGCAGTCGCATGAACAACAAGCAGTCACCTTCTCCGACGCGGCGCGGCCCGGCGCATGCCCTTCTCGTGGTCGCAGTCGCCGCCGCCGTCGCGCTCGCCCCCGTCGCCGCGCACTCGCAACTCGGCGGCATCGCCCCGAACCCGTCGGCGCGCATGTTCGCGCAAGGGGCGACCGCGCTCTTCGACGGCGCCGTCACGATGCGCAGCTACGTCGACACGGGCGGCACGACGATTCGCGAGTACGCGACGCGCACGGGACAGATTTTCGCGTACACGTGGGACGGGCCGACATCGCCGAACCTGCGGCAGCTGCTCGGCGAGCGCTTCGCGATCTACCAAGGCCACGCCGTCGCGACCGATCCGCGCGTCCGCGCGGGACTCCATGCGGGACGCGTCGCGCAAGCCGACTTCGTCGTCGAAGCCGGCGGCCGCATGCGTGCGTACGTCGGCCGTGCGTGGCTGCCCGGCGTGGTGCCGGCCGGCGTGTCGATCGACGCTCTGCGGTGAGGAGACGGCCATGACCCTCAAGATCGCGTGGTGCGTCGCCGCGCTCGCCGCGATGCTCGCCGCATGCGGTGGCGGCGGCGGTGGCGGCTCGGCGACGCCGAACTCGAACGGCAACGGCAACGGCGTCGCGCCGTCCAGCGCGGCGAACGTGCAGCCCGTCACGGTGTCGGCGGGCGTGACAGGTGCGGCGAACATGCTGATGACGAGCGTCACCGTGTGCGTGCCGAACACGAATGACTGTCAGACGATCGACAACGTGCAGATCGACACCGGCTCGGAGGGCTTGCGCATCCTCGCGGCCGCGCTGCCGCCGAGCGTCGCGCTGCCGATCGCGGCGGCCGCGAACGCGCCGATCACGGGCTTCACGTGGGGCGCCGTGCGCCGCGCCGACGTGAAGATCGCAGGCGAAGTCGCGGCGAACATCCCGATCCAGGTGATCGCCGACCCGAGCACGCCGAACACGCCAGCCGATTGCACGCAAAGCGCCGGGCCGATGCAAACACAAGGCACGCTGCGCGCGAACGGGATTCTCGGCATCGGTCTTTTCACCACGGACTGCGGCCCCGCGTGCGCCAACAGCGCGTTGTCCGGCTGGTATTACGCATGCGCGACGGATGGCTCATGCACGAGCACGTCGCAGCCGATTGCGCAACAGGTCGCGAATCCGGTCGGCGCGTTCGCGAGCGACAACAACGGCGCGGCGATCGTGCTGCCCGCGATCCCGGCAACAGGCTCGGCGACGGTCAACGGCTCGCTCGTCTTCGGCATCGGCACGCAGACGAACAACGGACTCGGCTCGACGACGACGCTCGCGACGATCTCCTCGGGCGCCTACGTGACGAGCGTGCTCAACGGCAACACGAACATGCGCACGTTCTTCGACAGCGGCTCGAACGGGATCTTCTTCGCGGATGCCTCGCTGCCGCAATGCGGATCGTGGTTTTGCCCCGGCAGCACGCAGACGTTCGGCATCACGCTCACGAGCGGCAACGGCACGCCGGCCAAAGCGACGACGTTCCAGGTCGCAAGCTCGCAAGTGCTGTTCTCCACGTTCAACTTCGCGTTCGACGATCTCGCGGGCCCGATCGGCAACGTCGTCGATCTGGGGCTGCCGTTCTTCTATGGACGCAGCGTCTATACCGCGATCGAAGGGAGAGCAACGCCCGCGGGACCCGGGCCGTACTATGCGTTCTGAAGGAACGCGCGGAAGATGCGATCGTGCGGCGCGCGGCGCGAAACGCATCGACGCATTGATTCGCGTGCCGATGCGATTGATCCGCAACGGCGTCGCGCGCGAATAGGCATCGTGCCGGCGTCGAACAGAATTTGCATCCGAGCAGTTCTATTTGAGAAAAGTGTCTGTTATACTTTCACGCTTTCGGGGCGTAGCGCAGCCTGGTAGCGTACCTGCATGGGGTGCAGGTGGTCGGAGGTTCAAATCCTCTCGCCCCGACCAAGATCAAACCCGCGTCAGCCATGGCTGACGCGGGTTTTTTTGCGGCGATGTTCTAGCGATCCGCGCGCGATCTTGAGCACAATCGCCCATGTCGAGGACACGCGAACACGATCCCGATGCAGCGCTACGATGCACTGCCAAACACAACAAACAGGAACAGCAAATTCATGAAACTGGCCATTCTCATTGTCATGTTGGCGGCACTTGCAGGATGCATCGGCGTGAGCATTCAACCGACGGCGGACGGCGGCTATAAAGTCGGCCCCGCCGCAACAGGTGGCTTCTGACGTACCAGGCAACAGCCCCACCGCTGCCGATCGATGCGCGCGACGCGCCGCCCGTTCCGAGACGCGCACGACTCGGAAACGGACGACTCGTCGCAGGACGTCCCGCGATCCATCGTCCGCATCGCGCGCTTCGCAACGCCAGAATTCGGGCAATAGCCCCCGCGAACTCGACCGCCCCGACGCATGGAAGCAAGCTCGAAGGGCGCGCCAGACATTGCAATGCGCAGCGCGAGTGTGGTCACGCGTCCATGCGTCACCAGCCTCGTCGGCAAAAACAAGCGTCTCGCCGCATCACATGCTGCTCCAGCGTTCACGCCGACGCTCACACCCGCTTCATCCCCGCACCGACAGCCTGCCGAAGACGCGCTCGTCAAGCCGTTTGCGCGCGAGCGACATCGGCCTCCCAACTTCCCGGCGACGCAGCACTTCTTCGGCCGACGGGCGCGCGCCGCATGGGGGATCGCATCGCCCCCGTTACTATCTTCACGCCCCGATAATCGGGGTTTTGGCCAGCCAGGCCCGGTATGATTCCCGCCCCCAGTCGCAGTCATGATCCGGGGGGTGT
>NZ_JPWT01000016.1:0-5232 GCF_000773065.1 Burkholderia sp. ABCPW 111 | reverse complement strand
CGCTAACGCGCTAACGCGCTAACGCGCTAACGCGCTAACGCGCTAACGCGCTAACGCGCTAACGCGCTAACGCGCTAACGCGCTAACGCGCTAACGCGCGCGCCGAAGCCCGCGCTTAACCGCGCGCATGCGTCCTGAGCGCCGCGCTCTTCCGATGGAAACGCCACGTCATCAGCACCGCGACGCTCGCGAGCCCGGCGGCGAGCCCCCACCACAGCCCGCGCGCGCCGAGGCCCGCATGGAACGCGAACCAGTAGCCGGTCGGAAAGCCGATGCCCCAGTAGCCGAGCGTCGCGGCGAGCATCGGCACGCGCGTGTCCTTCAGGCCGCGCAGGCAGCCGGAGCCGACCGTCTGCATCCCGTCGACGATCTGGAACACGGCGGCGATCCCGAGCAGCGACGTCGCGAGCGCGACGGTGTGCGCGTTCGCGGGATCGTCGAGCTTCAGATAGAGGCCGACGATCGCGTGCGGCGCGACGATCAGCACGAGTCCCGACAGCGACATGAACGCAATGCCGAGCCCGAGCGCGACGAAGCCCGCGTGCCGCGCGGCAACGGGCGCGCCCGCGCCCGCCCAGTAGCCGACGCGCACGTTCGCCGCCTGGCCGATCGCGAGCGGCACCATGAACGCGACCGACGCGACATTGAGCGCGATCTGATGCGCGGCGAGCGACGATTCGCCGAGCACGCCGACCGTGAGGCCCGTCGCGAGGAAGAGCGTCGATTCGACGCCGTACGTGATCGCCACCGGCCAGCCGATGCCGAACAGCTCGCCCATCAGCGGCAGCCGCGGCCGCGCGGCGACGACGAAGTGCTTGAACGCCGGCCGCCCGTGCAGCAGCGCGACGAGCAAGAGCGCGGAGAGCCAGATCGTGATCGTCGTCGCGGTCGCGGAGCCGAGGAAGCCGAGGCGAGGCAGCCCGAACGCGCCGTGGATCAGGCCGTAGTTGAGGAACGCGTTGACGCCGACGCCGGCGAGCGACACCCACAGCAGCCGCTTCGCCGCGCCGATCGCGGGCAGGAACGAGCGCATCAGCCCGACGCCGATCAGGCTGCCGGGGGCCGCGAAGCGCAGCACGGCCGCGTATTCGCCGACATTGCGCGCGAGCGCCGCCGGTTCGCCGAACGCGCGCAGGAGCGGCTCCGCGAACGACAGCAGCGCGAACGCCGGAACCGCGAGCAGCAGCGACAGCGCGAAGCCCGTCCAGTAGATGTGCGGCACGCGGTGCTCGGCCTGCGCGCCGCGCGCGTGCGCGACGCTCACGCTGACCGACGTCAGCACGCCTTGCAGCAGCGTCACGACGACGAAGAACAGATTCGCGCCGAGGCCGCCCGCCGCGAGCGAGTCGGGGCCGAGCGAGCCGAGCAGCACGGTGTCGGTGACGCTCATCGCCATTTGCGACAGCTGCGCGATCGCGAGCGGCGCGGCGAGGCGCGCCGTATCGGCGGCGTGACGGGACAGGGTGGGGGGCGGCGCGGCGGCCGCTCGCGTGAAACTGGTAGGCGACATGGGACGCGTTCGCGCGGACGGCCTGCCCGCGCCTTTGCTTATTTTTAGGAAACAATGAGATTACGAGTTTCCGCGAACGCTGTCGATGCCGGCTTCTGATGGCCTTACGGCCGACAGGGGCTCGCTACGTCGCGGCGTGCACGGCGATGCGCGTGTCGCCGAGCAGCACGACCTGGCCCGCGCGGATCTTGCACGTCTTGCGCAGCTCGGGCGCGCCGTCGACCTTCACCGCGCCCGACGCGACGAGCATCTTCGCCGAGCCGCCGCTGTCCGCGAGACCGGTGAGCTTGAGCAAGTTATGCAGTTCGACGAATTCGCCGGTCAGCGTGAAATCCAGGTTGGGCATGGCAGTGAGAACGGGAAAGAAGAGCGCGCCGCGCGACGGCGGCATCGCATCATAAGCGATGCGCGGCGCAAGCGGTGTAAGGCGCGCGTCAAATGTTTTCGGGGGTTCGCGCGATTCGGGCCGCCGCGTGTAAGCGAGTGTGTCGAACTCGTCAGCAAATGAAACGGTGGGTAACAGTTGTCGAGAACGGCGAACCGCGAACGAAATCGGCCGGTCTGTACACGGACTCGCTGCATGTCGCGGCGGGCACATAGCGGCGGCCTTCGACGGCACGCCGTTCCAACGACTTTGTTGAGGAGAATTGCGATGTCCAAGATTCGTGCAATGTTGATCGGTGCCGCGGTGGCGGCGGTGGCGACGACCGCTTTCGCGCAGACGGCCGGCGTGGCGACGCAAGGTTCGGTCGGCGGCTCGGCCGACGTGCTCGGCCAGAAGGCGGGCGCGAGCGCGCAACTGAACGCGGGCGGCGACCTGTCGGCCGCATCGCCGGAAGCGGCGGCGAATGCCGTCAAGCATTCGGCGAAGAAGCACGTGACGCACGCGAAGGCCAAGGCGAAGGCGAAGGCCGACGAAGCGGCCGAGCTCGGCGCGGACGCGAAGACGAAGGCGAGCGGCGCGGTCGAAGGTGCGACGAATGCGGCGGGCAACGCCGTCAACGGCGCGACGAGCGCGGCGGGCAATGCGGTCGGCGGCGTCGCGGGCGCGGCGGGCGGTCTGGCGAAGGGTGTCGCGGGCGGCGCGAACGGCTCGCTGTCCGTCAACGGCGGCGTGAAGGCCGGCGCGGGCGAGTAAGCGCCGAAGGCCGGCGCGCGGCAAGCGGGCTTCGCCCCGGAAGGCTCGCCTGGCGCATTGCGCGTCGACCGATGGACGACGGCCCGGATCGCATCGCGCGGTCCGGGCCGTTGCGTTTTAGCGGTCCGCCTTCGTGCTCGAACCGCGTTTCCGCGCGCGCGAACGAGCGCGCCGCGCGTGACTGGTTACGGCCAACGGCAATTGCAACGGCTATGGCTACTGGCGGCGGCGCCCCTGCGGCTGCGCCGTGTTCTGCGCGCCGCGCGCGGGCGGCGTGACGATGAACACGCTGCGCAGCCACGCGGCGATGCGCGTGAAGATGTCGTACGGCTCCTCGACGAAGATCTCGGGCTTCAGGAGCCGCAGGTATTCCATGATCTGCTGCGCTTCCTGCTTCTGGAACGAGCCGTGCGCGATGCCGAGCCTGAGTAGCCCGCGCAGCTCGCCGAGCTTCTCGCGCGCGACGCTGCCGACGCTCATCTCGCACGCGAGCTTCGCTTCGTACACGCGTTGCCGCAGCGATTCGGCGAGCCGCCACGCGGGCGTCTGCATCCGCTCCTCGAGCGTCTGAATGTCGGTGACGGCCGCCTTGATCTGCGCGGCGAGCGGATCGACGAGCGCCGCATCCCCCTGCGCGCCGGACACGACGGCGGCCGCCCATTCGCGGCATGCTTTCGCGAGTTCGTCGGGCGTCCATTCGGAGCGCGACGCGAAGCCGAAGCCGAATTCGCCCGCCTGCCGGATCAGGATCGCGACGACGTCCGGAAACTCCTTGTCGAGCGTGCGCTTCGCCCACGCATACTGGCCGCCTTGCAGGAGCCGCTGCACGGCGTGCTCGGTGAGCGGCACCATGCTGTCGAGCAGCTTCGCGCGCAGGAAATCCTCGAACGACGGCGTGACGAACTGCGGATCGAGCTTGAGCGACACGCGCAAGAACGCATCGAAGTCTTTGCGCAGGGAAGCGACGGTGTCGTCTTTCAGCGTGAGAGTGATTTGGCCCATGTCTGTCTCGATGCTCGATGCCGGTCGGCTCGACCGGCGCTTTCGCCCGCGCGCAGCCGACGTGGGCAGGCCGCGTGTCGGCTGCGCGGATCGGCCGGCTGGCCGTCGGTCGTCGTGCTGTCCGGCTGGATCGGATGACGGGATTCGGTCGCCGGGCGCGGGGCTTCATCTTCTTAACGGCTGTGCGCGCGGGAACTTGAGGGCCGTGCGCGCCGATGCCGCGCGTGCGGGCGGCGCACGCGGCTCAGCCCGGCAGCCAGCCGCGCGGCGGCACGATCGCCTGCCAGAAAAAGAACACGGCGAGCCCGGCGGCGATCGTGACGAGCGGCCGGCGCGTCGCGGCGGACACGAGCACCGCGGCAGCGGCGCCGACGAGCCGGGGATTGCGCCAGGTCAGCTCCGCGTCGCCGCCGTGCGGCGCGAGCGTCATCGGCACGATGATCGCGGTCAGCACGGTCACGGGGACGAAGCGCAGCGCGGCGAGGAGAAGCGGCGGGAAGGCGAGGCGATCGCCGAGCAGGAAGAGCGTCGTGCGGATCGCGTACGTGAGCGCCGCCATTCCGAGAATCAGCAGCGCGTAGCTCATGATGCGGCCTCCGCGCGCCGGCGCGCGCGCTGCTCCGCGAACCAGGTCAGCGCGACGCCGATCGCGACGCCCGCGGCGACGGCGGCGAGCAACCCGAGCTTGTACGGCCACGCGCGACAGAGGAGCGCGACGGCGCCCGCCGTCACCGCGGCGGCGAGATTGCGCAGCGAGGCGAGTTGCGGCACGACGATCGCGATGAACGTCGCCGCCATCGCGAAGTCGAGCCCGAGCGACTGCAGGCGCGGGAACGCGGCGCCGAACAGCAGGCCCGCGATCGTCCACACCTGCCAGTTCACGTACATCGCGACGCCGGAGCCGAAGAAGTGGTACGGCCCGGTCGCGCCGGGCTCGGCATGACGGTAGTGCGCGTACGCGACGGCGAACACTTCGTCCGTCATCAGCGCGCCGAGCGTCGCGCGCCACCGCAGCGGCAGATGCGCGACGTACGGCGCGAGCGTCGCGCTGTAGAGCAGATGGCGCAGATTGACGACGAACGTCGTCGCGAGCACGACCGCATAGCTCGCGCTGCCCGCGATCAGGCCGAGCGCGATGAACTGAGCGGAGCCGGCGAAGAGCGCGAACGACATCAGCTCGCCGTGCCACGGCGCGAGCGGGCCCGTCGTGACGAGCGTGCCGAAGATCACGCCGAAGGGGGCGGCACCTACCATCATCGGAACGGTGTCGCGCATGCCGGCGGCGAATTCGCCGAGCCGGGCGGGCGGGGGATGCGTGGAGCGGGACTGGGACAAGGCGGCTACCTCCTGTGCGATGGAGGATAGCCGCGCGGGAGAGGCGCTCGCTTGTACGTTCTTGCGATGTCGATGTCGTGAAGGTCCAGCCCGAGCCAAAGCCCGAGCCAAAGCCCGAGCCAAAGCCCGAGCCAAAGCCCGAGCCAAAGCCCGAGCCAAAGCCAAAGCCAAAGCCAAAGCCAAAGCCAAAGCCAAAGCCAAAGCCAAAGCCAAAGCCAAAGCCAAAGCCAAAGCCAAAGCCAAAGCC
>NZ_JPWT01000015.1:0-5558 GCF_000773065.1 Burkholderia sp. ABCPW 111 | reverse complement strand
GCTCACGACTCGAAGCTCACGACTCGAAGCTCACGACTCGAAGCTCACGACTCGAAGCTCACGACTCGAAGCTCACGACTCGAAGCTCACGACTCGAAGTTTGACGCCGACGGCCCAAAGTTCCCCAAGCCCCAACCGCAAGGCTTCGAGTTCAACTCGCCGAGTTGCAATGCCGGCTGCATTCCGACGCTCGCCGTCAGTGCGAATGCCGGTGATGAATGTCCGGAAAGTGCGCGTGCGTATGCGTGATCGGCGCATGCCGATGCGGATGCGTGTGCGGCTCCGCGCCGTCCCAGTCGAAATCGTGCGTGTGCTGATGATGCTCGTCGTGGCGATGCCGGTGGCTGTGCTCGAGCGCGTCGTGCGTGTGCGCGTGCTCGTGCCGCTCGCGCAGATGCAGCCAGATGCCGATCGCCATCAGCGCCGCGGCCGCCCAGAACGGCAGCGGCGGCCACTCGGGCCACAGCGCTAGCGACAGTCCGACGCCGAACAGCGGCGCGACCGAAAAATACGCGCCGGTCCGCGCGGTGCCAAGGTTGCGCAGCGCGACGACGAACAGCACGAGGCTCACGCCGTAGCCGGCGAAGCCCGTGAGCATCGCGGCGGCCGTCGACGCGGCGGCGGGCAGTTTCGCGCCGAGCGCGAGCGCAATGCCGAGATTGACCGGGCCCGCGACGAGGCCCTTGATGCACGCGATCGTCGCGGCGTCGTTGGTCGAAACCTTGCGCGTCAGGTTGTTGTCGATCGCCCAGCACGCGCAGGCGGCCGCGACGAGCAGTGCGCCGAGCGGCACGCCCGCCGCGCCCGGATGCCACGACAGCAGCGCGCCGCCCGAGACGATCGCGACCATGCCGGCGAAGATCGGTGCGTCGACGTTCTCGCGGAACACGACCCACGCAATGACCGCGGTGAACACGCCTTCGAGATTCAGCAGCAGCGCGCTTGTCGCGGCGGGCGTCGTCGCGAGGCCGAGCATCAGCAGCGCGGGGCCCGCGACGCCGCCTGCCGCGACCGCGCCCGCGAGCCACGGAAGCTCGGCGGGCGTCACTCGCGACTGCTCGGCCTGCGACGCGTCGGCGCCGCGCGCGAGCCGGCGAATCAATATGAACGTCGCGAGGCCGATGCCGCTGCCGAGATAGAAGAGGCCTGCGACCATGAACGGCGTGAGCGAGCCGAGCAGCGTCTTCGCGAGCGGCGTGGTGGCGCCGAACAGCGCGGCGGCGAGGAGTGCGGTGAAAGCCGCGTTCATGCGTGCGGACATGGGCGTGGCGCGGGCGGCGCGGATCGACGTGAAAAAGTGACGCCACGATAGCGCAAACCGGGGGCGGCGGCCATTCGTTTCGTGGCGGGCGGGAACGTCGGCGGGGGCGTTGGCCGGATCGATCCCGCCGTCGTGCGATCGATTCTGACGGGACGACGGACTGAGGAGCGGATGGGGCGGCGAATCGGCCGAGCGGTGATTCGGCAAATCGTTGGGCTGGCAGGCTGGTGGATCGGTGGATCGGCGAGTTGGCGGGGGCGCAGGGCGACGAGGCGACGAGGCGACAACAGCGGCAACAGCGGCAACAGCCGTCGCCGAATGTCCGCTTCGAATCGTCGACTGCGCGTTCCGTGCTCGCCGACGCCCCTGGCTGACCGCTGCGGCGCAAAAATGCCGCGTGGCGCGGCACGGCACGGGATGCGCCGCGCATCCATCCGGCGCAAGCCCATCGCCGGCACCCGTCGCATCGCCCGGCGTTCCGTGCGCGGCCTCGCGCTCGTCAGTCGACTGAAGGAAACCCGGCGCGCCCTTGCGTCAGATCGAACAACGTGTCGCGCGCCGCGCCGAGCGCATTCGCGGGCAGCCGGATCACGAGCTTCACCGTCATGCCGTACGCGCTGTCGACGAGGTCGTGGCCTTCCTGCTCGATCCAGCGGCGCACGCGCGCTTCGTCCGGATAGCCGGTCTCGATCGCGAGCCGCGCGTACGCGATGCGCTCGATGCGCTCGGCGTCGAGGAGCGCGGCGGCGATCGCGTCGGTGTACGCGCGCACGAGGCCGCCCGCGCCGAGCTTCACGCCGCCGAAGTAGCGGACGACCGCGCCGAGCACGCCGTCGAGATCGTGATGGCGCAGCACTTCGAGAATCGGCCGGCCGGCGGTGCCGGACGGCTCGCCGTCGTCCGACATCCCGGACTGGCCGCCCGCGAGCAGCGCCCAGCAGACGTGCGTCGCGCCCGGATGCTCGGCGCGCAGCCGCTGCAACTCGGCCATCGCCGCGTCGCGGCCCTCGACCGGGATCGCGTATGCGATGAAACGGCTCTTGCGGATCTCGAGTTCCCGAATGTAAGTGGTGGCGAGTGAGTAAGTCATGTTCGGGATGCCGTTGAATCCAGAAAAATCGATGAAGCCGGGAACGTTGCGCCCCGATCGGCGTTGACCGAGACGAATGCGTTCGGGGCCGATTCGCCTGCATGGCGTCTGCCCGCGCCGCGCATGACGAAACGGAAGAACGGGAGAATTTTACAGTGGCGAGCATCGAGGCATTTCGCGGCCGCGAACGCAACGCGGACTACTTGCCGTATCGCCCGCGCCTTCGGCGCGAGCAAGTCGAGATGGCGTCGCTCGATGTCGAGTCCGGACAAGCCGGCGAACCAGGTGCCCCGGCTCGGCGGCGCATTTCTCTGGCGGCAGGTGTATAACGCGGTGTCGAGCGGCACGTCGGCGATCAAGATCGCGATGTTCGACGAAGTCAACGAGGGGACGGCGATCTTCAAGGCGGCCGGCAAGCGAGGCGATGCGCCCGACCAGGGATATTGGCTGACGCTCGATGCCGACGGGCGCGCGCTCCCGAGCGACTGGTATTTGCGATTCGCTTACGAGGCGGGGCGCGTGGTGCGCGGCGAATCGCCCGCGACCGACGTGGTGCCGGCCAATCCCGGGCCGCAGGCGGCCGGCGTGCCCGCGTGCGGCGCGCTCGGGCCGAACCAGGGGCTTGCCGTGGGGCCGGCGCTCGTGTCGTGCGACGGCCGGTTCAAGCTCGTGCTCCAGAGCGACGGAAATCTCGTCACCTACCAAGGCGGCGCGGCGGTGTGGAGCAACGGCGTGTCGTCGCAGATCGCCGCGCGGGTCGTGATGCAGGCGGACGGCAATCTCGTCGAATACGACACCGCGGGGCGGCCGCTCTGGAACAGCGGCACCGCCGGCCGTGCCGGCGCATACGCGCAGTTGCAGAGCGACGGCCGGTTCGTGGTGACGGGCGGGTAGCGTTCCGGGGGGGCGCGCGGCCGGCGCCGCGCTGCGGCGCGGTTTGCGCGGCTCGTGCGGCTCGTGCGGCTTGCGCGGCGCGCCGAAACGCGGCGTTACCGCGATTTCCTTCGCGCGCCCTTCTTCGTGGCGGCGCTTCCGGCGCGCGCCGCGTCGCCGCTCGCGGCGTCGTCGTCGCCGTTCATCTGCTCGAGCCACGACAACGCATCGACATACGAGAGGAACTGCCGCAGATACTCGGGCGACAGCTCGCGCATCAGCGACAGCGACCGGTGCACGAGGCTGCTCGAATTGAGCGGTCCGGCGTTCTTCGGCACTTGTTCGAGCGAGGCGAGCAACTGGCTGTCCGCGCTGACCTTCGACCAGGTTTGCCGGAAGTAGTCGAGCATGTCCGGTTCCGCGCGAAGGGCGCGGCGGTTGCGGTTCGCGGCGTCATTGGCGTCATTGGCGCCGGCGGACGGGCCGCCCGCGTTCGGGCGCGCCTGGCCGCCGATGTAGTCGAGCAGTGCGGCGAGCGGCCCGCGTGCGGGTGCGGGCGGCGCAGGCGTCGGCGTCGATGCGGGCATCGACGCCGATTCCAATGCCGGCGTCAACGCTGGAGCCGAAGCCGGAGCCGAAGCCGGAGCCGGAGCCGGAGCCGAAGCCGACGCCGACGCCGAAGCCGAAGCCGGAGCCGGAGCCGGAGCCGACGCCGAAGCCGATGCAGAAGCCGATGCCGATTCCAATGCCGACGCCGCGTCTTTGGCCGCATCGGCGGCCGAAGACGCGCGCCGAAGATCGTCCGCGTACGCGTCGATCAGCGCCGACAGCCGCGCATCCAGAATCCGGCGCGCGTCGCCGGTGTGGTCGGCCGCGCGCCGCCGCAGCGCATCGATGAAGCGAAAGCGCATGGGGTCGAGCCGATCCGCGCCGCGCGTGCGCCATGCGTCGAGCGTGTCTTGCGCGCGGGCCGCAGCGTCATTCACGGCGTTCACCGTCGCCGGCCGTCGGCCGCGGAACCGGTGCGATCTCGACGCGCCGGTTCTTCGCGCGCCCCGTATCGTCCGAGTTCGGGCTCACGGGCTGCTCGGAGCCGAACGCCGCCGCGAACACCGACGCCGCCGGCACGCCTTCGTCGATGAACGCGCGCGTCACCGTCAGCGCGCGCTTGGCCGACAGCTCCCAGTTGTCCGCGAAGCGGCGATTGCCCGCGCGCACCTGGAGGTCGTCCGCGAAGCCGCTCACCATCAGGATCTCGTGATTCGCGCTGAGGTAAGCCGCGAGCGGCCCGGCGAGGCTCTTCAGCAGATCGCGGCCGGCCGGCTGCAGCTCGTCGGAGTTCAGCGCGAACAGCACGCTGCCGCTGATGCCGATGCGTCCGTTGACGAGCGTCACGCGTCCCGCCGCGAGCGGGCCCGCCAGCGCCTGTTCGAGCGTCTTGCGGCGCTGCGTTTCCATCTGCCGTTGCCTGACCTCGGCGTCGAGCTTCGACGACAGCTCGAGCTGCACGCCGATCACGCCGACGAGAATCAGCACGAACGCGCCGAGCAGCACTGACATCAGGTCGCCGAACGCGGCCCAGATCGGCGCGGTCTGTTCGAGGCCGCCGTCGATTTCGTCGCTCATGCCGCTTCGGCTCCGACGGATGCCTGCCGGCCGGCGACGCGCTGCAGGTCTTCGATGATCTGCTTCTGCGACAGCATGCTCAGGTCGATGATTTCACGCGCCTGCGCGACGTAATAGGCGAGCTGCTCGTCACTGCGCGCGAGCGACTTGTCGAGCGCGGCTTCGATGCGCTGCAGATGCGCGACGAGCGTGTCGTTCGATTCGCCGAACGACTGGACGGCCGCGCCGAACGCTTCGCCGAGGCTCGCGACTTCGACCGCGCTGCCCGTCACCTGCGCGGCGACGGCGCCGAGCCTGCCGGTTTCGGCGTCGATCCGCTCGGTGAATTGTGCGCCGACGCGTTGCAACAGGTCGGCGCTCGTCGCGACGAGTGCGTCGACGGCCGTGCGCTGCTCGGTCGACGCGTGGTTGACCGCATCGAGAAGGGTTTCGAGCGTGGCGAGCAGCCGGCTTCGCTCCTCGAGCATCGCGGTGTCGCGGACCATGCTGTCGGAGAGCTTCTGACGCAGCTCGGCGACGACTTCGGCCGCGGCCTTCGGCGCTTCCGACGCGGCCTGCACGAGCCGGGAGATCTCGGCGATCGTGTCGCGCGCATGCGCTTGCGTTTGGGCGGAGATGTCGCGTGAGGTTTGCGCGAGCGCGTCGCAGATTTCCTGTTGCCGGTTCGCGGCGTGCGCGCTCGTTTGTTCCCATTCGGTGCCGAGCTTC
>NZ_JPWT01000014.1:0-127269 GCF_000773065.1 Burkholderia sp. ABCPW 111 | reverse complement strand
CGAACCTCGAACCTCGAACCTCGAACCTCGAACCTCGAACCTCGAACCTCGAACCTCGAACCTCGAACCTCGAACCTCGAACCTCGAACCTCGAGGGTCGAAAAGCGAAAAGCGAAAAGCGAAAAGCGAAAAGCGAAAAGCGAAAAGCACATCCCGCCCGCCGACATCACGACCTCCAGCGTCCCGAGCGCAACCGAACCGTGGGCCGCGGATTCGCCGAAGACCGTCCGCGCGGCGCGCACGGCATTGTGCGTCGACGAGCGGTGCGACGCGGCAAATCGCCGGCGACTTGCGAGACGGACGGCGCGCGGCGAGCCGGGCGACGCGCACGCGGCGCGCCGCCCGGCCGCCCGTCATTCGCCCGTCAGCGTGAAGGTGGGCTTGCGATACCCGATGCCCGCGCGCTCGAGCTTCGGCAACTCGCGTTGCTTGAGCACCGTCGCGAAGCCTGCCCAGTCGCGTTCGAGCGCGGCCGTGTCGACGTGGTGCGTGTCGCCGAGCTTGTAGCGCACGCCGGCCGCGTACGGCAGCTCCCAATCGGCCTTGTGCCACGCGCGCTCGGCGAGCGCGAGCAGGCGCGGATACACCATGTATTCGAGGAACTGCCCGTTGCGCATCACCTCGCCCCATGCCTGCCCCTGGATGCCCTCGATCCGCGGCGCCGCGCCCGCGCTCGTCACGTCGAACGGATTGCCGTCGCGATCGCCGAACACCTCGGCGTTTTGCGGCAGGTTCTCCGGCGCGAGCGAGAACACCTTGTACTCGTCGGTCGCCTGCGAGCCCCAGTAGTAGCCGCGCTCGCGCGGATTGCGCGTGTACGGAAAATCGAAGTACAGGTAGTCGGGCAGCGCGAGCACCGTCCGGTAGCCCTTCGCGCTCAGGTCGCGCGCGCTGTCGGACGCGCCCCAGAAGATCGTGTCCCACAGCGACACCATCACGCCGCGCGTGCTGAAATCCTGCGGCCCGTTCGCGTGCTTGATGCCGTCCTGCCACGCGGCCATCGTGCCGATCCCGTTTGCGTTGACGACGGCGCTCACCTGTTTCGCGAAGCGCGTCGGCAGCTCGTCGATCGACTTGATCTCGCCGCGCCGAAAAAGCGCGGCGCACGCCGGAGAGCGCGCCCACGGCTTGTCCTGCGCGGCGAGATCGACGCGGCCCTTGCCCGGATCGGCGCCTTCGAGCGGCTGGAAGCCCGCGCCGAGCAGGATGTTCTTCGCTTCGTCGCCGCCGTAGTGCCAGATCCGCAGCGGCGCTTGTGCGTCCGCGTGCATCGACGCGATCTCGCGGATCACCTTCGACGCGAAGTTGAGCGCGCCCGGCACGCACGGGTTCAAGTCGCTGCGCCGGTCGTAGAACTGGACCGTCAGCAGGTTCGACGTGTCCTGAGGATCGAGCAGGCGGTACGCGTTCGCCTCCCGCTCGCGGCCCGCCGCGTGCAGGCGGCGATAGCGCGCCTCCATCGACACGACGGCCGCGCGCGAATGCGCGGGCATGTCGATCTCGGGAATCACGTCGACGAAACGGTCGGCCGCGTAGCGCAGCAGCGCGATGTAGTCGTCGCGCGTCAGGTAGCCGCCGCCCGACTGGTTGTCCGGCCCGGAGCCGAGCTGCGGCAGCAGGCAGCGCGTCTCGCTCGGATCGTGGCAGCGGCGCGCGCCCACGTCGGTCAGCTCCGGCAGGCCCGGAATCTCGATGCGCCAGCCTTCGTCGTCGGACAGGTGCAGATGCAGCCGGTTGAGCTTGTATGCGCTCATCTGGTCGATCAGGCGGCGCAGCGTCGCCGGCTGCTTGAAGTTGCGCGCGAGATCGACGTGCATGCCGCGATGGGCGAAGCGCGGCGCATCCTCGACGAGCATCGCCGGCACCGTTCCCCCGCCCGCCGGCACGAGCGAGAAGAGCGTCTGCACGCCGTAGTAGAGCCCCGCGCGATCGAAGCCTTCGACGAGCACGCCGCGCGGCCCGATCGCGAGCCGGTAGCCGCCCGGCGCCGCGACATCGGCGGGCAGCCGGCGCGGCGCGACGATGCCCCAGACGGGCGTGCCCGCGCCGCCTAGGCCGAGCGTGCCCGCGCGATCGCGCAGCGCCGCGACCTGCGCGAACGAAAGCTCGGGCAGCGTCAGATCCACGCCGCGCAGATCGAGCGCGCCGGGCAGCGCGCGCTGCCGCTTCACGCTCGGCAGCGCGCGGTTCGCGACAGGCTGCGCGGCGGCGGGCGGCGCGTTGCCGGGCGAGTTGCTCTGCGCGTCGGCGGGCAGCGTTTCGACGTAGCGCAGTTCGTCGTCGGTGTCGTCGTAACGCAGCACCGCGGGCGGCGCGCCGTCGACGACGACGTACGGGCGCGGGATCACGTCGCTGTAGCGCCGCAGCCAGTATTCGGCGACGAACGGCAATTCGATCCGCTCGCCCTGTGCGAGCTTGATCGTGCCGGGCTGCGGCGTCAGCTCGTACAGGTCGCCCGTCAGGTGGCGCAGAGTGAAGCCCGGGCGGTCGATCCTGAGCAGCCGGCGAATGCTGTGCAGATAGAGCCGCCAGCCGCCGTCGGTGATCTGCGGATGGCCGCGGTTCTGCAGGATCAGGCGGCCCGTCGCGCAGCTCGCCCAGTCGGCGCCGAGGTCGGCGCACGGCACGCCCGCCGACGCCGCGTGATTGTTGTCGACGGCGACGCGCACCGCGAGGCCGTTCGCCAGCAGCGCCGCGAGCTCGGCGGGCGTGGCGGCCGTGTGGGCCGTGCGGGCGTCGGCCCGCGCGGGCAATTGCGCGGGCGAAGCCGCGGGCGATAGCGCCGCCGCGGCGAGCAACACGGCGCACAGGGAATGCGAGATTCGGTTCATGGGAATTCCTTGGAAAAAAGCGGTGATACGACGCCGTGGAAATACGTCGCTGCGATCGGGTCTTTCAAGGAAGCTGCGAAAAGGGGGCGCGGATGCCGCGCGCGAGCGAACGAGGGGCGAAGCGTTCGCGCGCGTTCGCCCGTCACGGGTCGGATTCGGGGCGGTCGTGCCGGTCGGGGCGGCGACGGCGCGCGGGCGTGCGCGTGCTCATGCACGACGTGCGGCCGCGCAGCCGCGGGACGCGAGGCTTGCCGCGATGACGAAGGCTTCGAGCGCGAGATGCGCGGGCCGCGCGGCGCGCGCCGCCGACGATGCGGGACGCACTGCCGGCGAGCGTGCGGCGGCATGGGGGCGAGTGGCGGCGCGCGAATCGAAGCGACGCGCGCGGGCTCGCCCGAACGGGGTGGCAGCGACGATGCCGGCCAAACGGAAACGGGGATTCTTCATGTCTCCTCCACCGGTGTGGATGCGGCCTGTGAGCGACCGTGTGAAAAGATCTTATGAAACCTTCGATTGGTGTTCAAGTGGTATCAATTTGGAATCGGATTGGCATTGAGTTTGGTAAAAAAGGGGGGGATTGAACGGCGTGTTGGCGGGCGCGTTCGGCGCGCCTGAAACGCATGCGCCGGCATGCGCCGTCGCGTTGCGGCGAAGGCAGGCAGATTGCCGACGAAGCGCCGTTCAGGTCAGCCGGTGAAGGGAAGGGGGCGGCGCAGGACGAAGGCGGGAACGGCATGCGTGCGGACAGGAAGCCGATGCGCGGTTCGTCCGCCGCAAGAAAATAGCCGGAAAGCGACGCGCCGGAACGCGCGGCGTCGCGTCGCCGCGGGCCGCGAGCGGTGGGCGCGACGAAGACGTCGTCAGCCCATACGCGCCGCGGCCGACGCGCGGCGACGATCCGCGCCGAGGGCGCATTTTTCGTGCGCGCACGGCAAGAAACAAAAAGCCCTCGTACGAGGCGAGGGCGTGTCCTGCTTCATGGCGACGCGCGCTTTGCATCCGGAGCGAACCAGCGCCGGACGAACGACGAACGACGCACGACGCACGACGAACGACGAACGACGCACAACGAACGACGACATCCGCTCGCGTCCGCCGCACCGCCGCGTCGCCGCCGCGCTGAACCGGCCCGACGCGCGCGCGGCGCTCAAGCGTCGCGTTTCTGCCGCGCTTCGAGCCACATCGCATTGATGATGCCGAACGCGAGCGCGACGCCGATGCCGAGAATCCAGCTGAAGTACCACATGATCCGACTCCTTCGAAACTTGCGACAATCTTGCGAAAAGCCGGCCGCACGATGCAGCGCACGCGGCGGCCGGCCGGACATCAATACATCGAGTGCCGGTTTTCCTCGAGCGCGCGCGGCGTCACCTTGCCGCGCAGCACGCGATACACCCAGCCGGTGTAGAGCAGGACGATCGGCAGGAACACGATCACCGCGACGAGCATCACTTCGAGCGTGAGCCGGCTCGACGTCGAATCCCAGACCGTCAGGCTGCTCTTCGGATCGAGCGACGACGGCATGATGAACGGGAACATCGAGAAGCCCGCCGTCAGGATCACGCCGGTGATCATGAGGCCCGTGCAGATGAACGCGGTCTTCTCGAGCTTCGAGCCGGCGAGCAGCATCGCGAGCACGCCGCCCGCGATGCCGACGACGGGCGCGGCGATCATCCACGGATACAGGCCGTAGTTCACGAGCCAGAGGCCCGGGGCCGCGGAAACCTGCTTGAGGAGCGGATTCGCGACGGTGTCGACGGGCGCCGCCTGCGTGATCTCGAAGCCGCCGATGAACGATGCGATCAGCGCGCCCGCAAGCGCGAACAGCACGACGGCGACGAGCGACGACACGCGCAGCGCGATCGACGCGCGCTTCGCGATCGCGCCGTCCGTCTTCATCTTGACGAACGCGGCGCCGTGCGCGACGAGCATCGTGAGGCTCACGAGCCCGCAGAGCAGTGCGAACGGATTCAGCAGCGCCCAGAAGCTGCCGTGATAGGTGACGCGCATGTCGGTGTCGAACGCGAACGGCACGCCTTGCAGCAGGTTGCCGAACGCGACGCCGAACACGAGCGCGGGCACGAAGCCGCCCACGAAGAGCGCCCAGTCCCACCCCGCGCGCCAGCGCGGATCGTCGCGCTTGCTGCGGTAGTCGAAGCCGACGGGCCGGAAGAACAGCGCGAACAGCACGAGCAGCATCGCGAAGTAGAAGCCCGAGAACGACGCCGCGTAGACGAGCGGCCACGCGGCGAACATCGCGCCGCCCGCGGTGATGAGCCAGACCTGATTGCCTTCCCAGGTCGCGCCGACCGTGTTGACGATGATGCGGCGCTCGTCGTCGGTCTTGCCGAGGAACGGCAGGAGCGCGGCCGCGCCCATGTCGAAGCCGTCCGTCAGCGCGAAGCCGACGAGCAGTATGCCGACGAGCAGCCACCAGATCACTTTGAGAGTTGCATAGTCCATGACGATTCCTTGTGCGAATTCGATGGCGGCGTCAGGCGGCCGAGCCGGCGACGGCCTGGTCGAGCCGGCGCTTCTCCTGTTCGTGGTGATAGCGGCCGGTGTGCAGCGACGACGGGCCGAGCCGCGCGTACTTGAACATCAGCGTGATCTCGATGATGAAGAGCGCCGTGTAGAACACGATGAAGCCCGCGAGGCTCAGGTACAGATCGGTTGCGGTGAGGCTCGACGCGGACAGGTGCGTCGGCAGGATGCCCGCGATCGTCCACGGCTGGCGGCCCACTTCGGCGACGACCCAGCCGAACTCGGCGGCGAGCCACGGCAGCGGAATCGCCCACACCGCGTAGCGCAGGAACCAGCGGCGGTTGTCCTGCAGCAGCTCGCGGCGCGCGCAGAACCAGAACGCGGCGATGAAGGTCGCGAGGAACAGGAAGCCGAGGAACACCATGATCCGGAACGAGAAGAACACGGGCGCCACGGGCGGAATCGTCTGCTTGGCCGCGGCCTTGATCTGCTCGGGCGTCGCATCGGTCACGTTCGGCGTGAACTGCTTGAGCATCAGGCCATAGCCGAGATATTGCTTGTGCTGGTCGAAGGTCGACTTCGTCTCGGCGCTCGTGTCGCCCGCCTTCAGCTTCTGCAGCGCGCCGTACGCGATCATCCCGTTCTGGATGTGCTCTTCGCTGCGCTTGGCGAGCTCGCGCAGGCCGATCACCGGCTCGTCGATCGAACGCGTCGCGATGAGGCCGAGCGCATACGGGATCTTGATCGCGTAGTCGGTGCGCTCCTCGGCCTGGTTCGGCAGGCCGATCAGCGTGAACGACGCGGGCGCCGGCTGCGTTTCCCATTCGGATTCGATCGCGGCGAGCTTGATCTTCTGCACTTCGCCCGTCGTGTAGCCGGATTCGTCGCCGAGCACGATCACGCACAGCGTCGACGCGAGGCCGAAGCCCGCGGCGACCGCGAACGAGCGCAGCGCGAAGTCGGTGTCGCGCTTCTTCAGCAGATACCACGCGGACACGCCGAGCACGAACATCGCGGCCGTCACGTAGCCGGCCGACACCGTGTGCACGAACTTCACCTGCGCCACCGGGTTGAAGATCACGTCGAAGAGGTTCGACAGCTCCATGCGCATCGTCTGGTAGTTGAACTCGGCGCCGACCGGGTTGTTCATCCAGCCGTTGGCGACGAGAATCCACAGCGCGGACAGGTTCGAGCCGAGCGCGACGAGGAACGTGACGATCAGGTGCTGGACCTTCGACAGGCGGTTCCAGCCGAAGAAGAACAGGCCGACGAACGTCGATTCGAGGAAGAACGCCATCAGCCCTTCGACGGCGAGCGGCACGCCGAAGATGTCGCCGACGTAGTGCGAGTAGTACGACCAGTTCGTGCCGAACTGGAATTCGAGCGTGATCCCCGTCGTCACGCCCATCGCGAAGTTGATCCCGAAGAGCTTGCCCCAGAACTGCGTCATGTCCTTGTAGACCTGCTTGCCGGTCATCACGTAGACGGACTCCATGATGACGAGCAGCCAGGACATGCCGAGCGTGAGCGGGACGAAGAGGAAATGGTAGAGCGCTGTGATGCCGAACTGCAGACGCGACAGATCGACGACTTCGCTACTTATCATGGCGGTCTCCCTGAGTGGGTGCGTATGGCGTCGCCGACAGCAGCTTTGCTGCGACGACGGCAGGCGGCAACGACATGTGCTCGGCCTGCGGATGGTTGAAGAATGCGTACTTGAGCGCGACGAGCAGGATCAGCTTGAAGAGCAGCACGATCGAGAGGTCGCGCGCGAGGGTCGGGCCACGGGCCCAGGCGGCGACCCGAGCGCGCCAGCCCGCCCGAGGGGCGGGCGGCGTGTCGTGGGGCGACGCCTTTTTGTTGACGAGAGTCAAAGCCATGATGTCCGGGATGACGCGGTTGGCGCAAAACTGGCCGGTCTCGTGACGCGTTTCGCATACGCGCTGCATCTGTTGGCCGGTCCTCCCAATTGTAGGAGGCGTCCCGGAAAACCCTTAGTGCCGCGCTGCGGCACTCCGTCGCGAAGCGATCGCAGAAACTTGAGCTGGCTCAAGATCTGCGCGAATCGCGATGCGCCGGATGAAATTTTTCATAATGTTGGTCAAGCATGCGCGCGTCGCGCACGGTTTCGCGGCGCACAAAAAAAGCCCGCTGTCGTCGGACAGCGGGCTTTTTCGTTTCGGCGCGGCCGCGGCGGGCCGGATGTTCGGGTTTGAGCGCGCTTACGCGTACGCGGCGAGCGCCGTGCGCATCTTCTTCATCGCGCTCGCTTCGATCTGGCGGATGCGCTCCGCCGATACGCCGAATTCGGCGGCGAGGTCGTGCAGCGTCGAGCCGCCCGAGCCGTCGTCGTCGACGTTCAGCCAGCGCGCCTCGATGATCCGGCGGCTGCGCGCGTCGAGCGATTCGAGCGCGCGCGCGATGCCGTCCGTCTGCAGCATGTCGCGCTGACGCGCGGCGAGCACGGCGGTCGGCTCGTTGTGCGAATCGGCGAGATAGGCGATCGGCGCGTACGACTCCTCGCCGTCGTCGATCTGGCCCTCGAGCGCGACGTCGCCGCCCGACAGGCGGGTTTCCATCTCGGCCACTTCCTCGCGCTTGACGTTCAGCTCCTGCGCGAGGCCGTCGATTTCCTCCGGCGTGAACGCCTGCGTGCCCTTCTTGTGGCTGCGCAGGTTGAAGAACAGCTTGCGCTGCGCCTTCGTCGTCGCGACCTTCACCGTGCGCCAGTTGCGCAGGATGTATTCGTGAATCTCGGCCTTGATCCAGTGGATCGCGTACGACACGAGGCGCACGTTCTGGGCGGGATCGAAACGCTTGACCGCCTTCATCAGGCCGATGTTGCCTTCCTGGATCAGGTCGCCGTGCGGCAGGCCGTAGCCGAGATAGTTGCGCGCGATCGACACGACGAGCCGCAGGTGCGACAGCACGAGCCGGCGCGCGGCGTCGAGGTTGTTGTCCTCGTGGTATTCGGTCGCGTACTGACGCTCTTCCTCCGCCGTCAGCAGCGGAATCCGGTTCACGGCCTGAATATAGGCGTCGATGTTGCCCAGCTGGCCGGGCAGCATCGAGTGGGATGCGAGCGCCAGCGAGCCTGCCGATGCGGCCTTAGCGGACGCCGGGCGCAAAGTGTTCGGAAGGGTCAATGCGTTGCTCACGTAGAAAACTCCTTTGGAATCAGGGACGAGCCCCATTGCCGGGGCGATTCCTCGATGAATCTTAGCACTCCATCTAGCGGAGTGCTAATCCTTAGAAGGAACAGGGTCGTCGGAGTTCCCGAATTGCTATCGCTTTTGAGGGGGCGATAGCTCTTTCTGCGGCACTGCCCGCGCCCGCTGTCCGTAAGTGTTTGTTTTACGGGCATTTCAGGTAAAGGTTCCTGATTCTTGTCAATTCGGCAGAAAACCATTTCGTCAGACGGTGCCGATCGAAAAAGTCCTTTACCATAAGATGCTGTTCTCTCGAGCCCTAGCGTGTGAATTGCGGCGAGGCTCTATTCAACCAGAGAAGTTGGAGAAAGAGATGAACGATAAGAACGGCGGTCGGGCGGGGCGGATCATCGTGCAGATCGCAGTGGCAACGGCGCTCGCCGGCGGTTCCGGGGCCGCCTTCGCGGATCGCTGGGGATTGCAGCTCGGCGGCGGCGTCGCCGATCACGACATGAAGAAGGGCGACATCGGCGTGGTCTGGGACCCGAACTGGACCTGGTGGGAAATCGGCGGCTGGCACTTCGCGTTCGTCGCCGAGGGGCACGTGTCTTACTGGCGCTATACCGGCGATCACGCGATCAACGACAGCGTCTGGGAAGTCGGCGTGACGCCGATCATACGATTCATCAAGAGCGCGGGCTACGTGCGGCCGTTCGTCGAGGTGGGCGCCGGCGTGCGCTTCCTGTCGCATCCGACGATCTCCCAGAACTATTCGATGTCGACGTCGTTCCAGTTCGCCGACATGGTCGGCATCGGCGCGCAATTCGGCAATCGTCAGCAGTATCAAGCGGGTGTCCGTTTACAGCACGTGTCGAACGCGGGTATCAAAGACCCGAATCCTGGTATAAATTTCAGCCAGCTCTACGTGCAATACAACTTCTGATCGGCGCGCCGGACGCGCGCATGCAGTCGAGGAGCATGGCGATGGCGGCAAAGGTGATCGATGCGATTCGCGCGCTCGAGCGCGACCGGTTTCGTGCGATGGTCGACGGCGACGGCGAGGCGCTCGACGCATTGCTGTCCGACAACGTCTATTACGTGCACACCAACGGCAAACGCGAGACCAAGCAGCAGTTCATCGACGCGATCACGGCAGGGCGCCGTCGCTATCGGCAGATCGAGATCCAGTCGCAGGACGTGCTGCCCGTCGGCGATGCCACGTGCGTCGTCGCGGGGCGCGCGCTGATCGAGATGGAGACGAACAACGGCGGCCTCGTGTTCCCGATCGCCTACACCGCGATTCAGACGCAGGAAAGCGGCCGCTGGCGGCTGCTCGCATGGCAGGCGACGCGCTGCGCGACCGAGGGCTAAGGCCCCGTTTATTGCCGTTTCTTCGCCCCGCTATCGGCGTGAACGGGCCATGGGCGCGAAGCACGCGTTCGTCCGCCAGCCCGCACGCAACTGCCGCCTGCAATCGCCGCCTGCAATCGCCGCCTGCTTTTGCGCCTCTTTCCTGGTCCTTTCTCGACCGTTTTTCTCAGCCGTCGCTCTCAGCCGTCGTTCTCGGCCGCTCTTCCGGCCCCTCGTCGGGGCCCTTCGTCGCCGTGCGGTTTCGTGAGCCGCCCGGCGTGCGCCGGCGCGCCGCGGATCGCGCGTCGCACCGGTTGTCGCGCGGCGGCGTGCGCCGCGCGAGGTTCGTCCGCCTGTCGTTCGCCCGCCGTTGCGCGCGGCGTCAGGCGGCCGCGCGCCGCTCGTCGCAGCTCCACGCCGAGCGGTTGATCGCGCTCGCGACCGCATCCGTCGCGGCCGCGACCGGATCGCGATGCACGCCGGCGCCGTGGCGCAGCGCGGCGTCGCCGACCTTCGCGCCGACGAACACCACGGTGTCGCCGCTCGCGGTGCGCTCGACTTCGCACGACGCGACGCCGATCGCGACGCCCGCCGCCGCGGCGAACGCGGCCGCGGCCTGCCGCGCCGCGCCTGGCGCGTCGTCCGCGCGAGCGAGCGCGATTTCGCGGTCATGCCAGCTCGCCGACGCGCCCGCGCGCGCCGCGGGGCCCATCGTCCGCAGGTATTCGCGCGTGAAGAGCTCGCAGATCGCGTCGCCCGTCACTTCTTCGCCCGAAGCGTCGGCGAGCGCCTGCACCGCATGGCTGAATTCGATCTGCACGCGGCGCGGCGGCGCGAAGCCCATGCCGCGCTCGAGCAGGTACGTCGCGCCGCCCTTGCCGGACTGGCTGTTGACGCGGATCACCGCGTCGTAGCTGCGGCCGAGATCGGCGGGATCGATCGGCAGATACGGCACTTCCCAGATCGCGTCGGGCTTTTGCTGCGCGAGGCCCTTGCGGATCGCGTCCTGATGCGAGCCGGAGAACGCGGTGAAGACGAGGTCGCCCGCGTACGGGTGGCGCGGATGCACGGGAATCTGGTTGCAGCGCTCGACGACGCGGCGCACCGCGTCGATGTCCGAGAAATCGAGCCCCGGATCGATCCCCTGCGTGTAGAGGTTCAGCGCGAGCGTGACGAGATCGACGTTGCCCGTGCGCTCGCCGTTGCCGAACAGGCACCCCTCGATGCGGTCCGCGCCCGCGAGCAGCGCGAGCTCGGCCGCCGCGACCGCGGTGCCGCGATCGTTGTGCGGATGCACCGACAGCACGATGCTGTCGCGGTAGCCGAGATTGCGGTCCATCCATTCGATCTGGTCGGCGAACACGTTCGGCGTCGCGGCCTCGACGGTCGCGGGCAGGTTCACGATCATCTTGTGATCGCGCGTGGGCCGCCAAGTCTGCGCGACCGCGTCGCAGACCTCGCGCGCGAACGACAGCTCGGTCATGCTGAACGTCTCGGGCGAGTACTGGAACGTCCAGTGCGTGCCGGGGCGCGCCTGCGCGTGCGCCTTGATGATGCGCGTGCCCTCGACCGCCAGCGCCTTCACGTCGTCCTTCGACATTCCGAACACGATGCGGCGGAACGACGGGCAGATCGCGTTGTACAGGTGCACGATCGCGCGCGGCGCGCCTTCGAGCGCATCGAACGTGCGCGCGATCAGATCCTCGCGCGACTGCACGAGCACTTCGATCGTCACGTCGTCGGGAATGCGCCGCTCGTCGATCAGCTTGCGCACGAAATCGAAGTCGGTTTGCGACGCCGACGGAAAACCGACTTCGATCTCCTTGAAGCCGATCGCGACGAGCATTTCGAAGAACTCGAGCTTCTGCTCGATCGTCATCGGCTCGATCAGCGACTGGTTGCCGTCGCGCAGATCGGTGCTCATCCAGATCGGCGCGCGCTCGATCGTGCGGCTCGGCCATCGGCGTCCGTTGATGCGGACGGGTTCGAACGGTCGGTATTTGTCGGCGGGGTTGCGCTTCATCGTTGCCTCGGGCGGTCAAGTCGCGAGCGAAGACGGACGGCATGACGCGCCGGTGGGCGCCGCCTGCGCACGTGCATGCCCGAT
The DNA here is from genome assembly GCF_000773065.1 of Burkholderia sp. ABCPW 111. Classification (NCBI taxonomy): domain Bacteria; kingdom Pseudomonadati; phylum Pseudomonadota; class Betaproteobacteria; order Burkholderiales; family Burkholderiaceae; genus Burkholderia; species Burkholderia sp. ABCPW 111. The sequence continues at coordinate 115,348 of NZ_JPWT01000014.1, read as the reverse complement.
GGCACGACGACGCGGAATCTTCGCGATTCGCCCGTCGGATCGACGAACGAAAGCTGACGACTACGGGTTGTAAAAAACTGCGAGAAAGAAACTGCGGGGAACTGCTAGGGGAGGGACCGCGCCGGGACGACGCGGCGCCACGACAGCTTTACGCTAGTCGTAGCGATAGCGGCCGCGCTAGGCGGCCGGAGGTAATTCGGAGGGTGTTCTGGAAGGAACGCATGGCGACAACTCTATGCGAAGTCGACGGCGGCTGTCAATCGTCGGGGTATTCGAAGGCGGCGGGCGGCATGTCCGGGGGCGGCGCGCCGCCCGCCGGCGCTCCGAGGCTCATTCGGCTCATTCGACGATCCGCGCGAGCCGCACGATCGTCTCGACCTGCGTCGCGACCGCGTCCGGAATCGGGATCTCGCCGCGCATCACGGCGTCGGTCCACGCGGCCGTCGTCGCCGCGTCGCGCGACGCGGGCAGCTCGACGGGCGGCGCGTCGGGCGACGAGCGCACCGGTTCGACGACCGTCTCGCACCGGCCGTCGTGCAGCCAGTCGACCTGCACCTGGCGGCGCGTGTCGGCGACCGCCTCGCCCTCGGTGCCGCGCGCGAGCAGCGCGCCGCCCGCGCCGGCCGCCGGGTGTTCGCGGAACAGCTCGACGAGGCTGTCGCGATACGGCGGATGCGTGTAGTTCACGAGCCGCAGCCCGGCGGGCTCGAACGGCTGCAGCAGCTTGACGACCGTGTGCGTCGAGTTGCGCACGCCGAGCACGCGCCGCAGCGCGAGGAGCCGCGCGAGCTTCGGCGCGAGCACGTCGATCGGCGCGAACGCGGCGCGGCGCTCGGCGAGCGTGTCCTCGATTTCGTCGTGCGACCCGCCGGGCGCAATCGCCAGCTCGGTGAAGATCTCCGCGCTCGTCACGCGGCCCGGGTCTTCCGTCACGCCGTGCACGAGCACCGGCACGCCCTCGCGCGCGAGCAGCAGCGCGAGCAGCGGCACGAGATTCGGCTGCCTGCGCGCGCCGTTGTAGCTCGGGATCGATACCGTGTGGAACGCGGCGTCCTGCACGTGCAGCGGCTCGAACGACGCCTGCGCGGCGGCGAGCATCGCCGCGAGCTCGGCGGCCGTCTCGCCCTTGAGCCGGTACGCGATCAGGATCGCGCCGAGCTCGACGTCGGATACGTGCCCGTCGAGCATCGCGCGGTAGAGCGCCAACGCGTCGTCGTACGGCAGCGCGCGTGCGCCGTTCGGTCCGCGCCCGATCTCCTTGATGAAGCGGGCGCACGGGAAGTGGTCGGGCAGGGCGGCGTTGGCGTCGGTTTCGGTCATCGAGGGGAAGGGGCCGCGGCCGTCGCGGTTTCGGCGATCAGGCGGCGCAGCTCGGGTATGCAGGAACCACACTGAGTACCGCATTTGAGCCGTTCTTGCAAGTTCGCGAGCCGCTCGCCGGGCGCCGCGGACGGCGCATCGGCCGTCAGCACGGCGCCGATCTCGCGCTCGCTCACGCCCACGCAGTTGCAGATCGTGCGGCCGCGCGCGGGCGCCGTTTGCAGCGGCACGCGGCCCGCGAACAGCAGCAGGCGGCCGAGCGCGCCGACGCCCGCGCCGCTCTCGACGTACTCGCGCAGCGCGGCCGCGCCGTCCTCGGTCGCGCCCGCCGCGCCGGCGACCGAGAACGCGACGAGCGCGCCGTCGACGATTCGCACGCGCCGGCCGGTGCCGCGCCGCGCGTCGCCGTAGCTCATCACGTCGGCCGCTTGCGCGGGCAATTCGAAGAGCGCCTCGATTTCGCGTTGCAGCTCGGCGGGCGCGGGCTCGTACGCGGCGACGCGCCACGCGAGCCCCGTGTAGCCGTCGGTGCCGAACGGCACGCAGCTCGCATACGGGAAGCGCGCGAAGAACGCGCGCGCGGCCCGCTGGCGAGCGAGCATCGCGTCGGCCGGCACGCGCGCGGCGATCAGCCAGCGCCACGGCAGGTCGGCCTTCAGCAGCTTGATCGCCGCGTGCTTGAGCTCGGGCTGCTGCGAGTACGGATCGCGCGCGGGCGTCGTGAGCGCGTTGATGCCCATCGCCGCGCGATTGCCCGCGACGCCCGACACGTATTCGTCGCCCCAGTGCATCGGCGCGAACGCCTGACCGGGGACGATCGCGTCGTCGGCGCGCGCGGGCAGGAGCGCGCTGCCGCGCCGCGACGTCAGATGGACGAAGTCGTGCGGGCCGAGCGCGAGCCGGGCGCAATCGCCGGGATTGAGCTCGACGCAAGGCTGCGGCGCGTGTGCGAACAGTTTCGCGACCGAGCCGGTGCGGCTGCCGCCGTGCCATTGGTCGCGCAGGCGGCCCGTCGTCAGCGCGAAGCGGTAGCGCGCGTCGAGCGCCTCGGCGACCGGCTGATACGGCGCGGGCACGAAGCGCGCGCGGCCGTCTGCGGTCGGAAAGCGGCCGTCCGCGTACAGGCGCGCGAGCCCGCGCTCGGCGCCCGCCGGAAACGGCCATTGCTGCGGGCCGTCGCGCGTGAGCAGCGGCCACGACAGCCCGCCGATGTCGCAATCGCGGCCGACCGTCGTCGCGCGGTGTTCGTTCCACACGGCTTCGGCGTGCGCATGCGCAAAGAGGGTCGGGCGGCCGGGCGCGAGCCGCGCTTCGAGCCGGCGGCCCACGTCGGCGGCGATTTGCCAGTCGGCGCGCGCGTCGCCGTACGGCTGCGTCGCCGCGCGCACGCGTGAAATGCGCCGCTCGGAGTTCGTCACCGTGCCTTCCTTCTCGCCCCACGTGGCCGCGGGCAGCAGCACGTCGGCGTAAGGCGCGGTGCCCGTGTGCGCGTACGCGTCCTGCAGCACGACGAACTCCGCGCGTTCGAGCCCCGCGCGCGCGACCGTCTGGCTCGGGATCGAGTGCGCGGGGTTCGTGCAGACGATCCAGATCGCCTTCAGCGTGCCCTCGGCGAGCCGCTCGAACATCTCGACCGCGGTGAGGCCCGGCTTCGCCGGCAGATCGGGCACGCCCCAGAGGCGCGCGATTTCCGCGCGGTCGGCCGGGTTCGCGAGATCGCGGTGCGCGGACGCGAGCGTCGCCATGCCGCCCACCTCGCGGCCGCCCATCGCGTTCGGCTGGCCCGTCAGCGAGAACGGCCCCGCGCCCGGCTTGCCGATCTGGCCCGTCGCGAGATGCAGGTTGATGAGCGCGACGTTCTTCGTCGTGCCGGTCGCCGACTGGTTGAGCCCCTGGCAGTACAGCGACAGCGACGGCCCCGCGCCGAACCAGCGCGCGGCCTGCACGATGTCGTCCGCGCGCAGCCCGCAAACCTGCGCGGCCGCGGCGGGCGTCGCGTCGCGCACCGAGTCGCGCAATGCGTCGAAGCCTTGCGTGTGCGCGCCGATGAACGCGGAATCGAGCGCGCCGTCCCAGATCAGCACGTGCAGCATCGCGTTGAACAGCATCGTGTCGGTGCCGGGCTGCAGCGCGAGATGCAGCGTCGCGTCGCTCGCCGAATCGGTGCGGCGCGGATCGGCGACGATCACCTTCATCTGCGGATTGCGCGCGCGCGCGGCTTCGAGCCGCCGGTACAGGATCGGATGCGCGTACGCGGGATTCGCGCCCGCGATCAGCACGGTGGCCGCATGATCGAGGTCCTCGTAGCTGCACGGCGGCGCGTCTGCGCCGAGCGTCTTCTTGTAGCCGACGACGGCCGAGCTCATGCAAAGGCGCGAGTTCGAATCGATGTTGTTCGTGCCGACGAGCCCCTTCGCGAGCTTGTTGAAGACGTAGTAATCCTCGGTCAGCAGCTGGCCGGAGATGTAGAAGCCGACCGCGTCCGGCCCGTGCTGCTCGACGATGCGCGCGAAGCGCAGCGCGACGTGATCGAGCGCGTCGTCCCACGACACGCGCGTGCGCGCCGCGTCGCGCGACAGGCGCAGCTCGGGATGCGTCGCGCGCGTCTGCGCGTAGCGCTCGGGCGTCGCCGTCAGATGCAGCGTGCTGCCCTTCGAGCACAGGCGCCCGAAGTTCGCCGGATGCTCGGGGTCGCCGCGCACGCCGACGATCCGGTCGCGGCCGTCGGCGTCGCGCCGGGTCTCGATCACGACGCCGCAGCCGACGCCGCAATAGCAGCACGTCGAGCGCGTTTCGCGCACGGCGTCGGGCGTGTCTTGCGCGGCGGGCTGCGCGAGCGTCTCGATCGTCATGCGGCGGCGCCCGGCGACACGAGCGCGACTGGCTGCGGCGCGCTGTCGATGCCGAGCGTCGCGAGCTCGGCGCGATCGAGCAGCACCGCGTCGCCGTCGCGCTTCACGCTGAAGACGGTCGTGCAGCCGTCGTCGGGCGGCAGCGCGCAGCCGCTCGCGAACGCGACGTTCAGGCCGTGCAGCGGACACGTGACCTGCTCGCCGTGGACGATGCCTTGCGACAGCGGGCCGCCCTTGTGCGGGCAGCGGTCGAGCAGCGCGAACACCGCGTCGCTCGCGGTGCGAAAGAGGGCGATCGGCGCGCCGGCGTCACGCGTGAGAACGCGTGCGCCGAGCGGCGGGATGTCGTCGAGCCGGCAGACGGCGATCCATTCGGGTTGCGTGGCGGACATGATTCGAATTCCTTGCTGATTGACTGGGCTCGGATGCGGCGCGATGCGCGGCGTCTCACGCATCGGCGGGCGCGACCGCGATCGGGATGAACTGGCGCAGATCGACCCGCGCGTCGTTCGTGTCGTGCCACGGATCGGGCTCGTCCTTCAACGCGAACTGCAGGCGCTCCCAGAGCGCGCGGCGGTTGTCGGCGTCGTCGAGCACGCGCGCCTTCACGTGATCGATGCCGACGCGCTCGAGATAGTGCACGGTGCGCTCGAGATACCAGCCTTCCTCGCGATAGAGCTGCAGGAACGCACCCGCGTATTCGAGCACTTCCTCGTGCGTCTTCACCTTGCAGAAGAACTGCGCGACCTCGGTCTTGATGCCGCCGTTGCCGCCGACATAGATCTCCCAGCCCGAATCGACGCCGATCACGCCGACGTCCTTGATCCCCGATTCCGCGCAGTTGCGCGGGCAGCCGGACACCGCGAGCTTCACCTTGTGCGGCGCGTACATCCGCCACAGCGCGCGTTCGAGCTGCTGGCCCATCAGCGTCGAATCCTGCGTGCCGAAGCGGCACCATTCGGAGCCGACGCAGGTCTTCACCGTGCGCAGCGCCTTCGCGTACGCGTGGCCGCTCGGCATGCCGAGATCGCGCCACACGCCGGGCAGATCCTCCTTCTTCACGCCGAGCAGGTCGATACGCTGCCCGCCCGTCACCTTGACGGTCGGGATCGCGTACTTGTCGACGACGTCCGCGATCCGGCGCAGCTCGCTAGCGGTCGTCACGCCGCCCCACATCCGCGGCACGACCGAATACGTGCCGTCCTTCTGGATGTTCGCGTGCGCGCGTTCGTTGATGAAGCGCGACTGCGGATCGTCCTTCGCGTCGTGCGGCCAGGTGCTGATGCAGTAATAGTTGAGCGCCGGGCGGCAGCTCGCGCAGCCGTTCGGCGTGCGCCATTCGAGAAAGCGCATCGCGTCGGGCACCGACAGCAGCTTGTGCTCGCGAATCGCCGTGCGTACTTCGGCATGCGTATGATCGGTGCAGCCGCATATGGGCTTCGCCTTCGGCGACGCCGAGTAGTCGCCGCCCAGCGTCGACATCAGGATCTGCTCGACCAGGCCCGTGCACGAGCCGCACGATGCGGACGCCTTCGTGTGCTTGCGCACGTCGTCGAGCGTGAAGAGGCCCTTTTCCTTGATCGCCGAGACGATCGTGCCCTTGCACACGCCGTTGCAGCCGCACACCTCGGCGTCGTCGGCCATCGACATCGCGCGCGTCGCGCCGCTGTGGCCGGTGTCGCCCAGGCTCGTTTCGCCGAACATCAGCGTGTCGCGGATGTCGGCGATGTTGCGGCCTTCGCGCAGCAGCCTGAAGTACCACGCGCCGTCCGCCGTGTCGCCGTACAGGCACGCGCCGACGATCTTGTCGTCCTTGACCACGAGCTTCTTGTAGACGCCCGCGATCGGGTCCGACAACGTGATGTCTTCCGTGTCGCCGCCGCCGAGGAAGTCGCCCGCGGAGAAGAGATCGATGCCCGTGACCTTGAGCTTCGTCGACGTGACCGAGCCGGCGTAGCGCCCGATGCCGAACTGCGCGAGATGGTTCGCCGCGACCTTCGCCTGCTCGAAGAGGGGCGCGACGAGGCCGTACGCGATGCCGCGATGGCTCACGCATTCGCCGACCGCGTAGATGCGCGGGTCGTAGGTCTGCATCGTGTCGCTGACGACGATTCCGCGGTTGCAATAGAGCCCCGCGCTTTCGGCGAGCGCCGTGTTCGGGCGGATGCCGACCGCCATCACGACGAGGTCGGCCTTGCATTCGCCGCCGTCCTTGAAGCGCACCGCGCGCACGCGGCCGCTTTCGTCGCCGACGAGCGCCTGCGTTTCCTTCGGCATCAGAAACGTCAGGCCGCGCGCCTCGAGCGACGCGCGCAACAGGCTGCCCGCGGTCGCATCGAGTTGGCGCTCGAGCAGCGTCGGCGCGAGGTGAACGACCGTCACGTCCATCCCGCGCAGCTTCAGGCCGTTCGCCGCTTCGAGGCCGAGCAGGCCGCCGCCGATCACCACCGCGTGCGTGTGCCGTGCGGCGGCGTCGATCATCGCCTGCGTGTCGGCGATGTCGCGATAGCCGAGCACGCCGTCGAGATCCGCGCCCGGGATCGGCAGCATGAACGGATTCGAGCCGGTCGCGAGCAGCAGCCGGTCGTACGCGGCCTCGGTGCCGTCCTCGGCGATCACGGCGCGCTTCACGCGATCGATCTTCACGATCTTCTTGCCGACGTGGAGCGTGATGCCGTGCGATTCGTACCACGCGTAATCGTTGAGGACGATCTGCTCGAGCGTCTGCTCGCCCGCGAGCACGGGCGACAGCAGAATCCGGTTGTAGTTCGGATGCGGCTCGGCGCCGAACACCGTTATGTCATACAGATCGGGCGCCAGCTTGAGCAATTCTTCGAGCGTGCGCACTCCGGCCATGCCGTTGCCGACCATCACCAGCTTCATCTTCCGCATCGGGGATCTCCTGACTGGGCCGCTTGTCGTGGGGGCCCGTGATCGATTCACGGAAAATAGCAATCGCCATGCCACTTTTTATTTGGCCGCTATTTAAAAGGAAGGCGGGGGATCGGGCGGCGATCGCGCGCGTGCGCGTGGTGCGCCGGCGCACGGCTGGCGAGCCGTTTCGCACGCGAAGCGTGCATCGCGGCGGCGACGCACCAGCAAAGTGCCGCCGGATCGGCGGCGCGAAACCGGCGCGGCGCGAGCCGCGTTACACTTTCGGCCGTTGCCGCGGCGTTCGGCTCGACGACGCCGGCGGGCGCCCGCAACGCGGCGGCGCGTTGCCCGCCGCCCGTCGCGCGCGAACGCCGGCGAGAAGATCGACGATCGAGACTATGAGGGACACTGATGAAGCTCTATAGCTATTTCCGCAGTTCGGCGGCGTTTCGCGTGCGTATCGCGCTGCATCTGAAGAAGCTGCCGTTCGACTACGTGCCGGTGCATCTGCTGCGCGACGGCGGCCAGCAATTGACGGACGAATATCGCGCGCTCAACCCCGACGCGCTCGTGCCGACGCTCATCGACGGCGATTCGCCGCTGCAGCAGTCGCTCGCGATCGTCGAATATCTCGACGAAGCGTATCCGGACGTGCCGCTGCTGCCGAAGGCGCCCGTCGACCGCGCGTACGTGCGCGCGATCGCGCTGCAGGTCGCCTGCGAGATTCACCCGCTCAACAATCTGCGTGTGCTGAAGTACCTGAAGCACACGCTGAAGGTCGACGACTACGCGAAGGACGCGTGGTATCGCCACTGGATCGAGGACGGCTTCAAGACGCTCGAGACGCGTCTTTCGAGCGACCCGCGCACGGGCAAGCTGTGCTTCGGCGATACGCCGACGCTCGCCGATCTCTGCATCGTGCCGCAGGTGTTCAATGCGCAGCGCTTCTCGATCGGCCTCGAGCGGTTCCCGACGATTCGGCGCATCCACGATCACGCGATGACGCTCGACGCTTTCAGGGCGGCCGCGCCCGCCGCGCAGCCGGACGCCGAGTGAGCGCGGCGTCGGCCGCGCGCCCATGAAAAACGGGCGCCTCGGGGCGCCCGTTTCGTTGCGTGGCGGGCCGGATCGCCGGAATGGCGACCGGCTGGCGCCGCGCGGCGCGGATTAGCCGAGCAGCGCGTCCGAGAATTCCGCCGCGCTGAACGGCTGCAGATCCTCGACCTTCTCGCCGATGCCGATGAAATACACCGGAATCGGCCGCTGCCGCGCGATCGCGGCGAGGATGCCGCCCTTCGCGGTGCCGTCGAGCTTCGTGACGATGAGGCCCGTGAGGCCGAGCGCGTCGTCGAACGCCTTCACCTGCGTGAGTGCGTTCTGGCCCGTGTTCGCGTCGATCACGAGCAGCACCTCGTGCGGCGCGCCGTCGTGCGCCTTGCCGATCACGCGCTTCACCTTCCGGAGCTCCTCCATCAGATGCAGCTGCGTCGGCAGGCGGCCCGCGGTGTCGGCCATCATCACGTCGATGTTGCGCGCGCGCGCGGCGCTGACCGCGTCGAAGATCACCGCGGCCGGGTCGCCGCTCTCCTGCTGGACCACCGTCACGTTGTTGCGCTCGCCCCAGATCGCGAGCTGTTCGCGCGCGGCCGCGCGGAACGTGTCGCCCGCCGCGAGCATCACCGACTGGTCGAAGCTCTGCAGATGCTTCGCGAGCTTGCCGATGCTCGTCGTCTTGCCCGCGCCGTTCACGCCCGCGATCATCATCACGAGCGGCTGCGCGCGCCCGAGCACGAGCGACTTCTCGAGCGGCTCCAGCAGATCGACGAGCAGGTCGCGCAGCGCGTCCTTCACCTGCTGCGGATCGGTGAGGCGGCCCGTGCGCACCTTTTCGCGCAGCGCGCCGAGCAGATGCTCGGTCGCGTCGACGCCGGCATCCGACATCAGCAGCGCCGTTTCGAGCTCCTCGTAGAGCGCCTCGTCGATCTTCGTGTTGACGAACACGTTCGTGATGCTCGAGCTCGTCTTCGAGAGGCCGGACTTCAGCCGCGCGAGCCACGATTTCTTCGCGGTCGGCTCGGGCGCGGGCGGCGGCACGATCTCGACCGTCTCGACGACGCCGTCGCGGCCGTTCGCCGACGGCGTGACCGTCATCACGACGGACGGCGCGGGCTCGGCGGCCGCGCGCGCCGGCGCGGCGGCGGGCGGCTGTCGGACCGGCGATTCCGGCGCACTGACGGAAGGGGCGGCAGGCGGCGTTGCGGGCGCGGGCGTCTGTGTCTGTGTGACGGCGCGCGACGGCGCCTCGTCGCGCGGGAGCGCAGCGGCGGGGGCGGCGGGCGCATCGACCCGCGCGGCCTCGGACGCGGCCGGGCCGCCGGTGTCGTCCTGCGGCGCTTCGGGCGCTTGCTGCGGCTCGGCCGGTGCGGCGTCGGGCGCTTTCTTGAATCGTTTGAAGAAGCTGAACATGGTTTCGCTTGCGGAAGAGGCGGCGCGCGGCGCCGGGTGCGCCGGTCGGCAGGGCTTGGTGAGCGAGCCCGGCGGCGCGCGTGCGGCGTGCTCGCGCGCCGGAAACCCGGTATTTTATCAGGCGCCGGGGCTTCGCCGCGCGGCAGCGGCATGGCCTGCGCGCCGCTTGTGGTAACGTGCGCGTCATCGCGGCGCATCGCGCCGCTTCCGATCGGTTGATTCCGTTTCCAACGTTTCCGTCACGAATTCTTCGGTATGTCCCGTTCCTCTTCGGCGCGGCCGCCGGCGCAGCGAGCCCCAGCGGCCGGCCGCGGCAAGCCGCACACGATCCGCATCATCGGCGGCGACTGGAAGCGCACGCCGCTTCCGGTGCTCGACCTGGACGGCCTGCGTCCGACGCCCGACCGCGTGCGCGAGACGCTCTTCAACTGGCTCGGCCAGGATCTCGAAGGCCGGCGCTGCCTCGATCTGTTCGCGGGCAGCGGCGCGCTCGGCTTCGAGGCCGCGTCGCGCGGCGCGGCGAGCGTCGTGATGGTCGAGCGCCATCCGCGCGCCGCGCAGCAGCTTCGCGCGCTGAAGGACAAGCTCGCCGCGCGCGCGATCGAGATCGCGGAAGCCGACGCGCTGCGCATCGCCGCGGGCCTCGCGCCGCGCTCGTTCGACATCGTGTTCGTCGATCCGCCGTTCGGCGACGCGGCCGCGTTCGCGCGCGCGCTCGCGCTCGCGCCGGATCTCGTCGCGCCGGGCGGCTATCTGTATGTCGAGATGGGCGCGCAGCTCGATGCGTCCGCGCACGCGTCGCTCGCCGGCTGGCAGGTGACGCGGCACGGCAAGGCAGGCGCCGTCCACTATCATTTGCTGCAACGCGAAAATGATGAATAATGCGCGTTCCAAACGAGGCGCCGCGCGCAGTCGCGACGTGCGCCCATGTCGGCGGCCGCGCGCGACGCGCATGGCCGTGACCCCAATTGGCTCGATGACAGGAGGAGCGACATGGTAGTCGCCGTGTACCCGGGTACGTTCGATCCGCTCACGCGAGGCCACGAGGATCTCGTTCGGCGCGCGTCGAGCATTTTTGATACGCTGGTCGTCGGCGTCGCCGACAGCCGCGCGAAAAAGCCGTTCTTCTCGCTCGAGGAGCGTCTGAAGATCGCCAACGAGGTGCTGGGCCATTACCCGAACGTGAAAGTGATGGGCTTCACCGGGCTCTTGAAGGACTTCGTGCGCGCGAACGACGCGCGCGTGATCGTGCGGGGCCTGCGTGCGGTGTCGGATTTCGAGTACGAGTTTCAGATGGCGGGGATGAACCGCTACCTGCTGCCGGACGTCGAGACGATGTTCATGACGCCGTCGGACCAATACCAGTTCATCTCGGGCACGATCGTGCGCGAGATCGCGCAGTTGGGCGGCGACGTCAGCAAGTTCGTGTTTCCGTCGGTCGAGAAATGGCTGACGGAGAAGGTGGCCGCGATGGCCCAGGAGCCGTCCGCGTGAGCGCCGCGCGCGCGGCAGGCGGCCCGAAGCGGCCGGCCGCGCGCCGGCGGAAGTGAGACCAGTATGGCTTTGATGATTACCGACGAGTGCATCAATTGCGACGTGTGCGAGCCCGAGTGCCCGAACGGCGCGATTTCGATGGGCCCGGAGATCTACGTGATCGATCCGAACAAGTGCACCGAGTGCGTCGGCCATTTCGACGAGCCGCAGTGCCAGCAGGTGTGCCCGGTCGAGTGCATTCCGCGGGACCCGAGTCGTCCCGAGACGAAGGACCAATTGATGGCGAAATATCGCGCGCTGATCGCGGCGGAGAAAAACGGCGCGTGATGCGCCGCGGCGATTGACGGGCGAAGCGCGCCGGCGCGGAAAGGCGGCGGCGGGCTGTCCGCCGCCGTACCGTCGCCGCCATCGGTTTCGCTCGTGTTCGTACGTGTTCGTACGTGTTTGTGCGGTTCGTCGCGAGTCCGTGCCGGCGAGCCGCTACGCGAGCAACTCGCGCAGCGCCGCGACGAGCGTGTCGCACTCGGCGTCGGTGCCGACCGTGATGCGCAGGTGCTGATCGATTCGCGGCAGCTTGAAGTGCCGCACGAAAATCTCCCGCTGCTTCAGTTGCGTGGCAAGCGTCGCCGCATCATGGCGCGGGTGGCGCGCGAACACGAAGTTCGTCGCCGACGGCACGACGTCGAAGCCGAGCGCGGCCAGCGCGCCGACGAGCCGCTCGCGGCTCGCGATCACCCGCTTTCGCGTGGCCTGGAACCACGCGTCGTCCTCGTAAGAAGCCTGCGTCGCGGCCTGCGCGAGACGATCGAGCGGGTAGGAGTTGAAGCTGTCCTTCACGCGCGTGAGCGCATCGATCAGCGCGACGTCGCCGAACGCGAAACCGACGCGCATGCCGGCGAGCGAGCGCGCCTTCGACGCGGTATGCACGACGAGCAGGTTCGGGTAGCGGGAGATCAGCGACACGGCCGATTCCGCGCCGAAGTCGACATACGCCTCGTCGATCACGACGACCGAGCTCGGATTCGCGGCGACGATCCGCTCGATGTCGGAAAGCGGCAGCGCGCGGCCCGTCGGCGCGTTCGGGTTCGGGAACAGCACGCAGCCGGCGTCGTCGAGATAGTCGTCGACGACGATCGAGAAATCGTCGGCGAGCGGCACCGTCTCGCACGCGACGCGATAGAGCCGCGCATAGGTCGGGTAGAAGCTGTATGTGATGTCCGGGAAGCGCAGCGGCTTGTCGTGCCGCAGGAGCGCCTGGAACACGTGCGCGAGCACTTCGTCCGAGCCGTTGCCGGCGAACACCTGCTCGGGCGCGACGCCGTGATGCGCGGCGACCGCCTCGCGCAGCTTGCGCGCGACGGGGTCCGGATAGCGGCGCAGCGCCTCGCCCGTGTCGCCGAGCTCGCGCCGGATCGCGTCGACCGCGCGCGGCGACGGCGGATACGGGTTCTCGTTCGTGTTCAGCTTGACGGGATGCGCGAGCGCCGGCTGCTCGCCCGGCACGTACGGCTCGAGTTGATGGACGATGTCGCTCCAGTAACGGCTCACCACGTGGCTCCTGATGCGGTAAAACAACCAGCTTAACCGATGCGCGCGCGGCGCGAGAAGGCGGGAAGAACGCCCGACTCAGGCGCCGTTGCGATGCAGCTGCATCATCGCGCGCTCGGTCTCGCCCTTGACGACGGTGGGCATCACGGCGAGCGCGCGTTCGATCGCGGCGTCGATCACGTCCTGCTCATCCTTGCGCGGCGGCTTCAGCACGAAGTTCGCGACATCGGGTTTCGCACCCGCGCGCGCGCTTTCGGGAATCAGGTCGCGCGGATGGCCGATGCCGATCCGCAGCCGCCAGTACTGCTGCGAAGACAGATGCGCGGAGATGTCCTTGAGGCCGTTGTGGCCGCCGCTGCCGCCGCCGAGCTTCAACTTGACCGCGCCGGGCGGCAGGTCGAGCTCGTCGTGCGCGACGAGGATTTCGTTCGGCAGGATCTTGAAGAAATGCGCGAGCGCGACGACCGATTGGCCGGAGCGGTTCATGTACGTCTGCGGCTCGAGCAGATGCACTTCCTCGCCGTGGAGGCGCGCTTTCGCGTAGAAGCCATGAAAGCGCCGCTCGTCGCGCAGCGTCGCGCCGGCTTCGCGCGCGAGCTGGTCGACGAGCCAGAAGCCTGCGTTGTGGCGCGTCGCGGTGTATTCCGCCCCGGGATTGCCGAGGCCGACGATCAGTTTGATCATGATGAACGCTTGCCCGTCAGGGCTCGCCCTGGCGGGCTGCAAAAATGAAAAACCCGCCGGGCAAGCCGCGGCGGGTCGTCGACCGTCGTGCGAAACGGTTCGAAAGGCGGGTTCGAAGGGCGCTTAGGCGGCCGGCGTTTCGCCTTCGCCCGCAGCCGCTTCTTCCGACACGGCGCCAGCCGGGATCGTCGCCGAAGCGACCACCGGGTTTTCCGCGTCGCCGTGCGCGGTCAGCGCGACGCCGTTCGGCAGCGCGATGTCCTTCGCGTGCAGCGACTGGCCTGCTTCGATCTTCGACAGATCGACTTCGAGGAATTCCGGCAGGTCGGCCGGCAGGCACTCGATTTCGATTTCCGTCACGACGTGCGACACGACCGCGCTCGACAGCTTCACGGCCGGGCTCGTTTCCGCGTTCAGGAAGTGCAGCGGCACCTTCGTGTGCAGCTTCTTCTTCGGATCGATGCGCTGGAAGTCCACGTGCAGCACGAGCTGACGGAACGGGTGGTATTGCACGTCACGCAGCAGGACGCGTTGCGACTTGCCGGCCACTTCGAGGTCGAGGATCGACGAGTGGAAGGCTTCCTTCTTCAGCGCGTGCCACAGCGCGTTGTGATCGAGCTCGATCATTTGCGGGGCGGTTTCACCACCGTACACGATACCCGTGGTCTTACCGGCGTTGCGCAGGCGGCGGCTCGCACCCGTACCTTGCTGTTGGCGCTCGAAAGCGACGACTTTCATGTGTTTCTCCATTTGCTGCCCGCGACCAGGCAGTAAAACGGGGCCCCGCGACTGCATGAGGCCCCCGATCGAATGGCCGGGGGTTCGTCGGTCCCGGCCGATTGTGCAAAAAGCGAAGCTCGTCGCTTCGCTTTTGCGCTAAACCACTTTGCGGCGGATCGCTTTACGATTCCGCGAACAGCGACATCACCGAATCGCCGCGGCGAATCCGCGAGAACGTTTCGGCGAGAAGGCCCGCGCTCGACAGCGAGCGGATCTTCGGGCACGAGAGCGATTCGGCGGACAGCGGAATCGTGTCGGTGACGACGAGCTCGTCGAGCGCCGAGGCGGCGATCCGGTCGCCCGCACCGCCCGAGAGCACCGGGTGCGTCGCGTACGCGAACACCTGCTTCGCGCCGCGCTCCTTCAGCACTTGCGCGGCCTTGCAGAGCGTGCCCGCCGTGTCGACCATGTCGTCCATGATCACGCAGGTGCGGCCTTCGACTTCACCGATGATGTTCATCACTTCGGCGACGTTCGCCTTCGGACGGCGCTTGTCGATGATCGCGAGATCGCAGTTCAACTGCTTCGCGAGCGCGCGGGCGCGCACGACGCCGCCGACGTCCGGCGACACGACGAGCAGATCCGAGTAGTTCTGCTTGCGCAGGTCGCCCAGCAGGATCGGCGTCGCGTAGATGTTGTCGACGGGGATGTCGAAGAAGCCTTGAATCTGGTCGGCGTGCAGATCCATCGTGATAATCCGCTCGACGCCGGCGATTTCCAGCATGTTCGCGACGACCTTCGCGGAGATCGCGACGCGCGCCGAACGCGGACGGCGATCCTGGCGCGCATAGCCGAAGTAGGGGATGGCGGCGGTGATCCGGCCTGCGGATGCGCGCTTCAACGCATCGACCATGATCATCAGTTCCATCAGGTTGTCGTTCGTCGGCGCGCACGTGGATTGCAGGACGAAGACGTCCTTGCCGCGCACGTTTTCCTGGATTTCGACCTGGATCTCGCCGTCGGAGAAACGGCTGACCATCGCTTTGCCGAGGGGAATACCAAGAATTTTGACGACTTCCTGAGCAAGCGCGGGATTGGCGTTGCCAGTAAAAACCATCAGGCCGTCATGGCTGCTCATCGTGCACCTGCTTCGGGCTTAGGCGGGAAATGCGGGAAAGAAATTTTGGCAGGGGAGGAAGGACTCGAACCCTCGCATGCCGGAATCAAAATCCGGTGCCTTGACCAACTTGGCGACTCCCCTACACTTAACTTTGAGCTCCACCGGAAGTGTAGGCCATCCGACGGCGCAAAAACTTTATGACGCGAAAGCGAAGAGTGGATGCTCACTCAAGCTCTCGGCAATTGCGCTGTTCCAGCCGGCCGGCAGTTTGGCTTGCGCCGCTTCTGCTTCAGCCTTGCTCCTGAACGCTGAAAACACGCTAGCTCCAGAGCCGGTCATCCGCGCGGGGGTCAGATTATAAAACCATTCGACCACCTTTGCAACTTCCGCGTACTTGCTCGTCACAACTTGCTGCATGTCATTCCGGCCGAAGCTGTCCGGCCATCCTGCGTCGCAGCTTTGCTGTGCAAGAAAGTCCGTAATTGTGATGGGCTTTGAATCCCTTGTCAACGATTTATCGGAGAAAATCGCTGCGGTCGGAACATGAACCCGTGGCGTCACAACCAGGAACCAACGAGCCGGCAATTGTACCTGCTGCAATGCTTCTCCGATACCCTCCGCGAACGCATTTTTGCCGAACACGAAAAAGGGCACGTCGGCGCCGAGCTTCACCGCGAGCGATTGCAGTTCCTCTCGCGGCAAATCGAGTTTCCACAGGCGGTTGAGCGCAAGCAGCGTCGTCGCCGCGTCCGAGCTGCCGCCGCCGAGGCCCGCGCCCATCGGCAGGCGCTTGTCGATCTCGATGTCGACGCCGGCTTCGACGCCCGCGTGCGCCTTCAGCAGCGACGCCGCGCGCACGACGAGATCGGTTTGCTCCGGCACGCCCGGCACGTCGGTTTTGCGTGACACCTTGCCGTCGTCGCGCAGCGTGAAATGCAGCGTGTCGCCCCAGTCGAGCAGCTGGAATACGCTTTGCAGTTCGTGATAGCCGTCCGGGCGGCGGCCCGTGATGTGCAGGAACAGGTTCAGTTTCGCCGGGGCGAGGCAGTCGCGCAGCGAGCGGGTCGTATCGGTCATGCTTGAGGAAACGTTGTCGGGCAAAAGCGCGCGTTCAGTGGTCGAGCACGAGCTTGATGTCGAGCGGCGGCGTTTGCCGCACCAGGTTGATGCGCTTCACGCCGGCGGCGGGCGCATCGGCGTACGCGATGTAATCGATGGTCCAGCCGTCCTGGCGGATCTCCTTGATCCGCGTGCCGTCCTGCGGGTCGCGCACCGTCGTCGCGGGCGTCGCTGGCGCGGGCGTGGGCAGCAGCCAGTAGCGCAGGCCGTCGAGCGGCAGCGCGAAGCCGAGCGCGCGCTGCATCAGCTCGCCGACGTCGGGCGCGTATTGCGGCTGGCGATTCGGCAGTTCGAGCGACGCGCCGCTCGGCGCCGACTTCACGACGGCCAGCGTCTGGCCGAGCGGGCTGCGCAGCTCGAGCGACACGCTCGCGTCTTGCTCCTGCCAATCGAAATTGCCGTAGACGTTGCGCGGATTGCCGAGCTGATCCTGGTACTGGACCGCGAAGCGGCCCGTGTAAGCGCGGTTCTGCTCGGTTTGCAGCGCGTTCGGCGCGATGGAGGCGCTCGCTCGCTCGGGCTGCGTCGCGCAGCCGGCGAGCGCGATGGCGGCCGCCGCGGCGAGGACAAAGCCGCGCGCGGCGTGCGCACGCGACCGGGCAAAACGCGGCGTCGTCATCAAAGTCCGTTCACCTGAAAGCGCTTGAGCGTCTGCACGAGCGTATCGTTGTCGGGCTCGAGCTTCTGCGCGGCGCGCCACGCGGCGCGCGCTTCGTCCTGCGCGCCGCTTTTCCACAGCACTTCGCCGAGATGCGCGCCGATTTCCGCGTTCGGCTGCAGGTCGTAAGCGCGCTTCAGGACCTTCGTCGCGCCTGCCGTGTCGCCGAGGCGGTACTTGATCCAGCCGAGGCTGTCCATGATGAACGCGTCGTTCGGCGCGAGCGAGCTGGCCTTCTCGATCAGCTTATCCGCTTCCTGCAGGCGCAGATTGCGATCGGCGAGCGAATAGCCGAGCGCGTTGTATGCCTGCGGATTGTCCGGCTGCGCGCGCATCAGCAGGCGCAACTGCTGCTCCATCATCGTGTACTGGCCGATCTTCTCGCAGGCCATCGCGTAGTCGTAGCGCAGATCGGGATCGTCCGGGTAATCCTCGACCGCCTGCGCGAGCCGGTCCGCAGCTTCCTTGTAGCGCTTCGACGTGAAGAGGATCGACGCGTCGGTGCGCGCGATCACCGCGGCGTCGCGCGGGTCGGACACCTGCAGGTTAGCGAGCAGCTTGCGCGCCTCGTCGACCTTGCCCTGCTTCTGCAGGAGCTGCGCGCGCGTGACCTGCGCGGGCACGTATTGCTGGCTCGATTCGTCGACCTTGTCGAGCCATTGGCCGGCGAGCGCATCGTTGCCCTGGTCGAGCGCGATCTGCGCGAGATAGACGTACGCCTGGCCGACGTCCGCCCCAGGCTTCTTCTGCGCGACCTTCACGTATTGCTTCAGGTACTTGGTCGCGTCGTCGAGGTGCTTCTGCTGGATCTTGATGAGCGCGATCGCCATGAGCGGCGTCGGGTCGCCCGAATCGTTGCGGCGCATCGCGTCGAACTGCTTCTGCGCGTCGTCGAGCCGATCGTCGGCGAGGTAGAGCTGCGCGAGCGCGAGGCGGCCATCGCGCGATTTCGGATTCTGCTGGACGAACTTCTCGAACGATTCGATCCCGGTCGCGCGCTCGCCCGGACCCATCTGCGACAGCATCAGCGCGGCCGGCAGATAGTCGGGCTTGAGCCGCAGCGCCTCCTTCAGCGATTGCGTCGCGCCGTTCTTGTCGTCGGTCGCGAGCTGCTGGCGCGCGATCGCGATCCGCGCCTCCGGCCGGTTCATATCGTTCTTCAGCAGATCCTGAAGCACCGTCAGGCCGCCGACGCGGTTCGGGCCGCGCGCGAGCAGCGCCTGCAGCGCGATGATCGCTTCGCCGCGGTTCGCGCCCGTCGCGCGCGCGAGCTCCTGCGCGAGCATCGGCTGCGCGTCGGCCGGCTTGCCGCCGAGCACGAGGAGCGCGGCGTCGACCTGCGCGGCGCGGGGCGAATCCGGCGAATACTCGCGCCACAGATTCGCGGCCGTCAGCGCGTCCGCGGGGCTCTGCGCGGCGAGCGCGATCTCGGTCGCGCGCTGGGCCATCCGCGGATCGCGGGTGTCGCGCGCGAGCGCGAGGTAGGTCTGGTACGCGGGGGCCGGGAGATTGCGTTGCAGCGCGACCTCGGCCGCGAGCACCTGGTAGACGATCTGGCTCGTCAGCGAGACGTTCGGCAGATCCTTCTGCTCTTCCGGCAGCATCGACGCGAACGCGGCCCGAGGGGCGTCGTCGCCTGCGTCGTCCTGCGCGTGAGCGGGGAACGCGGCGAGCGCCCACGCCGCGACGAGCGCGGCGCCGATCGCGCGGCGCACCGGGACGGCGCGCGGGCCGCGCGCAGCGGCAGGGCGCTTCTGGGACAGCTTCGAGGGCAAGGTCATGGAAATCCGTTCAATGTTTCAGCCGATTGTAACGCGCTCGCTACAATACGCGCACCAATGCCATTAGCCAGATAGAGACCCGTAAAACATGCCAGAGTTGCCGGAAGTCGAGGTTACGCGCCGAGGCATCGAGCCGTTCGTCGCCGGGCGACGCGTGAAGCGCGTCGACGTGCGCACCGCGATGCTGCGCTGGCCCGTGCCCGCGGGCTTCGCCGAGATGCTGAAGTCGCGCGAGGTGCTGAGCGTCGAGCGGCGCGGCAAGTACCTGCTGTTCGAAGTCGACGCCGGATGGTTCATCGTCCATCTCGGCATGACAGGCACGCTGCGCGTGCTGCCGAACGACGCGCCGCCGCCCGCGCCCGCGAAGCACGATCACGTCGACTGGATCTTCGACGAGTTCGT
This sequence comes from Burkholderia sp. ABCPW 111, assembly GCF_000773065.1. NCBI lineage: Bacteria > Pseudomonadati > Pseudomonadota > Betaproteobacteria > Burkholderiales > Burkholderiaceae > Burkholderia > Burkholderia sp. ABCPW 111. The sequence continues at coordinate 96,310 of NZ_JPWT01000014.1, read as the reverse complement.
GCTGCGCTTTCGCGATCCGCGACGCTTCGGCGCGGTGCTCTGGCATCCGCGCGACGCGGGCGACGTGCATGCGCATCCGCTTCTCGCGAGCCTCGGCGTCGAGCCGTTCTCGGCCGCGTTTACCGGCGAGCTCCTTTACAAGCGCACGCGCGGGCGCAAGGTGGCCGTCAAGCAGGCGCTGCTCGCGGGCGACATCGTCGTCGGCGTCGGCAACATCTATGCGTCCGAGAGCCTCTTTCGCGCCGGCATCCGGCCGACCGCGGCGGCCGGGCGCGTGTCGCTGCCGCGCTACGAGCGCCTCGCCGAGGCCGTGCGCGCGACGCTCGCCGACGCGATCGAGCGCGGCGGCAGCACGCTGCGCGACTTCGTCGGCAGCAACGGCGAAAGCGGCTACTTCCAGCTCGACTGCTTCGTCTACGATCGCGCGAGCGAGCCGTGCCGGGTGTGCGGCTCGCCGATCCGCCAGATCGTCCAGGGTCAGCGGTCCACTTATTTTTGTCCGAATTGCCAGCGTTGAAATAAATCTTGAAACCGCCCCGCATTCCCCCCGCGCCGCCCGCCGTCACGCCGCTTCACGCCGCCTTCGCGCCGACGCTGATCGCATGGCAGCGCAAGCACGGCCGTCACGACCTGCCGTGGCAGAACACGCGCGAACCGTACCGGATCTGGCTGTCGGAGATCATGTTGCAGCAGACGCAGGTGTCGACCGTCGTGCCGTACTACGTGCGCTTTCTCCAGCGCTATCCGGACGTCGCCGCGCTCGCGGCCGCGCCGATCGACGACGTGATGGCGCTCTGGGCCGGGCTCGGCTACTACTCGCGCGCGCGCAATCTGCATCGCTGCGCGCAGGCGGTCGTCGAGCTGCACGGCGGCGCGTTCCCGGCGTCGCCCGAAGCGCTCGCCGAGCTGCCGGGCATCGGCCGGTCGACGGCCGCGGCGATCGCGTCGTTCGCGTTCGGCGCGCGCGCGACGATCCTCGACGGCAACGTGAAGCGGGTGCTCGCGCGCGTATTCGGCGTCGAGGGCTTTCCGGGCGACAAGCGCGTCGAGAACGAGATGTGGGCGCTCGCCGAGTCGCTGCTGCCCGATGCGGCCGAACAGGCCGACGTCACCGCGTACACGCAGGGCTTGATGGATCTCGGCGCGACGCTTTGCGTGCGCGGCAAGCCCGATTGCGCGCGCTGCCCGTTCGCGGGGGACTGCGCCGCCGAGCGAAGCGGGCGGCAACGCGAACTGCCCGCCGCGCGCCCGAAGAAGGCGGTGCCGACGCGCCGTACGTGGATGCTCGTGCTGCGCGACGGCGACGCGGTGCTGTTGCAGCGGCGTCCGCCCACGGGCATCTGGGGCGGTTTGTGGAGTCTGCCCGAAGCGGACGGCGACGCCGCGCTCGCGCGGCGTGCGCGCGAATTAGGCGGCGCGGCGCTCGCGGCGCTCGCGCCGTTCACGCATACGTTTACGCACTTCAAGCTCGAGATCGAGCCGAGGCTCGCCGAGCTCGCCAGCGCGATGGGCGGCGCGTTGCAGGCGGCCGACGACGAGACGGCATGGGTTGCGCTCGACAAGCTCGACGCGTACGGCGTGCCGGCCCCGGTGCGCAAGCTGCTCGACGGGTTGAGCGGGTCGTTGCTTTAGGCGGGGAGCGGTCGCGCGGACGCCGAGGGGGCGGGCGATTCGATGCGGCGAACACGTGCGGCGAAAACATGTGACGTCGACGGCGAAGCGCAAGAGCGGCGGCCGCGTCCGGCTCGCTTTCCTAGCGGAGCGACGGCGCTTGCCGGGATTGCCGTGATTACCGCGAGCGTCGTGCGCGAACGCGTGAGTTGCGCGGACGAATCGAGCATTCGATCGGGCGCGCGCACGCGGCTCGTGCCTGGAACGCCGATAACGGCAACGACGCCGAACGCATCAGGTCGGCTTGCCGCGATGCCCGCGGGGCAACCGCGCGCATTGCGCGTCTACAGCCAGCCGTGACGATTCAGTTCGCGATGAACCGCGTCGATTCGCGCGCCGACGTCGGGAAACTCCATCAGCTTCTGCCGCGCGCGCAGATCGAGCGGCAGCACTTCCGCGAGCCGGTTCGACACCCACGTCGGATCGCCGAAGCGAAACGGCTCGACGAACGGCAATTCGGCGTCGGATTTGCGCAGGACGTCGACGATCCGCTCGAGCGCTTCCGCGCATGCGCCGAATTGCGCGAGCGCTTCGTCGCCTTCGAGCGGGATGTCGTCCTGCATCGGCTCGGCGATGCCCACGAGGAGGCCGTTCGCCTCGACCCGATGCGACAGCAGCTCGAAGCGCTGCGTGCCGATCGTGCGCAGGAACAGCATGCCGAATTCGCCGGTGTCGCATTCGACGATGCGCGCCATGCAGCCGATCGTCTCGGGCACCGATACTTCGCCTTCCTGAGCGACTTCGGGGCCGCTCTTCAGCAGGCACACGCCGAATGGCGCCTCGTCGCGCATGCACGCGCGCGCCATGTCCAGATAACGCGCCTCGAAGACTTTCAGGGGCAACTGTCCGCCCGGAAACAACACCGTATGCAGCGGAAACAGCGGCAAATCGATGAGGGTGGTCGACAGAGAGGACATGGCGGGCACGCGAAAAGTGAGCGGCGCTAGGTGACGAGCCGCGACGACGCGTCCACGGCGACGGGCGCGTCACGATGCCGCACGATCACGTTGGCCTGCCTCGAAAGACGCGCGGCGAGCGTCTCCGCGAGGAACACCGACCGATGCTGGCCGCCCGTGCAGCCGATCGCGACCGTCAGGTAGCTGCGATTATCCTCGCGGAAATGCGGCAGCCACTTGACGAGAAACGACTCGATGTCGTCCAGCATTTGATGGACGACAGGCAATGCGTCGAGAAACGCGACGACAGGCTGGTCGACCCCGGTGAGCGGGCGCAGCTCGTGGTCATAGTACGGGTTCGGCAGCGCGCGCACGTCGAACATGAAATCGGCGTCGAGCGGCACGCCGCGCTTGAAGCCGAACGATTCGAACATCAGCACGAGATCGTCGTTCTTCTGCTCGATGAAGCGCTTGACCCACGTGCGCAGCACGTTCGCGCGCAGATTGCTCGTGTCGATCTGGTGGCCGAATTCGGCGAGCGGCGCAACGAGATCGCGTTCGCGCTCGATCGCCTCTTCGAGCGATACGAGGAGGCCCACGTCCGCGTCGTGCGACGGCGAGCCCGACAGCGGATGGCGGCGGCGCGTCTCGGAGAAGCGCTGGATCAGCGCCTGCGTGCTCGCGTTCAGGAACAGCACGCGCACGTCGTGCTCGCGCGACAACGCGCGGATGAGGCCGGGCATTTCGTCGAGCGATGCGCTCGAGCGCGCGTCGATCGCGACGGCGAGCCGGTTCTGGCCTTCGTTGGCGAGGTAGCGGGCGAGCTCGGGCAGCACGTGCGGCGGCAGATTGTCGACGCAATAGTAGCCCGCGTCCTCCAGCGCGTTCAGCGCGACGGACTTGCCGGAGCCGGAGATGCCGGTGATGAGGACAATGCGCATGGAAAGAGAAAATCCTGACGTTTCATCATAGCACCGGCTCGTTGCGCCAGCGTGGCGAGCGGGAGCCGGCGCGGGTTACACGAGCTTGCCGGGAAACTGGCTGTCCGGGTCCTGCATCGCGAGGCGCTGGCGGTCCATGAAGTCGCGCAGCGTGTCGATGCCGCGCAGCTGCAAGATCGTGTTGCGCACCGCCGCCTCGACGAGCACCGCGAGGTTGCGGCCCGCCGCCACCTGGATCGTCACCTTGCTGATCGGCAGCCCCAGCACGTCGACCGTCTGGCTTTCGAGCGGCAGCCGCTGGAACTCGCCGTCCGGCCGGCGCACGAGTTGCACGATCAGCTTGAGCTTCATCTTCCGGCGCACGGCCGTTTCGCCGAAGATCGTCTTGATGTCGAGGAGGCCGAGGCCGCGCACTTCGAGCAGGTTTTGCAGCAGCGGCGGGCAGCGCCCTTCGACGAAATCGGGGCCAAGTCGGACGAAGTCGACCGCGTCGTCGGCGACGAGCCCGTGGCCGCGGCTGATCAGCTCGAGGCCGAGCTCGCTCTTGCCGAGGCCCGAATCGCCCGTCAGCAGCACGCCCATTCCGAGGATGTCGAGGAACACGCCGTGCAGCGTCGCGCGCGGCGCGAGGATGCGCGACATGTAGAGGCGCAGGCTGTCGATTACCGCGGCGGCCGACATCGGCGTCGTGAAGAGCGGCGTCGACGAGCGCGTGCAGCGCAGGACGAGCTCGGGCGGCGCGGCGGCGCCGCCGGCGACGACGAGGAACGGCGGCTCGAGGGCGATCAGCTCGGCCATGTGGCGCGAGCGGTCTTCGTCGGTCTGGCGCTGGTAGTAGTCGATTTCGGCTTCGCCGAGCACCTGAATCCGGTTCGGGTGGATCAGGTTCAGGTGGCCGACGAGGTCGGCGCTCGACGTCGCGTTCGCGACCGTATCGGCGGAAAACCCGCGTTCCCAGCCTTCATGCCCCGTCAGCCAGCTGAGCTTCAGCATGGCTGCGTTGTCGTCGAAGATGCTCTGGGCGTTGATGCTGGACGTATCCATGAGTCCGTCACTCCAAGGAGCCGGCGCCCGGACGCTGCAACGACGGTTGCGGCGCCGGCCCGGCGGCGGGCGGCTCGACTCGGCGGCGCGGGCCGCGACGCAATGGGGAACGAACCGCCCCGATCAGCTTAAGGTTGCCACTGAGTCAGGAGTTGATGCAACTCGTCGCGATCCGGTTCGGTGTGCAGACGCTCGCGAGTGTCGCGGTCGGACAGCAGTTGGGCAATTTCGGAGAGGATTTCGAGATGCGCCTGCGTCGCCTGCTCGGGCACGAGCAGGAAGATCAAGAGCGACACGGGCTGGCCGTCCGGCGCCTCGAACGGGATCGGCTCGGCAAGCCGCACGAACGCGGCGAGCGGGTGCTTGAGCCCCTTGATCCGGCCATGCGGAATGGCGACGCCTTCGCCGAGGCCCGTCGAGCCGAGCCGCTCGCGCGCGAACAGATTGTCGGTGACGGTGCTGCGGGCGATGCCGTTCTGATTCTCGAAGATCAGCCCGGCTTGTTCGAAGACGCGTTTCTTGCTGGTGACGGAGAGGCCGACGACGACGTTCTCCAAAGGCAGGATTTTGGCTAAGCGATTCATGTTGGCAGGCATAGGGGCGGCCTGGGGTCTCCTCGCGGCGGACTGATTTTCCATGTCGGTCAAAAAGGACGGCGTTTGGCGACGGAGACCTGTGAAGCGCGGCGAACCGGTTCATCGCCCCCGATAATAACCGACACATTATAGAGCACTGCAGACGGCGCAGCGCACCGTGCAAAGCGCCGGGAATCGCCCGGGCGCCGCACATGCGCGCGTCGCGCCACAGCGGTTTGCACAATAAAAAACCGCCCGTCGAGGCGGGCGGTTCGGCCGGCGCTGTCGCGCCGCGCTCATTGCGGCGGAAGTTCGATCTGTTCGACGGCCTGATGCTTGATCGGCTCGTGCGCGTGCGTCTGCAGGCGCTCCATGTGCTTGACGACCTGGCGGTCGAGCTTGTCGATCAGCAGATCGATCGCCGCGTACATGTCGCCGTTCGCGCTTTCGACGAAGATGTCCTTTCCCTTCAGATGCAGCGTGATTTCCGCCTTTTGCCGCTTGTCCTTCTCCTTGTGGTTGTCGACCGTGAGGATCACAGCGCCATCAATGACCTGATCGCTATGCCGTAGCACCCTATCGAGCTTGGTGATCACGTATTCGCGGATAGCAGGCGTGACTTCGAGATGGTGTCCACTGATCTTCAGGTTCATAGTGCTTCTCCAAGCTAATGACCACCTTCCGCATAGAGGCGGCATGCCTGCCGGTTCCGCTTGCCGCCGCTCGGCGCGCGAGCGAATCGGTCGGCAGGCTTTGCCGTCGACTATGCGGCGGCCGGAAAACACCCGCCGCGTGGCGACGGGCTACAAAGACTTGCGCAGATTCACCGCCGGGATCTTGAGGGCTTCGCGATATTTGGCAACCGTGCGGCGCGCGACCACGAACCCTTGTTCCGCTAGCAGCTCGGCTATACGACTATCCGAAAGAGGGGATTTGGGGTCTTCGGCTCCTATCAGTTGTTTGATGAGGGCGCGGATGGCCGTCGACGACGCGGCACCTCCGGTGTCTGTCGAAACGTGCGATCCGAAGAAGTACTTAAATTCAAGTGTGCCGAACGGGGTCAGCATGTACTTGCCGGTTGTCACACGGGAGACAGTCGATTCGTGTAGGCCCAGCGTATCAGCTATTTCCCGCAAAACCAAGGGGCGCATCGCAATTTCGCCGTGCGCGAAGAAATTCTTCTGACGTTCGACAATCGCCTGCGCGACGCGCAGGATCGTCTCGAATCGCTGCTGAATGTTCTTGATCAGCCAGCGCGCTTCCTGCAGTTGCTGCTTGAGCGAGCCCGTGCTCGGATCGCCGCGGCTGTTGCGCAGGATGTTCGCGTACAGGTGGTTGATCCGCAGCCGCGGCACGACTTCCGGATTGAGTTCCGCCTGCCAGTTCTGGCCCGTCTTCTTCACGATGATGTCGGGCACCACGTAGTCCGCTTCGGCCTTGCCGTACGCCGCGCCGGGGAACGGCTCGAGCGAGCGGATCAGCGCGTGCGCGTCGCGCAGTTCGTCGTCGGTCGCTTTCAGTTGCTTGCGCAAGCGCGTGAAATCGCGCGCGGCGAGCAGCTCGAGATGCTGCGACACGATATCGAGCGCGAGCGCGCGCGTAGGGGACGGATCGAGGCGCAGCAGCTGCAGCTTCAGGCACTCGGATGCGGAGCGCGCGCCGACGCCGGCCGGATCGAAGCTGTGCAGGAGCGCGAGCGCCGCGCTCAGTTCGTCGACGTCGACTTCGAGCTCCGCCGGCAGATCGGAAAGCACTTCATCGAGCGGCGCCGCCAGATAGCCGTCGTCGTCGAGCGATTCGATCAGGAACGTGACGAGCGCGCGATCGCGCGGGCTCGCCTGCGTGACGCGCAGTTGCGCCATCAGATGGTCGCGCAGCGAGGTCGACGTTTCGTGGATCTGCATCGGCGGCAGATCGTCGTCGTCGGAGGCGGCGGGCGAGCGGCCGAAGTCGTCGAGGTTCCATTGGTTCGCGTCGCCGCTGTCGGCCGAATAGCTGTCGTATTCGTCGACGCCGGCGGGCTCGTCGCGCTCGGTGCGCTCATTCGTCGCACTCGTGCCGTTCGACGCGCCCTGCATCGGCTCGGGTGCGGGCGACGCGGGCGTCTGCGCGATCACCGAGCCGTCGGCCGCGACGCGCAGCGGGCTCGCGATCCAGTCGTCGTCGTTTTCGAGCAGCGGGTTCTGCGCGATCGCCGTCGCGACTTCCTGTTGCAGTTCGAGCGTCGATAGCTGCAGCAGCCGGATCGACTGTTGAAGCTGGGGCGTGAGCGCGAGATGCTGCGACAGGCGGAGTTGGAGGCTGGCTTTCATGGCAAAAAGGGAGTCATGCCGGAAGTTTGCCACGAGGGCGGCGCGTTGAGGCATTCGGGATGACGCTTGGCGCGCGGATGCGCACGCCCGGCGCATGCCGAACGTGCGGAGGGACGGCGCGGATCGCGCCTGGGAAAGGACGGCCGCGGGATCGTGTCCCGCGCCGCTCACATGCGGAAGTGCTCGCCGAGGTAGACGCGCCGCACGCTTTCGTTTTCGATGATTTCCTTCGGAGCGCCGGACGCGAGCACCGAGCCGTCGCTGATGATGTACGCGTGATCGCAGATGCCGAGCGTCTCGCGCACGTTGTGATCGGTGATCAGCACGCCGATATTGCGCTGCTTCAGGAACTTCACGATCTTCTGGATTTCGAGCACCGCGATCGGATCGACGCCCGCGAACGGCTCGTCGAGCAGAATGAAGCTCGGGTTGCTCGCGAGCGCGCGCGCGATCTCGACGCGGCGGCGCTCGCCGCCCGACAGCGACAGCGCCGGATTGTCGCGCAGGTGCGCGATCTGCAGCTCTTCGAGGAGCGCCTCCGCGCGCGCGCCGATCTCGTCCTTGGACAGCCGCTTGCCGTTGTCGCCGTGCTGCAGTTCGAGCACCGCGCGGATGTTCTGCTCGACGGTCAGCTTGCGGAACACCGACGCTTCCTGCGGCAGGTACGACAGGCCGAGCGACGCGCGCTTGTGGATCGGCATCAGGCTGATCGGGCTGCCGTTCAGCGAGATGTCGCCCGCGTCGAGCGGCACGAGGCCGACGATCATGTAGAACGACGTCGTCTTGCCGGCGCCGTTCGGGCCGAGCAGGCCGACGACTTCGCCGCTCTTCACGTCGAGCGATACGTCCTTGACGACGGTGCGCGAGCCGTAGCGCTTCTTCAGGTTGCGCACGACGAGCGAGCTCGACGTGCCGGCCGGCTGGCGATTGGGGAGCGCGTTCACGGGTTCGGTGCTCCCTGCAGGCTGTTCGACGGCGAGAGCTGCGCGGGGCCGCCGGACAGCGGCGCCGAGCCGCTGTTCTTCGGCGTCAGCATCGCGCGCACGCGCCCGCCCGGGTTGCCCGGTGCGACGACGTCCTTGCCGCCGCGCGCGGTGTAGAAGTCGCGCTGGCCGTCGTAGGTGATCACGCTGCCGTGAACCGTGTCGGCGACGGTGGACAGGCCTTGCAGGCGGCGCACGGTCGCGTTCGTCGTCAGCGTGGTCAGATCCTGCTTGCCGTCGTAGTCGATTCGCTCGGCGTCGCCGTCGATGTATTCGTCGAGGCCTTCGCGCTTCTGGCGAAACGATGCGTGCTTCTTGCCGGAGGCCGTCGCGGTCGCGTACTGGTAGCCCTGCGCGTCCTGGCGCACCTCGACGCGGTCGCCCTTGATCAGGATCGTGCCCTTCGTGATGACGACGTTGCCCGTCGCGACCGTGACCTGCTTCAGGTCGTCATAGGTCAGGTTGTCCGCTTCGACGTTGATCGGCTTGTCGCGGTCGGCCTTTTCGGCATGGGCTGCGGGCGCGACGCCCGCGAGCGGTGCCGCGACGAGCGCCGCCGCGAGCACCGCGCGGACGACGCGGCGTGCGCCGCTCTGGAATAAACAAGGGAACGATTCGTTCATGCAGTCCCGCGTGGTGAGTTACTTGGGTTGGCCTGGAGCGCCGCCGGACGCGTCGGAAGAGGCGATCGTGCCGCGCACGTTGCCGTAGAGTTCGATGACTCGGGTGACGTTGTTGTACTTCATCCCGGCGGCGGCGTTCGCGATCGACAGGCCGCGCTGAAGTTTAACCGGCTTTTCGGTCTCGATCACATCGTCGTTGACCAACACCCGGAAATGCTCGGAATCCGCCTGCATCGGCGGGTCGCCCGCGCCCGCTGCGCGTACGATCCGCGCTTCGTCATACAAATCGACGATCGACACGTCGCCGTTGACGACGCCGCGCTTGGCGGTCGCGGTCACGGTCGGCTTGCCGGGCTGGAACGCGCGCAGCGCGGGCTGAGTCAGGTCGCTCGTCTCGTCGTCTTCGTAGTGGACGAGGCCCGCCGCCGCCAGCCGGTACTGGGTCGAGCCCGTCTGGTCGAGCTCGGTGACGGAGAAATTGTCCGCGAAATAGTCGGGCGTGTGCGATTTCGGCCGCACGACCGCCTCGCCGGGCGGCGGCAGCGTCGCCTGCAGCAGCCAGTACGTGCCGCCCGCGAGCGCCGCCATCGCGACGAGCGGGATCATCGAAGTCAGCCGGAATTTGCCGTCCATCCGCTCAGACTCCGCAGGCGGCCGCGAGCAGCGCGTCGTAGCGGTGCTGCGCGCGCAGGATCGCGTCGCACACTTCGCGCACCGCGCCGTGGCCGCCGCGAGCCTCGGCGACCCAGTGCGCGCGCGCGATCACGTCCGGATGCGCGTTCGCCGGCGCGGCCGCGAAGCCGCAGCGCAGCATCACCGCGAGGTCGGGCCAGTCGTCGCCCATGTAGCCGCACTCGGCGGCCTCGAGGCCGAGCGCGCGCAGCAGCTCGCCGAACACGGCGAGCTTGTCCTCGACGCCCTGATGCAGGTGCGCGATCCGCATTTCCTTCGCGCGCGCGGCGACCGCTTCCGAGCGGCGGCCGGTGATGATCGCGGTCGCGACGCCGGCTTCGCCGAGGAGCTTCACGCCGTGGCCGTCGAGCGTGTTGAACGACTTCATCGTGTCGCCCGTCGCGGTGAAATGGAGGCCGCCGTCGGTCAGCACGCCGTCGACGTCGAAAATCATCAGCTTCACGCGGCTCGCGCGCTCGGCCGCCGTGACAGGGGGCGCAGACATCAAATCACCTTCTTCGAGAACAGATCGTGCATGTTGAGCGCGCCGATCAGCGCGCCCCGCTCGTCGACGACGAGCATCTGGTTGATCCGGTGGCGCTCCATCAGTTCCACCGCCTCGACGGCGAGGTGATCCGGCGCTATCGTGCGCGGATTGCGCGTCATTACGTCGGCGATCGGCAGGCGGCGGAAGTCGCCGTCGCGCTCGAGCACGCGGCGCAGATCGCCGTCGGTGAAGATGCCGGCCACGCGGCCCGCGTCGTCGACGACGGCCGTCATTCCCATCCGCTTCGCGGTGATCTGGAAGAGGGCGTCGGCGAGCGTCGCGCCGAGCGGCACGGCGGGCACCTCGTCGCCCGTGCGCATCACGTCGCGCACGTACGTGAGGAGGCGCCGGCCGAGCGCGCCGCCCGGATGCGAGCGCGCGAAATCGTCGGAGCCGAAGCCGCGCGCGTCGAGCACCGCGACCGCGAGCGCGTCGCCGAGCGCGAGCGCGGCCGTCGTGCTGGCCGTCGGCGCGAGGTTCAGCGGGCACGCCTCCTTCGCGACGCCCGCGTTCAGGTGGACGTCGGACAGCGTCGCGAGGCTCGACGCCGGGCGGCCCGTCATCGCGATCAGCTTCGCGCCGAGGCGCTTGATGAGCGGTAGGATTGCGACGAGCTCCTCCGATTCGCCGGAGTTCGAGATCGCGATGAACACGTCGTCCTTGGTGACCATGCCGAGATCGCCGTGGCTGGCTTCGGCCGGGTGAACGAAAAACGCGGGAGTGCCGGTGCTGGCGAGCGTCGCGGCGATCTTGCGGGCGATGTGCCCCGATTTGCCGATCCCGGACACGACGACGCGGCCGCGGCAATTCAGAAGCAGCCCGACCGCGGCGACGAATTCGCCGTCGAGCTGGTCGGCGAGCGCGCGCACGGCGTTCGCCTCGATGTCGAGCACGTCGCGGGCGAGCGCGAGCGCCCGATCATCATTGATTTTCGCTATCATGCGCGGAGTATAGCAAAGGCGTTTGTTCGCCGCGCCGGGCCCCTTGCGCCCATCTTCCCGAGTAGTCTCCCGGCCCAACCCGGCGTCCGTCATGCGGCGCCGACGACGAACGAGGACGCTTCGCCCGTGATTTCCCCGCTCGAAATGACGCTTCTGCTGCTGCTTGCCTCGGTGGCGGGCGTCGTCGTGTTCCGATCGCTGAACCTGCCGCCGATGCTCGGCTATCTGACGGTCGGCATCCTGGTCGGCCCGCATGCGCTGGGCTTCGCGGCCGATCTCGAGCGCGCCGAGCACCTCGCCGAATTCGGCGTCGTGTTCCTGATGTTCTCGATCGGCCTCGAGTTCTCGTTGTCGAAGCTGCGCGCGATGCGCCGGCTCGTGTTCGGGCTCGGGCTCGCGCAGGTGCTCGGCACGATCGCGGTCGCGCTGCTGCTCGGCGCGCTCTTCGAGCGCTGGATGCATATCACGTGGGAAGGCAGCGTCGCGCTCGGCGGCGCGCTCGCGATGTCGTCGACGGCGATCGTCTCGAAGATGCTCGCCGAGCGGCTCGAGATCGAGACCGAGCACGGCCGCAACATCTTCGGCGTGCTGCTGTTTCAGGATCTCGCCGTCGTGCCGCTGCTCATCGTGATCGCCGCGTTCGGCGGCGAGTCGTCGAAGGATCTCGCGATGTCGCTCGGGCTCGCGGCGGTGAAGATCGTCGTCGCGCTCGCGCTGCTGCTGATCGTCGGCCAGCGTTTCATGACGCGCTGGATGAACGTCGTCGCGCGGCGGCGCTCGCAGGAGCTGTTCGTGCTGAACCTGCTGCTCATCACGCTCGGCGCCGCGTTCATCACCGACCGCTTCGGGCTGTCGCTCGCGCTCGGCGCGTTCATCGCCGGGATGCTGATCTCCGAGACGCCCTACCGGCATCAGGTGGAGGAGGACATCAAGCCGTTTCGCGACGTGCTGCTCGGCCTCTTCTTCGTGACGACCGGGATGCTGCTCGACCCGAGCGTGATCTGGCGGCATCCGTTCCTCGTGCTCGCGTTCTTCGCCGGCCAGGTGCTGCTCAAGAGCGTGATGATCACGGGGCTCGCGCGCGCGTTCGGCGCGACGCCCGGCGTCGCGATGCGCACGGGGCTCGGGCTCGCGCAGGCGGGCGAATTCGGCTTCGTGCTGTTGAACCTGATCCTCGATCGGCATCTGGTCGACGCGACGCTCCTGCAGTCGATCCTCGCGTCGATGCTGTTGTCGATGCTTGCCGCGCCGTTCCTGATCCAGAACGCGGACCGGATCGTGATGCGGCTGTCCGCGGCCGAATGGATGCAGCAGTCGCTGCAGATGACGCGGATCGCGACGCAGAGCATCAAGCAGAAGGGCCACGTGATCATTTGCGGCTACGGCCGCGCCGGGCAGAACCTCGCGCGGATGCTCGAGCAGGAAGGGATCGCGTACGTCGCGCTCGACCTCGATCCGGACCGCGTGACGGCCGCCGCCGCGGCGGGCGAATCGGTCGTGTTCGGCGACGCGGCGCGCCGCGAGTCGCTGCTCGCGGCGGGCATCCACCGCGCGGCGGCCGTGGCCGTCACGTACGCGAACACGCCGTCCGCGCTGCGCGTGCTGCACAACGTGCACGAGCTCGAGCCGACGCTGCCCGCGATCGTGCGCACCGTCGACGACGCCGATCTCGAGAAGCTGCTCGCCGCCGGCGCGACCGAGGTGATCCCGGAGATCGTCGAAGGCAGCCTGATGCTCGCGTCGCACACGCTCGTGCTGATGGGCGTGCCGATGCGGCGCGTCGTGCGGCGCGTCGAGGAGATGCGCGACGAGCGCTACAGCCTGCTGCGCGGCTACTTCCACGGCGCGGACGACGCGGACGACGACGACCACGAGCAGGTGCGGCTACAATCGGTGCCCGTCGACGCGCGTTCGGACGCGGTCGGCCGCTCGCTGGCCGAGCTGGGGCTGTTCGCGCTCGGCCTCGAGGTGACCGCGATCCGCCGGCACGGGATTCGCGGCGTCGAGCCCGACCCCGAGACGAAGCTGCGCGCGAGCGACATCGTCGTGCTTCGCGGGCTGCCGGAAGCGCTCGCGGAGGCCGAGGAGCGGCTGTCGCGGCACCGGCGCGACGGCGGATCGGCCGCCGCGGCATGAGGCCGCGCGGCCGCTGATTTTTTGGCGTGGTTTTGGGGTAGTCGAGCGATCGGCGGGCGGCGCGAGATTCCGGCGCCGTTTTTTTCGGAGATTTTCATGATGTCCACGTCGTCGGACGCGCAGCTCGATTCCGTCGAGTTCATTCGCAGCCGCATCCGCACGGTGCCGAACTGGCCGCAGCCGGGCGTGATGTTCCGCGACATCACGCCGCTTCTGCAGAGCGCGAAGGCGCTGCGCGTGCTCGTCGACCTGTTCGTCGAGCGCTACGTCGACGCGAAGCTCGACTACATCGCCGGCCTCGACGCGCGCGGCTTCATCATCGCGCCGATCGTCGCGTACGAGCTGTCGGTCGGCTTCGTGCCGATCCGCAAGGCGGGCAAGCTGCCGTACAAGACGCAGCGCGAGTCGTACGCGCTGGAGTACGGCACCGCGGCCGTGGAGATTCACGAGGACGCGTGCCGGCCGGGCGAGCGCGTCGTCATCGTCGACGACCTGATCGCGACGGGCGGCACGATGCTGGCGGGCAAGAACCTGCTCGAGCGGCTCGGCGCGGTCGTCGTCGAAGGCGCGGCGATCGTCGATCTGCCGGATCTCGGCGGCTCGGCGCTGCTGCGCCAAGCCGGCCTGCCGCTTTATACCGTGACCGAATTTTCCGGACACTGAGCGCGGCGCGCCGTCAGCCCATCCGGTTCAAGTTGCAGTCAACGCCAGTTCATCGTCCACCGATACAAGCGAGCTCACGATGCCGAACTTCATGCTGTTCCTCGCCACGTCGATCGCGATTACCGTCGCGCCCGGCCCCGACAACCTGCAAGTGCTCGCGCGCGGCATCTCGCAAGGCCGCGCGGCCGGCGTCGTCGCGGCGCTCGGCTTCGCGTCGGGCGTGCTGTTCCATACGACGCTCGCCGCGTTCGGCGTGGCCGCGCTGCTGCGCTCGTCGCCCGTCGCGTTCCATCTGCTCAAGCTCGCGGGCGGCGCGTATCTGATCTGGATCGGCATCAAGGCGCTGCGCAGCAAAGGCCTCGCGACCGCGCACGAGCGCGCGCCGCAGCCGCTGTCGACGATCTTCCGCCAGAGCGTGATCGGCAACCTGCTGAACCCGAAGGTGACGCTCTTCTTCGTCGTGTTCCTGCCGCAGTTCGTCGATCCGCACGGCGCGCAGCCCGTTGCGCTGCAGATGCTCGAGCTCGGCGCGCTCTTCATGGCGCAGACGGCCATCGTGTTCTCGGTGTTCGGCGCCGGCGCGGGCGTGATCGGCACGTGGCTCAAGCGCCGCCCGCGCGTGGGCGTGTGGCTCGACAGGCTCGCGGGCGCGGCGTTCATCGCGCTCGGCCTGCGTGTCGCGCTGAAGGACTGACGGAGCGCGCGATGACGTTTCCGTGCATCGCCGCCGCGCGCCGCTTCGATCCGGCCGCGCACGTGCCGTTCCGGATCGCCGGCCGCCGGGTCGGCTGGCTGCGCCGCGACGACGTCGCGCGCCTTGCGCGCTGGCCCGACGTGTTCGAGTTTCCGGCGGGATGCGTCGAGCTCGCCGCGCGCTACGACAGCGTCGACGCGCGCAGCATGGCGCTCGCGAGCCCGATCGGCGCGCTGGCGGCGGAAGGCGCGATTCCCGGCTGGCGCGACGAGATCTACGCGATCCGCAACCGTTTCGACGATCCGCCGCTTGCGTACATCGAGCGGGCGGCGTCGCGCTTCTTCGGTACGATGACGTACGCGGTGCATCTGAACGGCGTCGTAGAATACGCGCCTTCGGCGCCGCTCGCGATGTGGCTCGGCCGCCGCAGCGCGACGAAGGCGACCGATCCGGGCATGCTCGACAACGTCGTCGCGGGCGGCATCGGCTGGGGGCTCGGGATCGAGGACACGATCGCGAAGGAATGCTGGGAAGAAGCGGGCATTCCGGCCGAGCTCGCCGCGCGCGCGATTCCCGGCCGCGTCGCGCACGTGCTGTGCTCGCTGCCGGAAGGCACGCAGGCCGAGCAGATCTTCGTCTACGATCTGCCGCTGCCCGCCGATTTCGCGCCCCACAATCAGGACGGCGAAGTCGCCGAGCATCTGCTCGCCGGCGTCGACGAAATCGTCGCGTGGCTGCGCGCGGGAGAAGCCACCGTCGACGCGAGCCTCGCGATGCTCGACAGCCTGCTGCGCCACCGCGCGATCTCGCACGACGACGCGCGCGGGCTCGACGCGCTGTTCGCGCCGCCGCCGCTCGGCTGAGCGCGGCACGAATCCATTGTTCGCAAGATTAGAGTAAGAGAAGGGAGTCCCGGTCATGTCGGCCGATCACAGCTTTATCCTGAAACTGTCGTGCCCGGACCGGCGCGGCATCGTTCACGCGGTCTCGGGCTTCCTGCTCGAGCGCGGCAGCAACATCCTCGATTCGGCGCAGTTCGGCGACAGCCGCACCGGCGAATTCTTCATGCGCGTGCATTTCGAGCAGACGGGCGGCGCGCCCGCCGCGGCCGCGCTCGACGGCCTGCGCGCCGAGTTCGCGCCGCTCGCCGAGCAGTTCGCGATGCGCTGGGAGCTGCACGACGCGTCGGTGAAGCCGCGCGTCGTGATCCTCGTGTCGAAGATCGGCCATTGTCTGAACGACCTGCTGTTCCGCTATCGCACGGGCCAGTTGCCGATCGAGATCTCGGCGATCGTGTCGAACCACAAGGATTTCTATCAGCTCGCCGCGAGCTACGACATCCCGTTCCATCACTTCCCGCTCGCCGCGGGCGCGTCGGCCGACGCGAAGGCCGCGCAGGAGGCGCGCGTGTTCGAGGTGATCGACGAGCATTCGGCCGATCTCGTCGTGCTCGCGCGCTACATGCAGATCCTGTCGTCGAACATGTGCGAGCGGCTCGCCGGCCGCGCGATCAACATCCATCATTCGTTCCTGCCGAGCTTCAAGGGCGCGAAGCCTTATTACCAGGCGTTCGACCGCGGCGTGAAGCTGATCGGCGCGACCGCGCACTACGTGACGACCGATCTCGACGAGGGCCCGATCATCGAGCAGGAAGTCGAGCGCGTCGATCACAGCATGACGCCGGACGAGCTGACAGCCGTCGGCCGCGACGTCGAATGCGTGACGCTCGCGCGCGCGGTCAAGTGGCACGTCGAGCATCGGATCGTGCTGAACGGCACGAAGACGGTGGTGTTCCGCTAAGCGGGCCGCGTGCGTCTTCCGGCCGGTCGGCGTGCGTCGGCTCGGCTGCGGGAGGCGCGCGCCGCCTCGCCGCGGCCGAACCGCGACCGAAATAAAGAAGGCCGCGTCCGGTGACGGACGCGGCCTTTGCCTTCTTTGGGTTCGCCGCGGCGCGTTCGCGATGACGCGTTCGCGCGACGCGGCGTCTGCGCGGGCGCGTTCGCGACGATGCGTTCGCTACAGCGTTCGCGCCCGCAACGGAATTCGCCGACGCATCCCGCCGGACGGCCGCGCGGCGCGCGCCGCTCAGATGAGCCGCAAGTAGATCAGCTCGCGCTTGATGTACGCATAGAAGATCGGCGCGGCGATCACGCCGGGCACGCCGAACGCGGCTTCCATCACGAGCATCGCGAGCAGCAGCTCCCATGCGCGCGATTCGATCTGCCCGCCGATGATCCTCGCGTTCAGGAAGTATTCGAGCTTGTGGATCACGACGAGGAACACGAGCGACGCGATCGCCGTGCCCATGCTGACCGACAGCGACACCGCGACGATCAGCGTGTTCGAGATCAGATTGCCGACGACGGGCAGCAGGCCCGCGATGAAGGTGACGAGCACGAGCGTCTTCGACAGCGGTAGCCGCTGATGGAAGACCGGCAGCGCGGCGAGCAGGTAGATCGCCGTGAAGAACGCGTTGAGCGCCGAGATCTTGATCTGCGCGAACACGATCCGGCGGAACGCGTCGGCGAAGCGCGAGATCCGCGTGACGAGCGCGGTCGACAGCGGCTGGCGCGGTTTGTGGCGATCGACGCCGATCGCGATCATCGCGCCGATGATCATCCCGAACAGCACATGCCCGAACCCGCGCGCGACGCTCTTGCCGCCTTGCTGCAGCTGATCCATGTGCTTGTTCATCAGGCCCGCCGCCTTCGCGCGCATCTGCTCGGCGTCCACGGGCAGCAGGTTCGCGATCCACTCGGGGGTGCGGGTGCGCGCCTGGTCGATGATCTGCATCACCTGGCCGAGCAGATTCTGCGCGTTCGGCACGGTGTGCTCGAAATGCTCGATGACCGCGATCGTGAGGCTCGCGAGCCCGCCGACGATCGCGGCCGACAGCAGCACGACCGCGAGCCAGCGCGCGCGCTGGCTCGACATGTGGCGTTCGATCGCGGGCGCGATCATGTGGACGAGCTGATAGACGAGCAGGCCGGCCAAGAGGCCGCCGAGCAGCTTCAGGTGCAGGACGAGCCACAGGCCGACGAGGGCGAGGAGGTAGCTGCCGATCTCGATCGCCGAAAGCTTCGGCAGGCTGAAATCGCTCGTCAGCCGGACGCTGCGCAGGTGCGGCTCCCGCGTCTGCGGCTCGCGCGGCGGCTCAGATTGCTTCTCCATGACTATCCCTGTATTCGGAGGCTACTCGGCGCGCTTGTGGCCGCAAGCGGGCGTAACCCTGTATCGCCGCGAAGTATAGCAACGATTATCGACCTAAATATTAGGATCTTGTAAGGAAGAATGTAGCGCCGTATCGGCCGCGCGAGGCCGGCACGGCGCCGCGCGCCGCGCGCGAGCCGGGCGGCCGCCGGACGTTGCGCCCGGCGGCCGCGTCCCGCTTACTTGCCGCGCTTGAGGAGCGGCGCGAGGTACTTGCCGGTGAAGCTCGCCTTCGTCTTCGCGATCTGCTCGGGCGTGCCTTGCGCGATGATCTGGCCGCCGCCCGCGCCGCCTTCCGGCCCGAGATCGATCACCCAGTCGGCCGTCTTGATCACGTCGAGGTTGTGCTCGATGATCACGACCGTGTTGCCCTGGTCGCGCAGCCGGTGGATCACTTCGAGCAAGAGCGCGATGTCGTGGAAGTGCAGGCCGGTCGTCGGCTCGTCGAGGATGTACAGCGTGCGGCCCGTGTCGCGCTTGGAGAGCTCCAGCGACAGCTTCACGCGCTGCGCCTCGCCGCCGGACAAAGTCGTGGCCGACTGGCCGAGCCGGATGTACCCCAGGCCGACGTCGAGCAGCGTCTTCAGCTTGCGCGCGACGACGGGCACCGCGCCGAAGAACCCGTACGCGTGCTCGACCGTCATCTCCAGCACTTCGCTGATGTTCTTGCCCTTGTATTGGACTTCAAGCGTCTCGCGGTTGTAGCGCTTGCCGTGGCAGACGTCGCACGGCACGTAGACGTCCGGCAGGAAGTGCATCTCGACCTTCAGCACGCCGTCGCCCTGGCACGACTCGCAGCGCCCGCCCTTCACGTTGAACGAGAAGCGGCCCGGATCGTAGCCGCGTTCCTTCGACGCCGGCACGCCCGCGAACAGCTCGCGGATCGGCGTGAAGACGCCCGTATAGGTGGCCGGGTTCGAGCGCGGCGTGCGGCCGATCGGCGATTGATCGACGTTGATCACCTTGTCGAAGTGCTCGAGGCCCTCGATCGACTCGTGCGGCGCCGGCTCCGTGGCCGAGCCGTACAGGTGGCGCGCGACCGCGTTGTACAGCGTGTCGTTGATGAGCGTCGACTTGCCGGAGCCCGATACGCCGGTGATGCAGGTCAAGAGGCCGACGGGCAGATCGAGGTCGACGTCCTTCAGGTTGTTGCCGTGCGCGTCGACGATGCGCAGCATCCGCTCGGGATCGGGCCCGATTCGCTCGTCCGGATACTCGATCGTGCGCTTGCCGACGAGGTACTGGCCCGTCAGCGAATCGCCGTTCGCCTGAACCTGCTTCGGCGTGCCTTCGGCGACGATCGCGCCGCCGTGCTCGCCCGCGCCCGGGCCCATGTCGACGACGTAATCGGCCGTGCGGATCATGTCCTCGTCGTGCTCGACGACGATCACCGAGTTGCCGAGGTCGCGCAGGTGCTTGAGCGTCGCGATCAGGCGGTCGTTGTCGCGCTGGTGCAGGCCGATCGACGGCTCGTCGAGCACGTACATCACGCCTGTCAGGCCCGAGCCGATCTGCGACGCGAGCCGGATGCGCTGCGCCTCGCCGCCCGACAGCGTTTCCGCGCTGCGCTCGAGCGACAGGTAGTCGAGGCCGACGTTGTTCAGGAACGTGAGCCGCGCGACGATTTCCTTGATCACCTTGTCGGCGATCTCGCGCTTCGCGCCGTCGAGCGTGAGGCCGTCGAAGTAGCCGAGCGCGTCGCGCAGCGGCCAGCCGCTCACTTCGTAGATCGCGCGCGCGTAGTCGCCCTGGCCGACGCGCACGAAGCGCGCCTCGCGGCGCAGGCGCGTGCCGTCGCACGACGGGCACGGCTGGTTGTTCTGATACTTCGCGAGCTCCTCGCGCACCGCGGCCGAATCGGTCTCGCGGTAGCGTCGCTCGAGGTTCGGGATGATCCCTTCGAACACGTGCTCGCGGATCGTCGTGCGGCCGCGCTCGTTGATGTACGAGAACGGGATCGTCTGCTTGCCCGAGCCGTACAGCAGGATCTTCTTGATCTTCTCGGGCAAGTCCTCGAACGCGGTGTCGATGTCGAAATCGTAGAACGCCGCGAGGCTCTGCAGCATCTGGAAGTAGAACTGGTTGCGCCGGTCCCAGCCCTTCACCGCGCCCGCCGCGAGCGACAGCGACGGGTGCGCGACGACCCGCTTCGGATCGAAGAACGTGATCTGGCCGAGGCCGTCGCATTCGGGGCACGCGCCCATCGGGTTGTTGAACGAGAACAGGCGCGGCTCGAGCTCCTGCAGCGAGTACGAGCACACCGGGCACGCGAACTTCGAGCTGAACAGGTGTTCGCGGTCGGTGTCCATCTCGAGCGCGATCGCGCGGCCGTCGGCCAGGCGCAGCGCGGTCTCGAACGATTCGGCGAGCCGCTGCTTCATGTCCGGGCGAACCTTCAGGCGATCGACGACGACGTCGATCGTGTGCTTGTCGTTCTTCTTGAGCTTCGGCAGCGAATCGACTTCGTGGATCTTCGCGACGCCTTCGTTCGCCGCGCCGCCGCCCGAGCGGACGCGAAAGCGCACGAAGCCCTGCGCCTGCATTTCCTCGAACAGCTCCGCATGCTCGCCCTTGCGGTTCGCGACGACGGGCGCGAGGATCATCAGCTTGGTTTCCTCGGGCAGCGCGAGCGCCGCGTCGACCATCTGCGACACGCTCTGCGCCTCGAGCGGGATCTCGTGATCCGGGCAGTACGGCGTGCCCACGCGTGCGTACAAAAGCCGCAGATAGTCGTGAATTTCGGTGACGGTGCCGACCGTCGAGCGGGGATTGTGCGACGTCGCCTTCTGCTCGATCGAGATCGCGGGCGACAGGCCCTCGATCAGGTCGACGTCCGGCTTCTCCATCAACTGCAGGAACTGGCGCGCATACGCCGACAGGCTCTCGACGTAGCGCCGCTGGCCTTCGGCGTACAACGTGTCGAACGCGAGCGACGATTTGCCCGAGCCGGAGAGGCCCGTGATCACGATCAGTTTGTGCCGCGGAAGGTCGAGATTGACGTTCTTCAGGTTGTGGGTGCGCGCCCCACGGATACGTATTTGTTCCATGAACCCGGCGGAAGATGAGAGAACCAAACCTGCTACTATAACGACTTTTCGAGTCCGTCGTTTCAGGCTCCCAACCAATTCCCGCGCCACCCGGCAGCGGGCTTTCGCGACGCCCGGGCCGCAGCGAGGCGGCGCGCGGCGGCAGGCGGCCGGCCCGGATCTCCCGCCGCCCGGCAGCGGGCGGACCACCGATTCAATCGAACACACGCCCGATGTCCAATCCGTCCGCTACCTCCACTCGCATGAGCGCACCCGAGCTGCGCGCGACCGCGTCGCTCGCGGCGATCTTCGCGCTGCGCATGCTCGGTCTGTTCATGATCATGCCGGTGTTCTCCGTCTACGCGAAGACGATCCCGGGCGGCGACAACGTCGTGCTCGTCGGCATCGCGCTCGGCGCTTACGGCGTCACGCAATCGCTGCTTTACATTTTTTACGGCTGGGCGTCGGACAAGTTCGGGCGCAAGCCGGTGATCGCCGCGGGCCTGCTGATCTTCGCGCTCGGCAGCTTCGTCGCGGCGTTCGCGCACGACATCACGTGGATCATCGTCGGCCGGGTCATCCAGGGAATGGGGGCGGTATCGTCGGCGGTGCTCGCGTTCATCGCGGATCTGACGTCCGAGCACAACCGAACGAAGGCGATGGCGATGGTGGGCGGCTCGATCGGCATGTCGTTCGCGGTCGCGATCGTCGGCGCGCCGATCGTGTTCCACTGGGTCGGAATGAGCGGGCTCTTCGCGATCGTCGGCGCGCTGTCGATCGCGGCGATCGGCGTCGTGCTTTGGGTCGTGCCGGACGCGCCGCGGCCCGTGCACGTGCCGGCTCCGTTCGCCGAAGTGCTGCACAACGTCGAGCTGCTGCGCCTGAACTTCGGCGTGCTCGTGCTGCACGCGACGCAGACCGCGCTCTTTCTCGTCGTGCCGCGCCTTCTCGTCGACGGCGGGCTGCCCGTCGCGTCGCACTGGCAGGTCTATCTGCCGGTGATGGGGCTCGCGTTCGTGATGATGGTGCCGGCCATCATCGTCGCGGAAAAACAGGGAAAGATGAAGCCCGTGCTATTGGGCGGAATTGCGGCTATCCTGATCGGCCAACTGTTGCTCGGCATGGCAACGCATACGATATTGATTGTCGCGGCAATCCTGTTCGTCTACTTCCTGGGCTTCAACATTCTGGAGGCGTCGCAGCCGTCGCTCGTGTCGAAGCTCGCGCCGGGTTCGCGCAAGGGCGCGGCCACAGGCGTGTACAACACGACGCAGTCGATCGGGCTCGCGTTGGGCGGCGTGGTCGGCGGCGTGCTGCTGAAGCACGGCGGCGCGGACACGGTGTTTTTCGCGTGCTCGGCGCTCGTAGCCGTGTGGCTTATAATCGCGGCCGGCATGAAACAGCCGCCGCGCAAAGCCTGACACGCGAACGCCCTTCGAAGCGCACGGCGTGTTGCCGCTCCGGCACACGCCGGCCGATGAAGCCGTGAACGGTTTTGCCGCGCTGTTTGGCATCGAATCAACTGGAGAAACACATGGCATCCGTCAACAAGGTCATTCTCGTCGGCAATCTCGGCGCCGATCCCGAAGTGCGTTATCTGCCGAGCGGCGACGCGGTGGCGAACATCCGCCTCGCGACGACCGATCGCTACAAGGACAAGGCGTCCGGCGAATTCAAGGAAATGACCGAATGGCACCGCGTCGCGTTCTTCGGCCGCCTTGCCGAGATCGTCAGCGAGTATCTGAAGAAGGGCTCGTCGGTGTACATCGAGGGCCGCATCCGCACGCGCAAGTGGCAAGGCCAGGACGGCCAGGACCGTTACTCGACCGAAATCGTCGCGGACCAGATGCAGATGCTCGGCGGCCGCGGCGGTTCGGGCGGCGGCGGTGACGAAGGCGGCTACGGCGGCGGTGGTTACGGCGGCGGCCGCGATACGGAGCGCAGCGGTGGCGGTGGCGGTGGTCGCGCGTCGGGCGGCGGCGCGGCGGGCGCGCGCAACGGCGGCGGTGGCGGTGGCGCGAGCCGCCCCAGCGCGCCGGCGGGCGGCGGTTTCGACGAGATGGATGACGACATTCCGTTCTGAGACGCCCCGACCGTCTCTCTTCGAAGCGGTAGCCAGAAAGCTCGCAGCCCTCGTGGTTGCGGGCTTTTTTGTTGGCAGTGCGTCGCGGCGCGGGCTAGCCGCCGGCCACGGCCGGCAGGATGGTGATCGTATCCCCGTCCCTCAGACGAGCAGAAAGGCCGCCGTTGAAGCGGATGTCGTCGTCGTTGACATAGATGTTGACGAAGCGATGCAGTTGATCGCCCTGCATCAGTCGTCGTTGCAGGCCCGGGTAGTTCCGCTCGAGGTGGGCGATGGCTTCGATGACGGTCTGGCCGTGCGCTTCGACGTATTTCTGATCGCGCGTCAGCGAGCGCATGATGGTCGGAATCTGAATCGTAATAGTCATGGCGGGCAAGAAAAGGGAATCGGTTGGGCGGGAAGCGGGGGCGTCGGCAACACGGCGAGGTTGCCGACCGATGCCTTCCGCAGTTGTTTCGGCCGTGCGAACGCTCTGCATGTGCCTTCGCGCGCGCCCCGGCCGCAATGCGTCGGCGTCGCGCGCCGGATTCGTCTGCATCGCAACGGTTGCGTCGACGCCCGACGCGCTCAATATGACGGCAGCGACGGATCGATCAGGCGGACCCAGGCGAGCACGCCTCCGTCGAGATTGCTGACGTCCGTGAAACCGGCGCGCCGCATCGCCTGCACGACTTCTTGCGAGCGGGCGCCGCCTTTGCAGTAGATGACGGTTCGCCGAGATTTGTCGAGCGTCGTCATGCCGCCGGCGAGCATCTGCTGTTTCGGGACGAGCCGCGCGCCCGGAATGCGAACGAGATCCCACTCGTTCGGCTCGCGCACGTCGATGAGCTCGAGCGGCGCGCCGGCGTCCAGCAAGCGCTTGAGTTCCGCAACGTCGACGCCGGGCGCGATCGTCTCCCCGTTCGGCGGCTGCCGCACGGCGGGATTGCAGAAGTGCCGATAATCGGCGAGCGCGGTGATCGGCTGGCGCCCGGGCGCACGCCGCAGCGGCAGGAACCGGCAGCGCATCTCCAGCGCATCGTAGACCGCAAGCCGGCCGAGCAGCGAATCACCCGCACCCGTGATGAGCTTGACGGTTTCGGTCGCCATGATCGACGCGATCGATGCGCACAGCACGCCGAGCACGCCGCCTTCCGAGCACGACGGCGCCAGTTCCGGCGGCGGCGGCTCGGGATACAGATCGCGGTAATTGACGCCGATGCCGCCCGGCGCCGCTTCCCAGAACACCGACGCCTGCCCCTCGAAGCGATAGATCGATCCCCAGACATACGGCCTGTCGGCCAGGACGCAGGCGTCGTTGACCAGGTAGCGGGTCGCGAAATTGTCGGTGCCGTCGACGACGATGTCGTATTGCCGGAACAACGGCACGGCGTTGTCGTTGTCGAGCCGTTCGTCGTGAGCGCGCACGTCGACATGCGGATTCAGATCGAGAATCGCGTCGCGTGCGCTGTCGGTCTTCAAACGGCCGACCGTCGACATTCGGTGGATGACTTGCCGCTGCAAATTGGAGATATCCACGCGATCGAAATCGACGATGCCGAGCGTACCGACGCCCGCCGCCGCGAGATAGAGCAGCACGGGCGAGCCGAGCCCGCCCGCGCCCACGACGAGCACCCGGCTTCCCTCGAGGCGCTGCTGACCTTGCAGGCCGATCTCGGGAAGCAGGATGTGCCGGCTGTAGCGGGACAATTCCTCGCGGGATAACGGCGGGCGTCTCGTGACGAGCGGGGGCAGTTTCATGGGGCGTGGTCCGATTGCGATTGAAGGCGGTGGGGGGCGCGATGAGCGAGCCGATTCGCTGCCCGCGCGCCCGCGATCGCTCCGGACGGGCGAGCTGCCGAGAACCGCGGATGCGGAGGTTCGACGAGCGCATGGGATCGGCGATCACGATGTCGATGGCGGCGTCCTAGTTTTCCCGCTTCAGAAACCAGTCGCTTTGCGACAACGCCGAATCCCCCATGCCGATTTCCATGTACGCCTTGCCGCTTCGGCGGCCGATCTGCAGGCAGGGAAACGGGTATTTCCCGAGCGGGTTGTTCGTATAGAAAAACGGGATTCGGCTGCGATGCGGCTTCAATATGTCGGGCCCGCACACCACGTCGTCGTAGTGATCGAATGCGAATCGCGGGTGCCCGATATCGAAGTCGTCAATGCAGATCACGCCGCGATCGATCAGCTCCAGCTCTTGCCCGAGCGGCCAATCGTCGTACCAGTGCGCGTCGAGATAGACGAAGGGGCGCTGATATTTCGGCAGATGGCGGCGGAGAAATTCGCGGGAATCCGCATGTGTGGCGGTGACGTTTGCCTGCGCGCGCAACCGGACTTGCGCGAACTTCGCGTTGTCGGGATCGATGTCGCAGGTCAAGACGGGCAGGTCCGGGTAAGCGTGGCTGAGATAGGCCGTTGTGTCGCCGCGGAAGCTGCCGGTTTCCAGTATGGCGTCGCATCGATGGAAGCGAATGAGGTAATCGGCCTGGAGCGCCACGGTGATGTCGAAGCCGAACGGCCCTCCGCCGTCGCTCAGATGATCTCCGCCCGTTCGCTCGACTTTGTAGAAATTGCTGTAGACGTTGGATGCGTTCATGGTGGCAGCCGAAGCAGTGAGTGGATCGATGGGGACTAGCGAGAGAAGAGCCAGGTTCGTTCGTTGATCTGCGTGCGTACCGGATAGCCGGCATCCGAGAAGATCGATCCGATTTCGGACTCGGTGTAGCTTTCCCAGTGCGGCGAGGTGGCGGCCATGTACGCGTTGTCGATGAAGCAGGGGCGGGGCCCGGTGCGCGCGTCGTTCAGGAATCGATTGATGACGAGCATCTTGTCGACGTGCTCGAACGTGTTCCGGGCCCGCTCGAGCAGCATCCGGACTTCGTCGGGCGGAAGATAGTGGAGCGTTTCGCGGAATATCGCCATGTCGACCGCGGGCAGCGGCGCACGGCGATCGTCCTCGCGGGCTGCTCGCCGCAATTCGAACGGATGGCATTGCACGCGCTCGCCGACGCGCATCAGCGACGCGACGCGCCGCGCGACGCTCAGGACGTCGGGCCGATCGAGCAGCACGACGCGGCAGCGCTCGGAAAATTGCGCGAGCGCCATGCCGAATACCCCCGCGCCGCTCGCGAAGTAGGCGACGTGGCTGTCGGGACGCACCTGGCCTCGAGCAACGAGGTCGCTCCAATCCTGCATCGCGAGTCTCGCTTCGTCCGGCCAGGACACCAGGCTCTTTCTCGCATAATGAACCCACTCGGGCTGAAAGGCCGCAGACGTGACGTCGATCGCGGGCGCGTCGTCCCGCAATGCCGAATCGAGGTTGCGCAGCGCTTGGAGCCACTTGTCGTAGATGGCCGCGCAATAGCCCGTCCCGTCCGGATGCAGGAACGTCGCGGCTTCTTCGCTCGCGCTATAGCGCGTGTCCGAATCCCGTTCGACGAGCCCGATCAGGACCTGCGAGTCGAGCAGCACGCTGGCCGCGCGCCGCGATAGCCCGAGCTTCCGCGCGATCGCCTCCGCCGGCGCCGGCGCGCGCGTGAGCGCCGAATACAAGCCGACGCGCAAGGCGGCGAAGAATGCATGAGGCAAGATGCTTTGCGCAAAGATGATTTCCAGGGAGTTCGGGCTCATGGTATGGGTCGATGGAGTGGCGAACCGGATTGCCTGCCAGGCTGATCCGTCAGCCGGCCATCTCGCGGCCGCCGGCGTCAGGTTTGAGGAACGCAGCGGGATATAGCCGCTGATACGCGTTTTCGGCGTCGCGCTCGGTCATCTCGAGAACCTTGCGCGAGTTCGGAATGAAGTAGATCGCGACCGCCGACACGATGCAGATGCCCGCGATCGATCCGAGCGCCGCGTCGATTCCCGCGCGTTGCGTGGCGAACGTGACGAAAGCGATTCCGGGCGTGATCGAAAGAGAGACGAGAAACGATGCGGTGGCGAACATGCGGGTGCGATAGTGCTTCGGCGTGGCCACCGCGCGCAGTCCGCCGATATTGACGAAGATCGTCATCATGAACATCCCGCCGATGAACAATGCGCCGCTCATGACGACGGGCTGACGCGTGACGGTGAACGAAAAGATCATCGCGGCGAGCGCGGCCATCGACAGAAACACGGCATGCTGCTTGCCGACGGCCCGGTTGAGCCACATCACCACGCGCATGCCTCCGACGAACATGCCGGCGCAAAAAATGCCGTCGAAGATGCCGAGCATGCTGGCGGGGAAGTTGAGCACCTGAATGACCAGGTAAGGAAGCGCGACCAGAAAAAACGCGGGGAGCGCGAAGTTCGCCATGCACGTCATGACGCAAAAATAGAAGTCGACCTTCACTTGATAGAAGGTGCGGAGGCCGGCGGCGGTCTTGCGCGCCCATGACGAGAGAAACGACATCGCGCCGGGCTGCTCGGCGCGATTGTCGTCGTCGATTCGAAGCGGAACGAAGATCAAGCAGGAGGCGCCGGCGAATGCCGCCGAGGCGAGCAGGGTTCCGGCCGCGCCGAGGACCGACACCATTGCGCCCGCCATGAGCGGGCCCAGCAGCTTCGTTCCGCTTGCGAGCGCGCCCCGTTGCGCCATGACTCGCGTGACCTGCCCCGCCGGCGCGATGGACGCGATCGCAACGTTGGTCAACGGTTCGATCGCGCCGACGAACAGCGACAGGACGATCGACAAGAGCATCGCGAGCGGGAAATGATACGGACCGAATCCGGCCCACGCCGCGAGGATCGCAATCGTCGCGCCCTGAAGGCACACGGCCGATCGCAGCACCTTCATCGGATTCCACATGTCGCCGAGGGCGCCCACGCCGAGCGTCGACGTGGTCTGGGCGAAGGTCATCGCAGCGAGCAGGCTGCCGAATTCGACCACCGAGCCGTTGATCTTCAGCACCCACCATGCGAACGCGTAACGGAACGCGTCGCTGGCGAGCCCGACGCAGACGAGGCCGATCTGGAGCCGCGTCACGTTGACCGAGATCGATTCGATCTTCAGGATCTTCAGGATTCGATTGGCGTTCATGCCGAGGCGCGCGAACGGTCGGCGCGTTCGATGTCGTTTACGTCCGGGCGCCCGTCGAGATCGAGTTGACGGTGCTCGGGCCGATCGTGCGCGCCGGGCCGCTTCATGACCAGTTTGGCGCGCAACAGGCGGATCTCGTGACCGGCGTTGACGGGGAGAACCGCGCAGCGCAGCCATGCCGGGTAGCAGACGTATGCGCCGGGCCGCGCGACGAATTCGAACGGCCGGCCATACGGCAGGCCGGGAACGAAGACGCTGGCGCAGCCCGCGCGGGGGTCGCGGATCATCAAGGTGCCCGAATAATTCGCCGGTGGCGCGGCCTCGTCGCTCGACACGTCGAGCACGACGATGACGATGTGCGTCGCGTCGGGCATGTCGTCGCACAGCGCTTCGAGGTGTCCTGCGTACCAGGTCTCGATCCGCGGCTCGCGGAGTTCGGCGTCGCCGAGCGCCCGCGCGTGCGGCGCGTCCGCGACGATCGGGCCGATCGCGTCCTCGAGACGCAGGATGCCGGCCGGATCGGCGGCGCGCTTTTGGGCGGCGGCCAGCGCATCCGGCGGCATCGTTCCCGACAGGATGTAGGTGGGCCATTCGAGTATCAGGTCGATCATCGGCTCATCCTCGGCATCAGGTAGATGTTGAACGGCACGCAGATGCGCTCGCCGGCCTCGTAGTGAGGATGCACCCAGTGCTCGAGCCAGCTCGGGAACAGCAGCAGCGATCCGCCGACCGGGCGGATCGTCCGGATGCTGCGCGCGGTCACGGGCGCGGCATGGCGAGGGTCGATGAATTCGATCGCGCCGTCTCGCGCGGCGGATGCGCAGCCGGCCGGGGTGCGAACGTAATACACGCCGGACCAGACCGAGCTGTGGTGGATGTGATGGTTGTGGTGATGCCCCGCGCGATTGATGACGCTCCACCCTTCCAGGATGACGTCGAAGTCGTCGGTGGTGATGCCGGACAGCCGGTTCATCTGGCGCATCGCGGTGGTGATGCGCTCGACGAGGAACGTCCTGTCGGCGTCGTCGTGACCGAAGAAGTCCGCCGCGGATTGCCATGCGTCGGCGTTGCTGGCCTTCGCGCTCGGCTCGGTCGACGCGCGCTTCGAGATCGCGTCGGCGAGCCGCGCGTTGATCTCGGCCGCGTCGTCGAGCACCTGCCGGTAAATGAACACGGGCCAGCACTGCCACAGTGACGGAGCAATTTCACGAAACAAGATCGCCTCTCCTGGGGAATCGTTCATTGGATCGGGCAAGGAGCGACGCGATTTCGGCGCCGGCCGGAAGCAATGAATCGTGCGGCAGCGCGCGCAGAATGCCGACGCAGCCGTCCAGATAAGTGAGCAGGTCGCGGACGCGCCGTTGCGACGGCGCATCGGCCTGCCTCGCGTACCAATGCGCGAGCGTCGCGGCGACGTGCGCCGCGCCGATGACTTCCGTCGGATTGCGATTGGCGGTTCCGGAAGGCAGGACGAAGACTTCCCGGTAGTCGATTCGATGAAACGGCATCAGTTCCTCGAGGAAGTACATCCAGTTATGGCAATGCTCGTGGATGATCTGCTCGCAGAGTTCTCGTGGCGTGGCGAATGCGGCGTCGGAGAGGAACACGCGTTGCGGTGTCGCGTAGCACGAGCACCCGATCACGTCGCTGCTGTCGAGCCGGTGGTATTTCACCGGGAACAGGATCAGCCGCTGCCATTCGGGCGCCGCTTCGACGATGCTCGCGCGCGCCGATCGCACCTGCTGCAATTGCAGGGCGGAGAGCGGGAGCAACGGGAGATCGCAACCGATGCCGGCGGCGCCTCGAAGCTTCAGGGCTTGATCGGGATCGAGCCAGTCGGCGTCGATGGCGGGACCGACGATGTCGTCGCCCAGGATTTTTCGCACCCGGCCGATCAGCGTCAGCAGCAGGTCCGATTTGAACGGCTCGTCGAGGAAAGGGAGTCCGTGAAAAATCTCGTCGATTTTTTTCATGTCAACTTGCCCAGGGCTCGTCATGGAGGAAGTTCTCCAGGTCCCGCGACTTGACCCGGTAGCGCTGCGGATCGCCGAGCGCGCGAAGGAGCGCGCTTCGGTCGATGCCCTGTTGCGCGGCCGAATCGATCAGCGTCTCCCAGGTCCGCTCGCCGAACCATCGTTCGCGCAGATCGCCGATGATTCGCGCTGCCTGTTCATCGGACAAAATTTCGCGGGCGACCAGGTGGCGCGCACCTTCGCGCAAATGAACCAGCGGCTCCGAAATCGGCGCGTACGGAGGGCGAGGCGAGTGAAGCATCATCACTTCGTCATCCGGAAGATCGGGATCGTCGACGAAGCGCTGCGCCACCGAGCCATACGGCGTCATGCCGTACCGTTGCAATTCCGCGGCGCGTATGGCTCCCATCGAGGACAGCCCGAAGACGCGCACGCCGGCGTCGAGCATTTCCAGAATCTCCCAATGGGCGACGGACGGCACGTCTCCAAAGCGGCCGTCGATCAATGCGACGGCCGCGCCGCGCGAAAGCGTGCCGCCCAACGCGCGGATGTCGCCGCGCGCGGCCGGTCCGTGAATCACCAGATCCGGGCGGACCAGGAGCCGATTCGGCAAGCCGAACGCGGTGGGGCCGACGAACACGTGGCAGATCACGGCCGCCCTCCCGTCGAGCGAATGTAATCCAGCAGGCGCCGCCCCACCTTGCCGGTGGCGCGGGAGAAGTGCTCCATTTGCGGAATGACGACGCGCACCACCTGGAGAGGATCGTCCGGCTGCGTGAAACGATGGCGCAGGACCCGCGCAAAGCCGGCCGAGCGGATCTTGTCGATCAGCCGCGCGACGGCGTGCTCGGGCGAGCGCTTGCGGATGTCCTGTTCCGTGACCTCGATGCCGCTCGAATACGCGTCGAGGATGTGTTCGATCTCGGCTTTGCTGGCGTCGTACGTCTTGCTTTCCGATGGCGCGAGACGTTCGTCGAGATCGTCGCGGCCGCCGTGGATCACCGTCAGGCGGCTTTGAACCGCTTCCAGCAGGGCGGCGCGAGCGGCCGACTGGAAATCCGAGTGGCACGCCGTCCCGCCGTTCACGTACGACAAGCTGGCGCCCTCCGTGGCCGCCACGACGGCGTCGACGAAAAAGAGGCCCATGTCGTACCGGGAGCGCATCTTGAGCGTCAGTCCCGCCGCGTCGATCCGCTGCGCAAGCTCGGCCGCGTCCCCGGCCAGCAGGCGCAGCGGCGTCGCGCGGGAGCGGGGCGAGACGGTGTCGAACGACTGCTGATGCCGTTCGACCACCTCGCAGATCGCGTGCAAGGTTGCTTGTTCGATCGTCGTTCCGCACGCCATCCCGCAACTGGTGGCCCGCAGGAAGTTCGCTCCGTACGGGGGCGGGCACGGCATGAACACGCACTCCATCGGCACGAATACGTCGCCCGCGCCCGAGAGGTTTTCGAGCGGCACCCAGCCGATGGGTTGCGTGCGCTTCAACGTCGCGCCCAGTTCCGGGCAAAAGTCGAGTATCGAAATGCCGTGCTCGGCCTGCATGGCGGCCGAGGACGCAAAATGCGCGGTCTCGGCCGGTATCCGCTCCGCATGCCAATACTCGATCGCCTCCATGATCGCGCTGATCCTGGCCGCTTCGCGCGTCATGCCTTTGCCGGCATTGACGGCGAGCGTCAGCGACAGCGGGCGAATGGCCGAATACACCGGCACGCCGATGACGTCCATCCGCGTGATATCCGTCACCCGCGTGATTCCGCAGCGTTCGAGATAGGGTTGCGTCAATGCCAGCGTTTCGGCCAGGTCATGTGACGACGGCGGCATGAACGACTGATTCGAAGATGAGGATGTCTCGAAATAGACCGGATGTTCTTGCATCACACTGCCTGTATGAAAAGCAAATGTGGCATGTCAGTCATGCGCAATAAAGATGGAAATCATTGAGGCGATAAATGAATCGATAATCGCCCGACAGTAAATGCTGCACTGCGGGGCGACTTGAATCATTTAGGGGTGATTCGTCGAGACGAAAGGATCAGTTCTTGAAGACCTTTTTCGATTCGATCGTTTCGTCGATGGTGCTGCGACTGACGATTTCCTCGACCCTGGCGCCGTCCTCGCTCTGGATCGGCCGGGACAGGCGGACGGAAACCTCGGCGCGGATCTGGAAGTTGTTTTGCACGGCGGCGCTGTGAAATTGCGCCGTTTCGCGCAGGCCGTCGCGGAACAGATCGACGAGACGTTCGATGTCGCCGTCGTTCAGATCGATGCGTTCGATTTGAGCACGTTCCTCGTCGGTCGTGCGGCGCGTGATGTTTTCATACGGGAAAGGTCCAGCGACGATACTCATATATTGCTCCTCAATGGATAGATCAACATAAGAAGACATCAGTCAGCATGAAGTCGGATTGCCGCCATGGAATTTTTGTAAATAATCAAAAAAATTGATTATCCGGTTTGACAAATATCCAAGGCCTGGGAAGGCTAGCATGTTAAATAAACAAACAGCAAGCTAATTTAAAGGTTCCTGTCTAAGATGACAGGTTATTGATTCGGCGCCTGAATTGAATCGAAAGACATGGCCCTAATTCACGGTAATGGCGAGTTGCACGAAAACCGCGATGTTCGGAGGGCGGCGTGCCGTGTGAAATCGGTTCGACGGCGCTTCGGCGGCGTGCATGGATCGCACGCGTGCGGCCTTGCGCGATACGCGGCGTGAAACGATCGGCCGGTTAGTGAGGACGGGTGGTCCGGCTGGCGCCGCGCGTGCTCGCATGCGGCATTCGGAATATTCCGCGTTTGTCGAGATTGTCGCGTTTATTGCGTTGATCTCGTTGATCGACGCGCATCGGGAACGAGAGATCCTCGGATTTGTGCGACGCGTAACCGGCGACGGCCGAACGTTCAACAGGATGTCGCCGAGTTACGCAGTGCGCGCGGCGCCGCGCCGGACACAGGCGCGCCGAGCGCATGTTCGATTCAAGTGTCGGCGATGGCCAAGGTTGCCCGTCTGCATTGAACGTTCGCGAATGAGTTTGCTGCGGTCGTCGCGCGATCGATGGCGGCCCGCCGACGGCATGCGGGACGTTTCCGGTTCGGATGATGTCGGAGCCGTCGAGATGCCGGCTTCGCGCATGCAGCGGCGGACGATTTCGGCGTACGCGTTCGGGCGGCAACGCATCGCGTGCCGGTCACGCTCAGGTGTGCTGGCTGTCGTTCGCTTCGTCGAACGCGCCCGTTTCTAAATCGTTCTTGAAGTGCTGGAGCCAGTCGCTCGCGTCGCCGAGCGGATATTCCTTCGTCACGTGCGTCGAGCGTCGGGTGATCGTGACGAAGCCCATCTGGCCGAAGTTTTCGTCGCTCTTCGGGTCCGTCGTGTCCGTTTCGCGAAGCGCGAAATCGCTTCCCGACAGGCCGCGGCCGTGCAGCGCCGCGAGATAGTCCTTGTGTTCGTTCGGTTCGATCAGTCGCATGGTCGTTCTCCCGTGCGTTCGATGTTCAATGAGCGCGCCGCGCGTTTCGCCGCGCCGACGCGATCGGCGTCGCGCGCCTCACGCGCGGCGGGGCCGACGATCGACCTACGTCGTCTCGCGTGGCGGGGCGTCGTGCGGGGCGGCTTCGTGGCGCGGGAAGGGGCGTCACCGACGCAGGCCCTTCATGTTTTCCGCTTCCATGGCCGCTCGCCATTCCTCGTTTGCCTCGATGGGGTCCATCTCGTCTTCCACCGACGACATCGCGCGTTCGGCGACCGCTCGCGTCTCGTCCGACAGGAAATCCGCCGCGCCGGCATCCTCCTCCGGCGGCAGCATCATGTCGCGAATCATCGCCTGCAGTTCAGGCGTGTCCCACGGTAAGCCGCGCTGAGTTCGAATCTTGATGTAATGCCTTACTTCAGCGTTCTGCTCGGGCGTCAACGGCAAGCCGCGGAAGGTGCTTTCAGGGTCGGGAGGAATCATGGTGTGTTCTCCGGCTTTGGCGCCTTTAGTTTAGCGCTGTGGGACGGCCGGAGGGGATAGCGGAAGTTGATCCATGCGGAGATTCGCGCCTGTTCGGCCGTCGGTCGGCATGCGCACCGGTGTGTCGTCACGCGCCGTTCGTCGTTCGCGTCTTGCCTTCGTCGCCGGCTTTCGGATGCACGTACGGCAATTCATGGGGAATCCCTTGGCGCAGGAAATTGCTGATCGCCTGGTTGATCCGCCTCTCGGAGGCCAGGTTGTCGGCCATCGGAAAATGCAGCCCCTTGACCATGTCGAACCGGTGGATGTCGATGGCCGCATTCATCACCGCGCCGAAGGCGGCGGCCGATTCCACCGCCGCGCGGTAGCCGAGGCATGCCATCGCGACGAACCCGAAGGGCACCAGAAGCCAGTATCCGTGACGCAACAGGAATCCGAACGACACGAGTGCGCAGACGACGAACGTGGGCACGAGACGAACGGAAACGTCGAGCTGGTTGCGGGCGCTATCGACGAGGCGGCCCAGCCCCTCGCCGATGTGCGGGTAGAGCCTCGGCCAGACGGTCACGGCGTCGAGCCCGTAGCGGCTGGTCGCGAGATCCTCGGCCGCTCGGAGCGCGTTGCCGAGGCTCGTCGGAAGCAGCCGGTCTTCGGCGGGGTAGTACTTGAGCAGCCGGCGCGCCGCCGAGTCGACTTCCGATTTCCGGCTCGGTGTCGGCGGCTGTTCGATGTTTTGCACGATGGCGACCAGCGCGTCTCTTTTCTTCTTCTGCCGATTCAAGAAGAACTTCCCGAGGCGGCTGGATGACGCCAGTTTTCCCCAATAGCCCTCGAGCACCCGCACCAGCGCTTCCTGCAACGGCATGGTGAGGAGGGACAATACGAGCACGGCGAATATCAGCCCGAGCGATTGGGTCAGGTCCAGTTCTCGTATCGCCTTCGCAAAACTCGCCCATGACGGGGACGCCGCAGGCGCGCCCGACGCATTCAGTCCCACGATCAACACGGCCACCGACAGGATCGGCAGGAACGCGACGAGGAAGAACCTGGCGCCCAGCTCCTTGAATCCCGCTTCGAACAGCGCGTCGAACTTCATGCCGGGGACCCCGCCGCGACTTCCATTTCACGGGGCGAATGGCCGTTCTGACACTTGGGCGGCGGCACGCCGTCGAGTGGAATGATGTCCACCTGGCGATGACATTCCGGACATTCGTATGTCCGCAGCACGAATCGGGCGACGCCCGGCAGCGATCCTTGTCCGGCGCCGCCGAAACTGGTCAAGAGAAGCTGAAAGTCGCCGGAACGTTTCGCCTGCGCCATCGATTTCTTCGTCACCAACGCCGAGATCGATTCGAATTTGGGATTGGCTCGGTGGATATAAAGTTTTACGACGAATTCAGGATGGGCGTCCAGGTAGCCGCTTATCCAGTCGAAAGTCGCGGTGACGTCGGTTTTAACCGGAATCCCGATGCGAGCCGATACGGGCTCCACCGTCTCGGCCTGAATGGCGTCGAATATTTGCCTGAACGCTTTCATCGCACTCTCCAGCCTCGCGGCATCTCGCTTCGGCGCCGGCGTCCGGTTCAGTCGGCCGGTCGCGCCTGTCGGGGCACGCTCGAAATCGAGCGCGTGCGGCCTCGCGCGAAGCCACACGCGCCGATCGGAGCGGCGGGCGCTTGCGTCGACGCTCGGTCGCGTGCGCGCGGGTTCAAAAGCGCCGACGCGTCGAGCGCGCGAGACGACGCGCGCTCAGGAGAGCGAACGGATCTCGGCGAGGTTCCGCGTGAGCGAGCTCGCCGCGGGCGAGCATTGCGCGGCGGCAAGCGATCGCCGACATTCGACGCCCGGCGATGCGTGCGATGCGTGCGGCGTCGAGCGCTTCCCATTTCGTTTTCTGTCTCGTTTCCCATGTCGTTCCGTTTGCGAGCACGGCGAACCGCGATCCGGGTTCGTTTGCGTCACCCCGTGTTGCTCGGATTCCCCGATCCGAACGCCTTGTTGAACGCCGTCTCGAAGCTGTTCACGCCGTTCGCGTCGACGATTTGCGCCATCGTCGCCGCGTAGTCGATGAAGTAGGGCGCGGCGCCGAGCAGCAGCGAGATCTGGTGCGCGTAGCTGAGCCCCGCCTGGTCGAGCGCCATCGACGTGTCGACGAGCCCCGCGAATCCCGCGTCGTTCAGCACGCCCGGCCCGAGCCATCCGATCGGAATCGAGAACCAGCCCGCCGCCTGTTCGTTCGTCGTCACGAGGTTCGGCAGCAGGCCGAGCATGTTGCTCGCGTTGAAGCCGTTCGGCATCGACAGTTGCGCGAGCGATTCGGTCACGCCCGCTGCGTTGTCGGCCGAGTTGATCGCCGTCGACGTGCTCGTGAAATCCGTGAACTTCTGGCCGAACGCGCCGATGTTCAGGAAGTTGTCCGGCTTCGCCGCGCCGCTGATGCCCGTGCCCGCGATCGCGCCGATGCCCGCGCCGAGCAGCGTGCCGAGCACCGCGCCCCATGCGGCGCCCTTCGCCATCGCGATCAGCATCGATTCGGCGTTGCCCTTGCCGCCCGCATAGCCGATCGCGAGCCCCGTGCCCGCGCCCGCGAGCGTGCCCTGGATCGCGCCCGCCGCGACGAACGACAGGAATGTTTTCGTGCCGCCGATCAGCGTGTCGATGCCGGCCGCGGCCGCGCCGCCGAGCGCGCCGCCGATCAGCGACGTCGCGCCGCCCAGGAACGCGCCGAGGAACGCGCCCGCCCACAGATTGCCGCCCGCCTTCTGCGCGGCGAGCTCGCCCGCGATCGCGCCGCCCAGGCTGCCGAGCGCGACGCCCGCGAGGAGCCACCCGCCGATGTTCGCGGACAGCACGCCGAGCGCGACGAGTGTCGCGCCGCCCGTGAAAATCGCGCCGACGACGCAAGCCGCCGCGAGGATCGCGACGCCGATGATCTCGAGCACGCTCAGGAAGCTGCAGCCGTTCGGGTCCGCGAGCAGGATCGGATTGCCGAGGCAGTACGCGTACGGGTTCCACGAGCCGACCGTGTACACGCTCGTCACGACGGGGTCGGGGCTGATGAACTGGCCTGCGCGCGGGTCGTACCACCGCAGGCCGTGGCAGACGAGGCCCGTCGCGTCCGTCGCGCCGAGCGCGAGCGCCACCACGGCGACGCCGCCCGCAAGCGCCGCGCTGTCGGCCGGGCGCGCGTAACCGAACGGCGTTTGCCGCACGCGCGTGCCGTACGCGCCGTTCGAATCGGTGACGAGATCCATCACGCCGAGCGCGTTCGGATGCACGAAGGTCAGCGCGCCGCCGATGTCGGCCGCGATCCGCTGCCTGCCGAACGTGATCCATACGATCGCCGCGTCGCCCTGGAATTCGATGTCCTCGGTCGGGCTGAAGTAGGTTTGCGCGCCGTTCTTCGTCGAGCGCGCGCGGCGGCCCTGGTAGTCGTACGTGTGCGCGATCTGCGTCGCGTCGGGCAGCGTCACGCCGCTCAGATGATCGGCCGCGTCGAACGCCGCCGCGCCGAAGCGGCCCGTCGTCATCCGGCCGGCGGCGTCGAACGCGATCGCCGCGCCGCCGATCGACGCGAGCCGGTGCGTGCCCGGCTCGTACGTCAGCGCGCCCGCGTCCGTGGCGGCCGTCGCGTTGAACGCGTCGTCGAAGGTCCAGCCGTGCGTGTCCGCGGCCGTCGCGCCTTGCCGGTAGTTCGCGCTCGTCAGGCGGCGCAGCGCGTCGTAGCCGAAGTCGACGCTGTCGTCCGCGGCGTTCGCGCTCGCGAGCGTCGTGGCGAGGCCGTCGCGGCGCGTGAGCGTCGTGTCGCGCAGTACGTTGCGCGATGCGTCGAGCACGCGTATGCGCGCGATGCCGCCCGCGTTCGCCGCGTAGTCGATCAGCGTCGACGCGCCGTTCGCGTAATCGATCGACGTCAGGCGTCCGAACAAATCGTAGGCCGCGTCCTTCACGACGCCCGATGCGCTCACGAGCCGCCCGTCGGCCGCATAGCCGTAGTCGATCGTACGGGCCGCGCCGCCCGGCGCGGTCGCGGGCAGCGTCGCATTCGCGAGGCGACCGAGCGCGTCGTACGCGCGCCGCGTGACGAAGCTTTGCCCGGTGGCGGCGACGGTGCGCGCGGTGGTCGTCTTGCGTCCCGCTTCGTCGTATTCGAAGACGACCGCGCCGATCTCGTCGGTGATGCGCCATACGCGCGTGAAGCGATTCGCGGTAATGCCGTCGGCGGGCGGCGCGCCGCTCGCGTCGGCATATTCGTAGCGCACGCGCGGCGTCGCCTCCGCGTCGTGATACACGTTCGTCACGCGGTTCATCGCGTCGACGTCGGTGCGCACGATCTGGCCCGCCGCGTTCGTGCGCGCGCGCTGGTTGTCCGATGCGTCGAGGAAAAACACCGTGCGGCCCGTGTCGGGGCTTTGCTGCGCGAACACGCGGCCGAGCAGGTCGAGCGTGAACGCGACGTGCGCGCCGCCCGGCAGCGTCACGTCGCTGACCTTGCCCGACGGCGCATAGCCGTAGCGCTGCTCGACCCAGTGATCGCCCGCGTTGCGCGCGACCGACACGAGCTGGCCCGCCGCGTCGTACACCTGCCGCTCGACGTCGGCCGCCGCGGCGCCCGGCCATGTCTCGCTCGTGATCACCGTGTCGCCTTCGCGGCGGCTCGTCACGACGAGCCCGTCGGGCCGCGTGAGCTGCACGAGGCGGCCGAGCGCGTCGTAGATCGAGGTGGTCGCGCCGGTGCCGTCGGGCGGCGGCTGCCAGCCCGCGCCCGTCGCCGCGTACGGCAGGAACGATGCGGCGACGAGGCCGCGCGCGTTGCGCCGCACCGCGTTCGTGACGGTCCATTGGCCGGGCGCGGCGGCGGGCGTGCCCTTGCCGAGCACGTTGCCCGCGCCGTCGATCCACGTGACGGCGGGCACGGTGTCGTTGCCGCCGTGCGCGCTGCGCGTGGCGCTCGTGATCGTCGAGATCGCGCCCGCCGCGTACGCGAACGCGATCGTCGGCAGCGCGGCCGTGTCGAGCGGGCCGATCGTCGCGACGACGCGGCCGAGCGCGTCGAATGCGTCGGTCGTCAGGTGGCCGTTCGCGTCGGTGAGCGACGCGGTCTGGAACACGCGCGCGTCGGTCGTCGCCGACACCGCGTTGCCGAGCGCGTCGATCACCTTGACGACGCGCTGCCCGTTCGCGTCGTATTGCAGCGTCTGCTGCGCGCCGAGCGGGCCTTTCGTCGCGAGCGTCGGCCCCGTCGCGTTCGATCCGCGCGCGTGCGCGCGCCGCGTCTTCCACCAGCCGGACGCGTCGCCGCTCAGCCGGTGGTAGCCGTACTGCGTGAGATCGGGCGGATGGTCGCCCCAGACCGACGCGGCGAACGCGTCGTCGAACACGCGGTCTTCGATGCGTGTGACGAGGCCTTGCGTCGCCTGGCCTTCGGGTAATCCGGTGAACGCGTCGCCGTCGTAGAAGCAGATCGATGCGGACACGATGCCGCCGCCGGGCGCGGTCTGCGTGATGCGTGCCGGCAGCCTCAGGTTCTTGCCGCCCGTCGCGAGCGTGGTCGTCGTCGTCACGTACTGGTCGGGCGCGGCGACGCCCGTGCGCTGCGCGCGCGTGCGTTGCGACGTGACGTCGCCTTCGTTCGTGATCGCGAGATAGTCGACGGTGCGCGTCGACACGACCGCGCCTTGCCGCTCCCAGCGCTCTTCAGTCGACGTCGTGCAGTACGGCACCGCGATTTGCTTGCCGTTGCCCGCCGTCGACGCGACGAGCAGCGCATCGTACGCATGCCGCGTGATCGAATACGGCCGGCTCTCGAGCGGCGAGCCGTCGAGCCCGTACGTCGCGGTGACGAGCGGCTTGCGGCGCAGCGCGCCTAACTTGAGCGCGTCGTCGTTCGTGAGCGGGCGGCTCGGATCGGCCGGATCGAGCCCGAGATGAAACGTCGTCTCGACGCGCAGCGTCGGGCACGACGCGTCGCCGAGCTGTTCGCTGTCGACGCGGCCGAAGCCGAGGAACGTGCGCGTCGCGGGATCGTAGCGCGCGTCGTGATAGGCGTAGCGGGTCGACGTCGTCGCGCCGGTGCCGTGGTCGGTCTGGTCGGTGCGCGCAACGCACTGGATCGGAAACGGATGATAGGTTCGCCACGGCGCGCCGGCGGTGGCGTCGTCGCGCGCGTATTCGGTGCTCGTCCGGTAGCCGATGTGCGTGCTCTGCGCCGCGCCGTGCGTGAGATCGGTCAGCAGATACGGCTTCGCGCCGCCGCCGAGATCGAGATAGGCCTGGCGCGACGCGCCCGCGATCGACGGCAGCTGGAAATGCACGCCCGCCGTGCCCGAGCCGAGCAGGTCGACGACCCGGTAGCTGCCCGGAACCGCGACCGGCGTGCCGGGAATCGCGACGGGCGCGGCGAGCCGCGTCGCGCCGACGTTGCGCCATAGCGTGACGGATTGCAGGCCGACGTAGACGAGGTCCGCGCAGCCGTCGCCGTCGACGTCGTACAGCGCGAGCCGGCGCGGATCGAAATCGCGCGCGAACGCGGGCGACGGCGTCATCGCGATCGCCGCGTCCCAGCCGCCGTCCGCGCGCGCGGGCCAGTACGTGAGCCCGCCGCCCGTCACGCGCACGATGTCCATCAGCCCGTCGCCCGTCATGTCGGCGAGATGCACGTGCGGATCGGCGAGCGATACGGGCGGCGTGCGCGCGGGCGGCAGCACGCGCGGCGCGTCGGACCACGTCGTCGGGCCGTCGCGCAGGTACATCAGCCAGCCGCGCCCGGTGTCGAGCAGGATGTCGGTGATGCCGTCGCCGTTCAGATCGAGAAAGCGCAGCCGCACGTCGCTCGGCGAGACGGCGGGCGCGCGCTCGAACACGATCGGCCGGCCGAAGCCCGCGGGCTCCGAGCCGCCCGGCGCGGATAGCGGGTAGTAGCCGGAGAACGGCTCGTCGAGCACGAGCACGTCGACGCTGCCGTTGCCCGACATGTCCGCGAACGCGACGGACGGCGCCGACAGGCGCAGCGGCGCGGCCGTGCGCGCGAGCGGGCGCGGCGCGCCGAACCGGCCGCCGCCGAGGTTCGGATGCATCGTCGGCATGCCGTCGCCGAGATGGACGATGTCCGGCAGCCCGTCGCCGTTCAGGTCGACGAGATCGGTGTTCGGATCGGACAGCGGCGTCGTCCAGCCCGTTACCGGCACGAGCGCGGGCGCGCCGGGCTTCGAGTACGCGAACGTGCGATCGGGCGCGGCGAGGATCGAGCCGTCCGCCGCGTGGCCTTGCTCGCGGATCGTCGCGAGCAGCGAGCGGCCGTGGCCGTTGTCGTCGTCGTACAGCAGCGTCCAGCTGCGCACGAGGCTCTGCGCTTCGGTTCTCGCGTGCAGCTCGATGCGGCTGCAGCGCTTGTCGAGCGTGACGGGCGCGCCGTAGCCGCCGTCGACGAGCACGTCCGGCCGGCTCTCGTAGACGAACACGAGCTGGTACGTGCCCCACGCGATCGTCTGCGGCACGCGGTTGCCGCCGTCGGCGAGCCACGTGTACGCGATCGCGTTGCCGGCGCTGTCGGTGCAGCGATCGACGAGCCACGCGGCGGGCAGCGCGCCGCCGTCGCCGATCTGCGCGTTCGCGCTCGTGCCGAGCGTGTACTGCGTATCGGTCTTGTCGGTGGCCGTCCACGACGCGCCGGTGAATTCGATCAGCAGTCCTGTCGCATCGACGATCGGCCGAAAGCGCCGCGCGCCCATGTCGACGAGCTCGCCGACGCCGACGAGCGTGCACGCGCCGGGTGGCGCGGGCTCGGCCGCGCCCGTCGCCGGCGTGATCCTGCGGCGGATCGTCATCAGCCCGAGCGACCAGCCGAGGCCGAACGGCCCGTCGCCCGTGCCCGCCGAATACTGCAGCGTGTGCGGCGGCGTGATGCCGTTCGGGCCGGCCGGCACCGTCAGATCGAACTTCAGCGTCGCGGTGCCCGTGTTCAGATCGACGCTGAAGTCGCCCCCATCGCCGCTGACCGATCCGCCGCCGGAAGGCAGGTTCAGGATCTCGTCAGCGGTACCGCTTGTCTTGGCCACGGTTCGCCTCCCGATCGGAATTCAGCTGCGCGGCTTGAACGCGTAGTCGATGACGAGCACGAGATTGATGAGCGACGACAGATCGAGCTTGCCGCCCGGCGCGAGCGACGGATTCGCGGCGGCGCCGAGCGTGAGCGTCCAGTCGCCGAGCGCGGAGCCGCCGACGGCGCCCGCCCACGCGCTGCCCGCGCCCTGCGACGAGATCGCGCCCGTCGCGTCGGTCACGCCGGACAGCGCGCTCTTGCCGGGCGCGGCCAGCGCGATCGTGACGTTCGACGCGGACGTGCCCGGCGTCACCGCGACGAGCAGGCTCGCCGCGGTGACGCTCGGCGCGGTCTGATCGATCGGGAAATCCGCGGCGGACAGGTTGAGCGTCAGCGCGCCCGTCGACACGAAGCCGTAGAACAGGTCCGGATATAGCCATGCGAGCGGAATCGAACGCTCGCGGTTGTAGAAGCCGGGCCGGCTCGCGAGCTGCGCGAGCACGGGCTGCACGAGGCGCGGATCGAAGCGCGCTTCGTAGATGAACGTCAGCACGACGTCGGTCAGCGTGCCGTAGTTGATGTCGTTGAGCGCGGGCGGCAGGCTCAGTGTCCAGCTGCTCGCGACGCCCGCGCCTTCGAAGATGCCCGTCTGGTTGTCGGGCGGCGGCGCGAGCACCGCGTCCTGCACGGGATCGTAGTCCGAAATGATTTGCGTCTCCGCGCTCTGCACGCGCACCTTGCTCGGCGCGGCGGGCGTCGCGACGTCGGCGGGCAGCCGGTAGAACGAGATGCCGTCGTTGCCGAGCGTGCCGGACACGCCCGTGGGCGGCACGATGCCCTGCACCGACACGAGCACGCGCCGGATGCGGCCCTGGTAGGTGCCGGGGTAGGCGGAATCGAAATCGTCGAGCGTCGTCTCGAACGTCATCGTGCCCGTCTTGCGGAGCTGCGTCTCGAACAGGTAGCCGTAGCGGCTCGCGAGCGAGATCGACTGCTTCAGGTACTGCTTCTTGCCGCGCTTCGCGTTGACGAGATCGTCGGTGAACGACTGGATGTCGGCCATCAGCGCGTCCGCGGCGAGCAGCCCGTCGACGACGCCCTGATACGACGCCTTGATGAACGACACGCTCGTGTCGTTCTCGAAGTTGTACGCCTGCTGCATCAGCTTCGCCGCGCGCAGCGCCATGTCCATGTAGCGTTCGTAGATCTGATCGACGAAGTTGCCCATCGCTCGCCAGACCTGCGGCGTGAACGTGTCCGCATCGAACACGCCGAGCGTCTGCGCGGCCGCTTGCGCGTTGAGCTGAGCGACCGCGAGATTCGCGCCGGCCGCGCTCACCTGCGCGTTCGCCGCGGCGGCCTGCGCCTGGGCCTGCGCGAGCGCCTGCTGCATTTCGCTCGTCGTGCGGTTCATGCTGTCGATCTGGAACTGCTGGCTCAGGCGGTTCGCGGCGAGATTGGTGGCGGCCGCGACGGTCGCCGAATCGCCGGAGATCCTCTGGCCCGACAGATATTGGTTTGCCATCGCGCTCACGCCGTTGTAGTCGCCGTCGTCGCCGCCCGACACCTGCTGGCCCGTCGCCTGGATGATGATCACCTGGCTGTTGAGCGATCCGTACTCCTGCGCATTCTTCGCGGCGTTCGTCGCGCGCGTCTGCGCGACCGTCACGCCTGCCTGATACGCCTGCGCCTGCGCTTGCGCGACGGCGAGCTGCTGCTGCGCGGCGTTGACCTGGCCGTTCGCCTGCGACACCTGGTTCGCGAGCTCGGTGCGCGTCAATGTCGCCTGGTCCGCCTGGTTCCAGAAGTTGATGACCTGGTTTTCCGCCTGCTGCGCGAGCTGCGCGAAATTGATCGCGACCTGCTGCAGATAGCTGAACGACCAGATCGGCACGGCCGCCGCGTAGGTGCCCCAGTAGTCGAGCCCCGCGCCGATCTGCACGAGCTTCGCGTAGA
Source organism: Burkholderia sp. ABCPW 111 (assembly GCF_000773065.1). Classification (NCBI taxonomy): domain Bacteria; kingdom Pseudomonadati; phylum Pseudomonadota; class Betaproteobacteria; order Burkholderiales; family Burkholderiaceae; genus Burkholderia; species Burkholderia sp. ABCPW 111. The sequence goes on along the minus strand of NZ_JPWT01000014.1, from coordinate 52,362 downwards.
CCTTGAGAAGGACGGCCGCGATCGCGACGTCGTCGGCCGACACGCCGCTCGTGCCCGTTTGCGCGAGCGTCGCGAGCTGCGGCAGCAGCGCGGTCGCGCTCTTCGCGGCGCTCGCGAGCCCCGCGATCTGGTAGAGCGACGCCGCGGGCGCGGCCGGGCTGCCCGGCGTGACGACCTTGCTGTAGATCGCCGTCGCACCCGCGCGGTCGCCCTGCTGGTAGAGGCTGTCACCCCAGGCGCCGTAGAGCCCCGCGAGCGCGACCCACACGTACGGGCCTTCCGTCGTCGTGTTGATGTACGCGTAGGCCGCCGCCTGCAGGTAGTAGGTCTCGGCGTTCGCGTAGTCGCCGAGCGCCTGGTAGCACTGCGCGATCGCGAGCGGGATCGTATAGAAGTAGTCGTGCGGGAGCAGCACCGAGCGCTCCCAGAGGCTGTTCGCGTTCGTCAGCGCGTCGGGCAGCGCGGTCGCGGCTGCATGCGGCGCATAGAGGATCGTCTTGATCGACGCGATGTCCGGCGTGCCGCTCGCCGCCCACTGGATCGTCTTGACCGCGGTTTGCGCGCCGCTGCCCGTCAGGAGTCCGACCTGCTTTTGCGCGAGCAGCGTGATCGGCAATTTCGGTATCGGCAGGATCTTGATCGGCGTGAGCGCCGCGGGCGCGAGGTCGATGCCGCGTTGCGGCAGCGCGCCTGTCACCGCCGGATGAAAGGCCGGCGTCGCGCCCGGCGCGGCCGGCGGCGCGACGTTCGGATTCGCGGCCGGATGCACGGTCGGGTTAGGCATCTGCGGCGGCGAGAACGCGCCGGCGACGGTCGCGTCGAGCGCCTTCGCACGCGCGACGGCCACGTTGCTCGCGGCGCTGTTGCCTTGCGCCGTGTAGACCGATGCGAGCTGCATGTCCGACAGCGCCTGCGCGGTCGCGGCCGGATTCGCGCTGACGGGCGTGAGCCCCGCGCCGTGCAGCGCGGCGGCGCCGGCGAGCGCCTGCGCGGGCGGCGGCGTCGCGGGCCGCACGGGGCTCGCGGGCGCCGGCACGGACAGCACGTTCAGCCATTGCGACGTCGCGGACAGCAGCGAATCGAAGAGCGCGGGATCGCGCGGCAGCCGCGAGCGCAGCCTGCCGCCCAACTCGGGGTCCCATTGCGGATCGAGCTGCGAGTAGATCAGCGATTCGCAGGCGAAGTAATCGTCGAGCGCGTCGTCGTACGCGCGGGCCTTGAACGACGCGGCGGCCGACGCGAGCAGCGCATCGATCTGCGCGAGCAGCGCGGCGTCCGTGTTCGACGTGCCGACCGCGCGCGGATTGACGGGCGGACGATCGATGAAGCTGTAGGTCAAAACGCGCTGTGTGAGCGAAAGCATCGTGGCGCCCCCCGGCAATGGCGCGCGGCCGCGTTCGATCGCCGGATGGCGGTCGGCCGGCCGAGCACCTGGTTCACTGTTGCAACTTCGTTCGCGCGGACAGCGATGACGGCGTCGAGCGGTGCGCGCCGCTTTTGCCGAGGCAATGCGAAATCGAAAACCGGCGTGTCGAGACAATGGGAGTGCATGCCCGTGTGCATGCGGGCGCGTCGTCTCTTTAAATGATTCCTTGTCTCAATATCGTTATTGTCAGATCAATTCGACTGTCGAAATTTTTCCAATTCGCCCGAAAAGACAAACCGCCGACAGCCAGGTCGAGACGCGCCCTGTTCTTGCGCGGATGCGTGGGAACCCCGTCGCGGCGTGCGCCGCGCACCGCGAGCAAGCGGTTTCTTTCTGACTTCGCGCGCTTGCCGGAACGTGGCTTGCTCTACTTTAGGCGGATATTCGGTTAAGTCAATTCGCAACTTTGAAGCAATTCGTTCGCCATTGGATCGGCTGGCCGATTTCATTTAAAAGGCCATTCAATTGCGTCGGCAATTAATTAAGAATTACATGCCGGCATGCAAGGGCGAGCAAGCGGGCGCTGCCGGTTCGATGCGAAGGCGCACGGCGCTTGCGCCGCCTGTGCCGCCTGCGGCCGGTGCATGACCGGTGCGCGGCCGCCGCTCGCCTCGAATGCGACGTGCGCCGCCTGCGGCCGATCACGTTCGGTCACGCTCGACCCTTCGGCGCGCACGGAAACGAGACGGCCGATTCGCCGCGCGTCATTCGGCATCCTGACAGAACAATTTCAATCCGATGTCGGAATCGTCGACGACATAGCGGGCGCGCCGCGTCGCTTATGCGCGTGTCGCTTCGCCCGCCGCGCGAAAAACAAAACCCGGCGGGCCCCACCGGACCGCCGGGTTTTTCGTTTGCGCGTTGATTGTTCTATCGATCCCGCCGAATTTGGGCGAGAACGCTTGTGTTATCGCGCAACGACTCCAAGGTGCCACCGAGCGCGTTTTTATTCCGGACGGGCGATGCGTTGCCCGCCGGGCGCCGTTTCGAATCGACGACGCACGATTTGCCGCAGCCGATGTCCGTCGCGCGTGCTCCGCTCGCCGCCGCCGCGGTTCGCCGCGGCGGCCGGTTCGCAGTCAGCCGGCCCTCGTTCGACGGTCACAGGCCGAGCGTGCCGCTCTTGCTCGTCCCTCCGATGATCGGCGCGCAGACGGTCAGCCGGTAATCCAGCTTCTTGCCGGGCACGTCGAGCGTCAGATCGACTTCGGACTTCAGCTTGTCGACCGCGCCGCCGAACCTGCCGCTCGGATGCGCGGGGTTCAGCGTGCAGCCGCCGATCCACTGCCGGGCGATGTACAGCTCGGCCGTCGCGGAAGCCGGTTCCCCGCTGACGCGAAACTCCAGCGTGACCGGGCCGATCGTCACCGAATGGCCGGACGCGTTGAAGATACTCTCGTCGAGCTGGTCGGCCCGAATGTGTGCGAGCAGGTCCTGGTTCATGCCCGTTCTCTTGTTGTTGTCGTCAGGAGATCGAAGCGGACGAGCGGCGATCGTCCGCTTACTCGGCGTCGAGCGTCGCCGCGGCGGCCGACACGGCCTCGTGACGAAACAGCCCGACTCTCACGGGGATGATCCCGTTCGCACCGCGAATGAAGATCTCCTTGTGATACTGGCTCTCGAACGAGCAAGTCGGCGTGCGGTACTTCTTGACGGTCGGCGACGGGCGCCCCGCGATGCCCGCGACCTCGAGCAGCACCCCGCCGATGAAGCCGGGATCGTGCACGAGATGGATGTTGCCGACGTTGAGCGGCGCCGCGCCTTCCGCGACGATGTGCAGGAACCCCGGCGTATGCGGGCTCAGGGCCGTGAACGTGGCCGTTGCGCTCGTCACCGAGACGAGGACCCGGCGTGGCTCGATGATGTCCGACGAACTCATGTTGGTCTCCGCGCGCTGCTTGTCCGCAGCGTCATGTATCGAGAGAAGCATCGTTGCCGGCATGCGGCGGTGCCGGTGAAACGAACGATACGGCGGCGGCGGAGCGAAATCCATTACATGCGATTACGCGCGGCGAGTCATGCGACGGATCGTTCGTCCTTCCTGCGCTCGCGTGCCGCAGGCGACATGACGGGCCGTCGAGGCGGCGGCCCGCGTTTCCGTTTTGCGTTCGATTGCATTCGAGCCAGGCGACGCACGCGCGACGTCGCGACGTCGCGACGTTCGGCGCTGTCACGGCGCTGTCACGGCGCGGCGCCATGCGCGATCGATTCGCGGCGCGCGCGGCCTGCATCGATGCGCGCGGCCGTCGCCGACGCCGGGGTTCGACGCGCAATCGATTTCGTCGCCGCCGCCCGTTGCCATGCAGGCCGGCGTGCGCGTGTGCGCATGCACGCGTGAAAACATCCTGATTCCGACCGGCGCTTATATCGACTGTAACAGTCGACGATGCATTCGATTCGACGGCCGCGTGCCTATTGCCCGGCGTCGCGATGAAGCGCATTCGACGCGCCGCGTTTTCGCATCCGCATATCGATAATCGCGACGCATCGCGCGCGTTTCGAGCGGACGTCGGTCATTCGATAAAAAAGGCCCGGCGATCCGTCGCCGGACGCCGGGCTCTTTCGTTCGCTTGTTGTTGTTCGACGATTTTCTGGCTTTGACGGAATTCGTCGTCTGTTGTCATGCAAACGATTCGGAATGCGGTGCGGTTCGCCGCCGGCCGGTTTCGATTCGGCCGGCGCGCCGCGCTCACGCGGCGTCGAGCGACTGCAGGAATGCGTCGGCTTCTTCGTGCGGGATCTGCTTGACCTCGACGACTTCGGTCTTGTTGCTGCCGTGCACGACGATCGTCGGGTGGAACACGCCCTGGAACGTATGTCGCACGCGATACGGCCGCGTGCCGTTCGTGAGCGGTCCCGTCCAGCCCATCACGTCGATCTTCAGTCCGCCGACGAAGTGCGGATCGCGTACCAGTTGAATGCCAGTCGTGAAGCGCGGCGCGTTGCCTTCCACCTCGACGATGAGGGCGCCGGGCACGCGCAGACCGAGCCACACGTAAGTGGCGCTCGCTTTTTCGAATGGTTCGGGTCCATAAAATCCCATGGCGGTCTCCAAACGCTAGATATCCGTAACATTTTCGGAATATTGAATCGTGACCGGCTTACGGCCGCGCCGGTGAAACAAAAAATAGGCAACGCGATCGGCGAAATCCATTACACCCAATTACGGCTTGTCGGCGATGCGGCGCTTGCCTATGATTCAACAGAATCTGATATTCGACCGTCAATCATTCACATAAGACGCGCACGACGTCCTAATCGGGTGCCGCCGGACGCCGTGCATTTTTCCGCAGGTCGACGAAATGGCGCTATTGGAAAACGGTCTTTCCGGGGAAGCCAGTCTGCTGCGCGCGCACCACGTATTGGGTCGCGATCCGCAGCGTTGCGACACGGTCATCGCCGATCCCTACGTATCGCGCATCCATGCCAGCATCTGCTGGGCGGCGGGGCAGTGGGAACTGCACGATCACGGCCGCAACGGCACGTTCGTATCCGGGAGGTTCGTCGGCGAAGGCGAGTGCGTGGCGTTGCGCGACGGCGACCTGATCCAGTTCGGCAGCAGCGGCTCGGTGCGCTGGCGCGCGCGCCAGCTGAGCGAGCCCGTCGACATGCTGTGGCCGCTGCGCGCGCCCGCGCAGCCGATCGCGCTCGATCGCGCGCAGGCGCTGCCGGGCGCGGCGATCACCGTGAGCCGCTCGGCGCAGGGCGACTGGCTTTGCAACGACACGGCGCCCGCGCGCGTGCTGCGCGACGGCGACGCGGTGATCTGCGGCGATTTCGCGTGGCAGCTCGTGCTCGCGCATCGCAACGTCACGGCCGCGCTGCCGCGCGTCGTGCAGGCCGCGACCTTGCCGCAGCGCGTCGACTTCACTGTGAGCCGCGACGAAGAGCACGTGACGGCGACGCTGCATACGCGCGGCGGCGCCGTCGACCTTGGCGCGCGCGCCCATCATTACTGCCTCGTGACGCTCGCCCGCGCGCGCTTTGCCGATGCGCAGGCCGGTTACGACGCCGCGTCGCAGGGCTGGATCGAGCTCGACGTGCTCGCGCGCATGCTCGGCCTCGACGAATCGCACGTCAACGTGCAGATCCATCGCGCGCGCACGCAGTTCCTGCCGCTCCTGTCCCCCGGTTCTCCCGAGCTCGTCGAGCGCCGCCGAGGCGGCGTGCGCTTCGGCGCGCTCGCTTTCCGCGTCGTGCGCGGCGACCGGCTCGAATGCCAGTCGGCCGAGTCCGACGCTTTCACGATACCGCCCGATCCGGTCGCGCGCGGCGCGTCGACGCTCGTCTCGCCCGCCGCGCTGGGCTGAGCGGCGCTTCATGTCTGCTTCCGCACGGGCCGATCGCGCGCGCGCCTGCGATCGCGGCGCGCTGCGCGCGATCGCGCCGCCGCTGCCCGGCGACGGCGACGAGCTGCAGGGCGAGCACCGTTACCGGCTCGGCGCCGTGCTCGGCGAAGGCGGCGCGGGCCGCGTGCACGAAGCGGTGAGGCTCGACACGTCGCAGCGCGTCGCCGTCAAGCTGCTGCGCGAGGACGCGCCGCGCGGCGCGCGCGAGCGCACCCGCCTGCGCGCGCGCTTTCGCCGCGAGATGGCGCTGTGCGCGCGGCTGTCGCATCCGAACATCGTCGCGCTGCTCGACAGCGGCGAGACGGCGGACGGCGTGCTGTTCGCGGTGTTCGAGCACGTTGCGGGCCGCACGCTGCGCGCGCTGCTCGCGGCCGACGGCGCGCTGCCCGCCGAGGCGACGGGCGCGCTGATGGCGCAGGTGCTCGACGGCCTCGCGCACGCGCATGCGAACGGCGTCGTGCATCGCGACCTGAAGCCGCAGAACGTGATGGTGACGACGCGCGACGGCGAGCCGTGCGCGAAGATTCTCGATTTCGGCATCGGCGCGCTGCTGCCGGACGCGCATGCGGGCGACGAGCTGACGCTCACCGCGACGACCGAGGTGCTCGGCTCGCCGCAGTATTGCGCGCCCGAGCAATTGCGCGGCGAACCGCCGACCGCGAAGAGCGACTTCTACGCGTGGGGCCTGATGGTGATCGAATGCCTGACGGGGCAACCGGTGATGCAGGGCGCGAGCGTCGCGGACGTGCTGTATCAGCACCTGAGCCCCGTCGACGTCGCGCTGCCGCCCGCGATCGCCGCGCATCCGCTCGGCGACGTGCTGCGCGATGCGCTCGGCAAGGACCCGCGCCAGCGCGCGGAATCCGCGCAGACGCTTGCGAACCGGTTTCGCGCGATTCATTTTCCGGCGCTCGTCGGCGGCTTGCGCTACGGACGGCGCGCGCAGGCGGAGCCGGGCGTCGCGTATCGCGACCCCGGCGGGACGATCGCGGTTGACGCGCCCGTCGGGCGGCGGCAGATCACCGCACTGTGCTGCCGTGTCGCGGTCGCCGCGAACGGCGCGCAGCCGGACGACGCCGCGGCGGCCGAGGAAGCGCTCGACGTATTCCACGCGCAGTGGCTCACGCGCTGCTCGGACATCGCGGTGCGCTATGGCGGCCACGTCGCGGGCGCGCTCGGCGATACGCTGCTGTTCTACTTCGGCTATCCGGAAGGCATCGATCGGCCCGCTCAGCGCGCGTGCCGCGCGGCGCTCGAAATGACGCGGCACGCGGGGCAGACGGCGCTCGCGCCGCAACCGTCCGCCGACGGCGCGAGCGCGCCGGCATGGCGCATCGAGATCGCGGGCGCGATTCACGTCGGCACCGCGCTTGCGAACGCACGCGGCGCGTCGGGCGGCGCGATCGCGAGCGCGGCCGTCGGCCTGCAGCGCATCGCGCAGCCGGGGCGCATCCTGTTGAGCGACGAAGCGGCGCGCGCGCTCGAGCGCCACGTCGACGCCGCGGCGACGTCGCTCGCATTCGCCGCGCCAGGCGCGGCGCCGCAGCCCGTGCGCGAACTGCTCGGCGAGCGCTACGAGCGCGGGCCGTTCGAATCGCTCGAGCTCGGCGACGCGGCGCCGATCGTCGGGCGCGACCGCGAGCAGGCGGTGCTCGCGCGCGCGTGGCGCGATGCGGTGCGCGCGGCGGCGGGCGGCCCGCGCGCGGCCGCGCGGCGCGCGACGCTCGTCGTCGGCGAGCCGGGAATCGGCAAGTCGCGGCTCGTTCACGCGCTGCGCGAGACGGTGCGCGCACAGCACGGCGCGTGCGCCGCATGCGTGTGCCTGCCCGAGCAGACGAACCACGCGCTCTTTCCGATCCTGCGCTTCGTGCGCGCGCACTGGCAGCTCGACGCGGGCGATCCGCATGCGCTCGACCGGATGCTCGGAGCGTTCGACGGCGATCGCGCGTCCGCGCGCGCGACGCTCGCCGCATGGCTCGGCCTGCCGGGCGGCGCGGACAAGCTGCGCTGGTCGGGCGCGCGGCAGCAGCAGGCGCTCTTCGACGTGCTGTGCCAACTGCTCGGCTCGCTCGGCGGCGGCGGCCCGGTGCTGCTGATCGTCGACGACGTGCAATGGGTCGACAGCGCGACGGGCGATTTTCTTGACACGCTCGCGCGCCACCCGGCATGCGCGGCGGTGTGCGTCGTGCTGACGTCGCGGCCGGAGCAGCTCGAGCGGTGGCGGCGCGGCGCCGAGCGGCTGATGCTGCGCCGCCTGTCGGCTGCCGCGACGCGCAACCTGATCGTGTCGCTGATGCCCGACGCGGGCGCGGACCGCGCGGCGCTCGACTTCCTCGTGAAGCGCACGGGCGGCGTGCCGCTGTACGTCGAGGAAACGATTCGCGCGCTCGTCGAAGGCGGCATCGTGCCGACTGCGGGCGCGCGCCTGCCGGATCTCGCGGAAGCGGGGCGCTGCCCGCTGCCGGGCAGCCTGCGCGAGACGCTCGAGCTCGCGCTCGAACGCGCGGACGACGCGCTCGACACCGTCCAGCTCGCCGCGACGATCGGCCTCGAAGTCGACGCGCGGTTGCTTGCCGACGCGTCGCCGCGCGCGGGCGCGGAGCTCGACGACTGCCTGCGGCGTTTGCTCGAAGGCCGCGTGCTGTACGCGCAGCACCGCATCGGCGGCGCGACGTACGTGTTCCGTCACGCGCTGCTGCGCGAGGCCGCGTACGAATCGATGCCGGCCGCGACGCGCCGCGAGAATCATCGGCGCGTCGCGCAGGCGCTGCTCGCGCGTCCCGCGGGCGGTGATCCGGCGGCGCGCTCGGCGAGCATCGCCGATCATTTCGCGCGTGCGCATGCGTTCGCCGATGCGGCGCCGCACGGCATCGAAGCGGCGCGCCGCGCGCTCGAGCGCGCGCTGCACGACGACGCGATCCGCTATGCGGGCGCGGTGCGCGGCTGGCTGCTGCATTGCGACTATCCGGGGCGGGACGAAGACACGGTCGCGATCGATTTGACGCTCGCGCACGCGCAAATGGCGCGTGACGGCTGGGGCGATCCGCGCGTGCGCGAGCACACCGACCGCGTGCTGTCTCGCGTCGGTGCGCTGGGCGACGCGAAGGCCGCGGCGAGCGCGCTGTGGACGATCGCCGTGTATCACCACGTCGCCGGCGATCGCGCGGCGGTGCGCCGCATCGGCGCGCAGCTGTCCGAGCTCGCTCGCGCGTCGGCGCGTGCGGATCTCGGCGTCGCCGCCGATACGCTGCACGGAATGAGCCGCTGGATCGACGGCCACTACGCGCTCGCGCTCGGCGCGTTCGACGCGGCGCTCGCCGCCTACGATCCGCGCCGCGACGGCGATCATCGGCGCACGTTCGGCCTCGACACGCGCGCGTGGGCGCTGTCCGCGCGCGCGAGCGTGCTGTGGGGCATCGACGACGACGTTGCGCGCACGCTCGCGCTCGCGCACGACGCGGTTCATGTCGCGACCTGCAGCGATCATCTGCCGACGATCGGCGTGACGATGATGTACCTCGCGCGGATGCAGCAATGCGCGGGCGATCGCGACGGCGCGCGCGCGACGTCGGACGCGGTGCTGCGGCTGTCGCGCTGCTACGGGCTCAACGCGGTCGAGCGCTACGCGGCCGTCGTGCGCGCGTGGTGCGACGGCGATCGTGACGCGGCGCGCGCGAACGTCGACGCGTTGCGCCAATCGGGCTGCATGCTCGGACTCACGTATTACGCGTCGGTCGTCGCCGACATCGACGCGGCGCGCGGCGACGCACGCGCCGCGATCGCGACGCTCGACGAATGTCTCGCGCTCGCCGAATCGACGGACGAGCGCTATTACGTTGCGGAACTGCTGCTCAAGAAGGCGCGCTGCTTGTGTGACGCGCAAGGTCGAAGCGCGGCCGACGTGAGCGAAGCGGCCGGCGCGGCCGAATTGGCCGAAGCGGCCGTCGCGCTATGCGCGCAGGCGGCCGCCGTCGCGCGGCAGAGCGGCATGGCGCGAATCGAGAAGAAAGCGCAGACGGAGCTGCGCGAGTTGCAACGAGAACTCCGTTCAACCACGGGAGAAAAGCGATGATGGACCGAAGCCCCAGTATGCCGTCGTACGACCAGTTTCTCGAATACCGCGCCGTGATCGTGCAGGCGATCGCCGTGGCGTGGCATGACTCGAAGTTTCGCGAGCGGCTGGTCGCCGATCCGGTCGGAACGTTGCATGAGTACTTCGACTATCGGTTTCCGATGAAGATGCATTTGGAGGTGCACGAGAACAGCTCGGCGTGGACGCCGCTCACGAACGGCGGCTGGACGACGAACGAGGTCAACCGGCTCGCGCTCATGCTGCCGCCGGCGCCGCCGCCGGAGCAGCGCGCGGCCGCGCTCGCCGCGTACAACGCGAAGCACATCAGTCTGTTCGGACCGGACCGCAAGGAGATCTGACATGGCCGACAACAACGCAGTCCCCACTCAGGAATCACTGCTCGAGTTTCAGGAAGTCTATCTGCGCGCAATCGCGCTCTCTTGGGAGAACGAAGCGTTCAGGCAGATGCTGCTCGCCAATCCGTACGATGCGCTCGAACGCTATCTCGACTATCGCTGCCCGTGGATTCTGGATCTCAAGATCGTCGAAGTCGCCGCGAAGGACGGGTACGGCTGGCATCGCGAAACGCAGCGCTGGCATCTGCCTGTCAACACGATGAGCGTCGGCATTCCGACGCGGCCCGCCAACATCGCCGAGGAAGGCATCGCGCTCGCCGAATACAACGACGCCGGGCCGGCGTATCTGTTCACCTGCTGCTGAGCCGTCCACACGGCGACGCGCGGCGCGGCCCGAGGCGCTTGGTTCGCGGGCCGCGCCGCCCACTTCGATCGCGGTGTCCGATACGGGGGGACGATGCTCGATGACTTCTCGCGCGTGCTGCGTTTCAAGCCGCATCTGCTGGTGCGTGACGCCGGTCCCGGCGCGTTGTATGTGGTGGACGAATTCAGACGCTCGGTGCTGCCGGGCGACGTGTTTCCCGCGCTGGCCGCGTGCATGCGCGACGGCCTGACGATCGCGCAGACCTTCGCGGCGCTCGCCGCGCGCTTTTCGCAATGGGAGCTGCTCGGCGCGCTCGATCATCTGGCGCGGCGCGGCTACGTGCGCGCGGACGCGCCGGGCGAGCGCGACGCCGCGATCGGCTTCTTCGAACGAACGGGTGTGGACGGGGATGCGGCGGCCTGCATCGCATCGCGGCTCGCGGTCGCCGTCGAGGCGTTCGGCGTCGATCCGCGCGCGCAGCTCGACGCGTTCGCCGCGTGCGGCATCGGCGTGGCGCCGGATGCGGCGCTGACGGTCGCGTTGACCGACGGCTACGATCGCGCCGAGCTGACCGATGCCGCCGAACGCGTGACGGCGCGCGGCGGCGCGCTGCTCGTCGTCGCGCCCGATCGTGTGGAGCCGCTGATCGGGCCGCTGCTTGGGCCGCTGTTCGGGCCGCTGTTCGGCGCGTCGATCGGCCAGCCTGCGGCTGCAGCGGCATCGTCGGCGGCGTCCGGCGAGACCGACGCGCCGCCGTGCATCGAATGCGTGCGCTACTGGACGGCGCTGAACCATCCGGTCGAGACACTGCTTGCGCGCATGCACGGCAGCGGCGCGGCGCGCCTGCCGAGCGTGCACAGCCGCGCGAGCGCCGCGGCCGTCGCGGCCGTCGTCGCGTCGTTCGTCGAGCAGATCGCGGTGAACGCGCAACGCCGCCGTCATGCGGGCTCGCACATCGTGTCGCTTCGCATCGATACGCTCGCGACCGCCGTGCACCGCGTGGTCAGGCGCACGCAGTGTCCGCGCTGCGGCAATGCGGCGTGGATGCGCGAGCAGGCGGAGCGTCCGGTGACGCTCGCGTCGGCGCAAGCCGGGGCGCACCGCGAAGGCGGCCATCGGACGCTCGCCGCCGGCGATCTCTTCAAACGCTACGGACATCTGATTTCTCCGGTGAGCGGCCCGATCGCCTATCTGCATCCGATGCCGGGGCGCAACGCCGGCATGCGGCACGTGTACGTCGCGGGCTATCTGGTGTGTCCGCAGCGCGCGCCGCGCGAGAACCGCTTCGACAAGCTGTGCTCGGGCAAAGGCGCAAGCGATGCGCAGGCGCGCGCGAGCGCGCTCGCCGAAGCGCTCGAACGCTTCAGCGGCGTTTATCAGGGAGACGAAGCGGCGTTGCGCGGCAGCCTCGCGGAGCTGTCCGCGCACGCGCCGCCGCATGGCGCGCCGATCGACGTCAACGCGCTGCAGCAATACAGCGATCGCCAGTTCGAGCGGCGCGAGCGCCACAACGCGACCACCGACGATCCGCGCAAGCAGGTGCCGCAGCGCTTCACGCCGCAAAGCGTGATCGACTGGACGCCCGCGTGGTCGATCGCGACGGGCGCGCGGCGGCTCGTGCCGCTTGCCTATTGCTACGCGGAAGCGCCCGCGTCGAGCGGCACCGCGTATTGCGTGCACAACCCGAACGGCTGCGCGGCGGGCGCGTGCATCGAGGAAGCGATCCTGCAGGGCCTGCTCGAGCTCGTCGAGCGCGATGCGGTGGCGATCTGGTGGTACAACGAACTTTGCCGGCCGGGCATCGACATCGCGAGCTTCGGCGATCCGTATTTCGACGCGCTCGTCGCCGAATACGCGTCGCTCGGCTGGCGCTTGTGGGCGCTCGACATCACGCACGACCTGCGCATTCCGGTGTTCGTCGCGCTCGCGCGCGAAACGGCGACGGGACGCTTCTCGATCGGTTTCGGCTGTCATCTCGACAGCCGGATCGCGCTGCAGCGCGCGCTCACCGAGGTGAACCAGTTGCTCGACGTCGGCGCGTCGGCGCCGCCGCCGTGGGACGCCGACAAACTGTCCGGCGAGGCCTTCCTGCATCCCGATTCCGCGCTGCCGCCGATGCGCGCGCCGTTGCGTGCGACGGGGACGGCCGCCGATCTGAAGAGCGACGTCGAACGCTGCGTCGCGCGGCTGTCGGCCGCGGGCATCGATACGCTCGTCGTCGACAAGACGCGGCCCGACATCGGGCTGCCGGTCGTGCAGGTGATCGCGCCCGGCCTGTGCCACTTCTGGCCGCGCTTCGGCGCGCAGCGGCTGTATTCGGTGCCCGTTCTCGAACGTTGGCGCGAGCGGCCGCGCGACGAAGACGCGCTCAATCGCGCGCTGCTGTTTCTGTAGCGGCGTGGCCGGCGGCCGCGGCCGCCGGGCTTTCGGGCGCCGCGCCCGTTGCGCGCGCGCGGCGCGTTCGCATCGATGCCATTCGACGAGGAACGCACGTCATGACTCAAGCACAGAATCAGCCGTTCGCCCGCCCGTCGCGCATTGCCGAAGCGGAGTGGCAAGCGCGCGTTCAACTGGCGGCCGCCTATCGGATCTTCGACCATCTCGGCTGGAGCGAGCTGATCTACAACCACATCTCGCTGCGCGTGCCCGGCGAGGCCACCCATTTCCTCATCAATCCGTTCGGGCTGCATTACCGCGAGGTCCGCGCGTCGAATCTGGTGAAGGTCGACGTCGACGGCCATCCGGCCGGCCATGCGGACTGGCCGGTCAACCCCGCCGGCGTGACGTTTCATGCGGCGATTCACGCGGCGCTGCCGGATGCGCACTGCGTGATGCACGTGCACACCACGCCGACGATGGCCATATGCGCATCTCGGCGCGGGCTGTCGTTCTCCAATTTCTATGCGGCGCAACTGCACGGCCGCGTCGCCTATCACGATTTCGAAGGCATCACGGTGCGGCCCGACGAAGGCCAGCGGATCGTCGACAGCGCGGCGGGGCGCCCGGTGCTGCTGCTGCGCAATCATGGGCCGGTCACGATCGGCCGCACGCTTGCGCATGCGTTCTCGCTGATGTGGCTGCTCAATCGCGCATGCGAAGTGCAGGTCGCGACGCAGGCGGTGGGCATGCCGCTCGAGATCGACGCGCCGATTCTCGACGCGTGCGCGCGCGATTCGCTGAATCTCGATCCGCGCTACGGCGCGGGGCAGGATGCGTTCGATGCACTGCAGCGAATCGTCGATCGGCTCGATCCGAGCTATCGGAGCTGAATGCGCGGGGTGCGATGATTGCGCTCGAAATCGTTCACCGGACCGACTTCAAATATTAAGAATCAATTGATCCGGAACGTCGTCATTCGGAAGCAAAATTTGATGGTTTATTGTTTGAATTTAGATTTCAATAGATTATTTTCGCATGCTGTCGATGCGGCATGCATACGAATGTATTTTCGTCCGATGTTTGGCCGAACGGCATGCCAGAAGAGCCAAAGCAGGAAAAGCGGATGTCGCGTACGGAGCGCCTTAATTTGAAATGAATTGCGTCACCCAGCCCACACACTCGCGTCACGATGTCGTGGATGATCGCATCAAGTCGAATGGGCGCAAATCAAAATCGATTTGGTATCCGAATTTCGGATCGATTAATGGAATGCGTCCTCGAAATGATCGCGGCCTGCCGCTTCCGGTGATGCATCGATGGCTTCCGTCCCCAGTCGATTGTTTTGCGATCCGATCGCACGGCGCGTTCGGCGCTCGCGCGCGGCCATCGCGATCGCGCTGACGGCGGCCTTGCTCGGCACGGCGCTGCTGTCGGCCGAGCTTCGCGAAATTGCGCGCGGCCGCGCGTATTTCGCGATGCCGGCGAGCATTTGCGCGCACCTTTCCCGTCGCGCGTTCGGCGTGGGCGGCATCGTCGCGGCGCCGTCATGGCACGCGGCGCAGAGCGGCGCGGCGGCGTTCGTCCACGCGCCGCGTGACGATGCGGCGCCGGATCTCGACGCGATCGAGCGCGTGCTCGGCCGCATCGGCGTGCACGAGCGGCGCGCACGCGGCACGACGTGCACGGCGGATGCGGCGAACGCGATGGCCTCGGACGAATTGCTCGGGTGGCGGCTCGGGCCCGCGCGCGCATGCACGCTCGCGCAGTCGGCGTGGGGCGATGCGCCCGACCGCAGCGCCGACGCCGTGCCGCGCACCGCTTCGAACACGATGCCGCGACGGTCCCAGGCGGGCGCCGCGGCAGTCCCACAATTTCGCTCGCACTCGAACATGATTCACTCGACGTTTCGCGAACCGCTCGCCATCATGCTTGCCCTCGGCGTACTCGGCATGATCGCGCTCGCACTGCTGCCCGTGTTCCGGATCAGACGGCTCGCGCTTCGCCTCGGCGAAGCGGAAGGGGCACTCGCCATGAGCGAGGCGCGCGCCCGCGCGGCGCTCGTCGCCGTCGGCGACGGCGTGATCTTCACCGGCCGGGCCGGGCGCGTCGAATGCCTGAATCCCGCGGCCGAGCGATTGATCGGCATGCTTGCCGACGATTGCCGGGGCCGCCCGCTCGTCTCGGCGCTGCGCTTGTCGCGCGCGGACGGCGAAGCGGCCGATTCGTCAGGCTCGCCCGTCTCGCCCGACGCATCGCTCGGCGATCTCGAGGAAGGCGGCAGCCGCGATGTGATGCTGCATCGCACCGACGGCGGCGCGATCGCCGTGCGCGCGACGGCGTCGTCGATCGCGCCGCCGTCCGGGCACGTGCCGCGCGCATCCGGCAGCGGCCGCGTGCTCGTGCTGAAGAGTCTCGCGACGGAGCACGACCTCGTGCGCCGCCTTGCATGGCAGACGACGCACGATCCGCTCACCGGGCTGCCGAACCGCGCGGAGTTCGAACGTCACGTTCACTTCGCGCTCGCGGCCGATGCGTGCGGCCCGGTCGCGCTGCTGTTCGTCGATCTCGATCGCTTTCGGATCGTCAACGACACGTGCGGCTACGCGGCGGGCGACGCGATGCTCGCCGCGCTCGCCGCGCGCCTCGTCGCGTGCGCGGCGTCGGCCGGCATCGTCGCGCGGCTCGGCGGCGACGAATTCTGCGTGCTGCTCGACGCGCACGACGAAGCGGCGGCCGTATGCGCGGCCGAGCGCTTGCGCGCGAGCGTCGACGGCTTCGTGTTTGCGTGGGACAGCCAGCCGTTCTCGGTGACGGCGAGCGTCGGCGTCGCGCTGCTCGGCGCGCCGGAACGCACGCGGCGCGTCGAGGATGCGGTGCGCCTCGCGGGCATCGCGTGCGACGTCGCAAAGGCGCGCGGGCGCAATCGCGTGCAGCTCGCCGATCCGCACGATCGCGAGCTCGCGCATCACATCAGCGATGTCTCGTGGTGCGCGCGCGTGAGGCAGGCGCTCGAATTCGACGATTTCTGCCTGTACGTGCAGCCGATCGTCGATACCGCGACGCATGGCGAGACGGGCTTGCCGCCGCGTGCGAGCCGAGGCGAGCTGCTGCTGCGGATGGGCGCGCTCGGCGAGCGCGACAGCGTCGCGCCGCCCGGTCTTTTCATACGCGCGGCCGAGCGCTACGGGCTCGTGACCGACATCGACCGCTGGGTCGTGCGCACGGTGCTCGACGCGCTCGCGCGCACGCGTTACCGGCGCTTTACCGAATATGCGATCAATCTGTCCGGGATATCGATCGGCGACGAACGCTTCCTCGGCTACGTGCTCGAGCAGTTCGCGCGCACGGGTGTCGCGCCGGCGCTGATCTGCTTCGAGATCACCGAGACGGCCGCGATCGCGAACCTCACCGGCGCGCTGCGCTTCATGCACGAGCTGAAGGCGCTCGGCTGCCGGTTCGCGCTCGACGATTTCGGCGCGGGGATGGCGTCGCTCAGCTATCTGAAGCAACTGCCGGTCGAGTATCTGAAGATCGACGGCAGCTTCGTGACGGACATCGCGAACGATGCGGCGAGCCTCGACATCGTTGCTTCGATCAACGACATCGGGCATGCGATGAACTGCAAGACGGTTGCCGAATACGTCGACAGCGCGGCGACGCTGCAGAAGCTCACCGCGCTCGGCGTCGACTATGCGCAAGGGTATTACATCGGGCGGCCCGTGCCGTGGTGCGAGGCGGCGTATTCGTAGCGGCGCGTGCGGCGCAGGCGGCGATCACGGGCGGCGATCGTCAGCCGTGCGCCGCGTACCGTTCGTCGTGCTTCGCTCGCCAGTCGCCAGTCGCCCGACGTCAGACATCGGCCATCAGCCATCAGCCATCAGGCTCAGGCTCAGGCTCAGGCTCAGGCTCAGGCTCAGGCTCAGGCATCCGCCGCGGGCCGCGGCGCAGGCCGCGCGAAGATCGACACGCGGCGCCGGTACAGCACGTACGCGAGCGTCGCGGCGACCGCCGTCTCGGCGATCAGCACCGCGGCGGCCGCTCCCTGCTCGGCGAAGAACTTCGCGAGCAGCGGCAGCAGCGCGACGTTCAGCACGCCGGACGAAATCAGCACGCGGCTGAACGCGGTCTTCATGCCGAGCGGAAGCATCGTCTGCACGCCGAACAGATCGGTCATGCCGGCCATGAACGGAATGAACGCCATGCAGCGCAGCACGCCGACGGTGGGCTCGTAGGTCGAGCCGTACAGGATGTGCACGGCGAGCGGCGCGAGCGCGAAGATCGCGAGCGAGATCGTGAGCACCATCGCGCCCTGCACGACGAGCAGCTTGCGCAGAAACGACATCGCGTCCTCGCGCGCATGGTGCATCAGATAGCTGACGTGCGGATATGCAGCCGCCTTCAGCGGCTGCAGCAGGCTGATCGCCGAGCGGATCAGCTTGTCGCCGGCGGCGAAGTAGCCCGCCGCGACGTTGCCCGACACGAAGCCGAGCAGCACCGTGTTCGTCGATGCGTAGAACGCCACCGACGTCGACGCGAGAAACACCTGCCAGCCGCCCTTGAGCGCCGCTGCGACGTCGGCTGCGCCGATGCGCACGAACTCGACTTCGCGTTGCACGATCAGATAGCCGAACACGAGCACGCCGCAGACGAGCGGCACCGCCGCGTTGATCGCGACGGCGTCGATCAGGTCGGCGGGCGAGCGCACGAGCAGATACATCGCCGGCACGCTGAGCGCGCGGCACGCGAACAGCGTCATGCTGTAGATGCGCAGCTTCTGGATGCCCTGGAAATACCAGCCGGGCGTGAGCGCCGCGCCGACCGTCATCCCGAAGCCGATCACGAGCAGTGTGCGATCGATCGCGAAGCGGTCGATCACGAACGTGAGCGCGAGCAGGATCGCGAAGCCCGCCGCCGTGATCGCGGCCTGCGCCGCGAACGTCGCCCAGAAGATCTTCGAGCGCGCCGCGAGATCGTCGTGCGCGAGCGCGACGCGCGGCGTCGCGGTCAGATCGAAGCTGTAGTTCGTGAAGTTGATGAAGTACGTGATGACGGCGAGCACGAGCGACAGCTGTCCGTAGGCTTCCGGCCCGAGTACGCGCGTGAGGAGCGGCAATGTGACGAGCGGCACGACGTAGGTCGAGATCTGCAGCGTCATCAGCAGCAGAAAGTTCTTGCGGACGGTCGTCATGCGTGGCCTTCGCGTCGCACGGGCGACATCGTGTCGCGCGCGCTCGTGGCGCGCGCGATGGGGTAAATCGGGTCGATCAATCGCATTGCGGCGCGAGTTCCCGGGCTTCGTCGGCGCTCAGCTGCAGCAGCGCGCTCAGGCGTTCGGCGTAATGCTGTCGCGTGTAGAGCGACCAGTCGTAGCGGCGCTGCGGGTCGCGCAGGTGCGCGCGCAGCGCGTCGAGCGCTTGCGCGAGGCTCGCGTCGTTGCGCGCGTAACGGATCTTGTTGCCGATCTCGTCGCCGAAGCTCGACAGGCTGCCGACGTCGTGGACGAGCACGGGCAGCCCGATCATCGCCGCCTCGACGATCACGAGCGGCGCATTCTCCGCCCACACCGACGGCAGCACGAGCGCATCGTGCTCGCGCAGCGCGACGAAGAGCTGCGCGTGATCGAGGCGGCCGGCGAAACGCAGCTGGCCCGACGCGAGCAGCTCGGCGTACTTGCTTTCGAGCGTCGCGCGCTGGCCGCCGTCGCCGTAGACGGTCACGCTCGCGATGCGTTCGAAGCGCGATGCGCGCGCGAGCTCGAGGAATTCGTCGAGCCCCTTTTCGGGATCGATGCGGCCGACGAACGCGAGATCGAGCCGCTCGCGATCCGCGCATTTCGGCTCGCGCGCCGTGAGCGCGGTGCTGACCGGATTGTGCAGCAGCGCGGTGCGCGTGATGCCGCGCTGCGCGAGCGCATCGCGCATGTACGGGCTCGGGCAGAGCAGCAGATCGAACACGTCGGCCGGCTGCACGAGCGCGTCGATCGCGTGCCAATGCAGCTTCTTGATCGCGTCGTGCAGCGCGCCGCGCGGGCTCGAGCGCTCGAAGAGCCGCGTGCGGCGCGTGAGCGCGTCGAGCGGCAGCGGCGTCGCGCGGCCGCCCGGATACGTGAGCAGGTTCGGGTTGTAGAAGACGAGATGGTAGTCGTGGCACGTGAGGTACACGCGACAGCCGGCGCGCCGCTTGTAGCGTGCGATCACCGGCACGACGGAAGGCGACAGCAGGTTGTGGTAGTTGTGCACGAGCACGCGCTGCGGCGCCTCTCGTTCGAGGGCGGCCGCGAGCGCGCGCGCGGCGGGCGCGTTCCATGCGCGCGCCGCGCCGTTCGACGCGCCTTCGAACGCGCTCTCGTCGAACTTCGCGACTTCGACGCCCGGCTGCGCGCGCAAGACGTCGACCGATGTCCGGTAGACCTCTTCGGCGCCGCCCTTGCGGGCGAAATCGTTGATGACCAGTACTTTCATGCGAAACGACGCGGGCGGTTCGCCCGCGTTTGTCAGTGCTCGCCGAGCGCGCGGACGGGCTCGGCGGTGGGCGCGAGCTCGGCTGCGGCCGGCTTCGCCGCTTCGGGCGCGGGTTGCGCGCTCGCGCGGCCGTAACGGTCGTCGAAGCGAACGATGTCGTCTTCGCCGAGATAGTCGCCCGATTGGACTTCGATGATCTCGAGCGCGATCTTGCCCGGATTCTCCAAGCGGTGAACCGCGCCGACCTCGATGTACGTCGATTCGTTCTCGCTCAGGAGGAACGTCTCGTCGCCGCGCGTGACCTTCGCGGTGCCGCGCACGACGATCCAGTGCTCGGCGCGATGATAGTGCATCTGCAGCGACAGCTGCTTGCCCGGATCGACGACGATGCGCTTCACCTGGAAGCGCTCGCCGCGATCGATCGAATCGTAGTAGCCCCACGGGCGCTGCACCTTGCGGTGGTCCCGCACCTGCTCGTGCTGGCCGGACTTCAGGCGCGCGACGACGGTCTTCACGTCCTGCACGCGATGCTTGTTCGCGACGAGCACCGCATCCGGCGTTTCGACGACGACCACGTCCTTCAGCCCGACGCACGCGATGAGCCGGCCTTCGGAGCGCGCGAAGCTGTCTTCGGTGCCTTCGAACAGCACCTCGCCGCGCGCGACGTTGCCTGCTTCGTCCTTCGGCAGCAGTTCCCAGATCGCGTCCCACGAGCCGACGTCGGACCAGCCCGCCGCGAGCGGCACGATCACGCCCGGGATGCCGAGCGCGCGCGCGCCTGTCAGGCGCTCCATCACCGCGTAATCGATCGAGTCGGACGGGCATGCGGCGAATTCGGCCGCGTCCGCCTTGAAGAACTGGCCGTCGTTCGTGCCGTTGCGCCACGCGGCTTCGCAAGCCGCATGCATGTCCGGCTGCAGCGCGCGGATCGCGGCGAGCCATGTCGACGCGCGCACGACGAAGATGCCGCTGTTCCACCAATAATCGCCGGATTGCAGGTATTGCTGCGCGAGCTCCTGATGCGGCTTTTCGACGAAGCTGTCGATCGCGTGGCCGCTTGAGGCATCGTGCGAATCCGCGAGCGGCGCGCCCACCTTGATGTAGCCGTAGCCCGTCTCGGCGCGGCGCGGCAGCACGCCGAGCGTGACGATCGCGCCGTCTTGCGCGTAGCGCGCCGCTTGCGCGACCGCATCTTGGAACGCGCGCGTGTCGGACACCGCATGATCGGCGGGCATCGCCGCGAGCACCGGATCGCCGTGATGCGCGAGCGCTTCGAGCGCGGCGAGCGTGAGCGCGGGCGCCGTGTTGCGCGCGGCCGGCTCGAGCAGGATGCGCGCGCGCAGCCCGCGGGCGCTCACTTGCGCGGCGCTTGTGAAGCGATGCTGTTCGCCGCAGACGAGCAGCAGCGTGTCGGCGAGCTCGGCATTTGCAATGCCCGTCAAGCGGCGCGCGGTCGAGGACAGCGGCGATTCGTCGGCGATCAAGTCGATCAGCTGTTTCGGATGGTGTTCGCGCGACAGCGGCCAGAGGCGCGTGCCGGAGCCGCCCGCGAGAATCACGGGCAGGATGCGCGGCGGCGCCGGTTGCGGCGCGGCGGAAGTCGGGTTCGTAGCGAGATCGGTCATCGGTTCATTCCGGAATCGGCCGGAAGGCGGCCGGCGAGCGCGTAGCGCTCGTTGGTGGAGTCGGCGTCGGCTTGGCGCGTCGTGCGCGGTGCAGCCGTTGCAACGGCGCCCGCGCTCGTCGCGGTGCCGACGCGATCGAGCAGATCGCGCACGGCCTTCGACGGGCTGCTCGCCGGGCGCAGCATGCCGATGTACGGCGCGCCGTGCTCGAGATACGGCCCGTCGACCTTGCGGAAGCCGAAGCGGCTGTAAAAGTCTTCGCGGTGCGCGCTCACCTGCACGCGCACCGGCGCATCGGGCCAGCGCGCGTGCGCGGCGGCCAGCACGTGTTCGATCAACGCGTCGATCGTGCGGTCGTCACGATGCGCGGCGCTCGTCAGGATCTTGTCGATCGTCGTTTCGGGATCGATGTCGTCACCCGGCAAGAGACGCGCGTAGGCGGCGATCGACGGCCGTTCGCCGCGCTTGTCCGTTGCGAACACGTGGATAGCGAATTCGTCCTTGCCGTCGATGTCGAGATACGTGTGCGCATCCTCGACGACGAGGACTGCATTGCGTGCGCGAAGGATCATGTAAAGCTCGTTCGAATTCAGATACCTGAATTCGCAGCATGTCCAGTCCATGATGGAGATTCCTCGGTTCAGGGCCGCGTGCCGCGTCGTGCGGCGCGGGTTTGGTGCGCCGCGACATGAGAAGTTTCCGATGCGGCCTATGGACGCAACGATACGAGCGGACCTCCGGCCGTTCTGTTCGAAAGCGTACCGTGCGCGTTGCGAGCGGGACGCGGTGTGCGGCGCGCCGCCGATGTGTGCGGTGCACACGAGGCGCGGCGCCGATCCCTGCGTACTGTGCGCTTCCGCACATAGGGCGTGCGAGCTTGTTCGGATAATGGCCGCGATGCGATGACGACGCGCCACCGTGCCACCCGCGCCGCTCGCTGACGACGCGACCTGCGTTCGATTCGACGCGCCTTTGCGCACATCAAAAGGACTTCCTGTTTGAAGGTAGCAATCGTTCACGACTGGCTGGTGGTGTATGGCGGCGCGGAGCGCGTGCTTGCGCAGATGATCGACTGTTTTCCGCAGGCCGACATCTACAGCCTCGTCGATTTTCTCGACGACCGCTCGTGCCTGCGTGGCCGGCCGGTACACACTTCGTTCATCCAGAAATTGCCGTTCGCGCGCAGCAAGTACCGTAGCTACCTGCCGCTCTTTCCGCTCGCGATCGAGCAGTTCGATCTGTCCGGCTACGACCTGATCCTGTCGAGTTCGTATGCGGTCGCGAAGGGCGTGCTGAACGGCCCGGACCAACTGCACGCGAGCTACGTGCATTCGCCCGTTCGCTATGCGTGGGATCTGCAGCATCAGTATCTGAACGAGGCGGGGCTCGCGCGCGGCGTGAAATCCGCGCTCGCGCGCACGCTGCTGCATTACATCCGCAATTGGGATGCGCGCTCCGCGAACGGCGTCGATCTGCTCGCGGCGAACTCGCACTTCGTCGCGCGCCGCATTCGTAAGACGTATCGCCGCGACGCGACGGTCATCTATCCGCCCGTCGACGTCGATCATCTCGCGCTGCGCGACACGAAGGAAGATTTCTATCTGACCGCGTCGCGCCTCGTGCCCTACAAGCGCATCGACCTGATCGTCGAGGCGTTCTCGCACATGCCGTCGCGCCGGCTCGTCGTGATCGGCGACGGCCCCGAGGCAGAGAAGATCCGCGCGCTCGCGGGGCCGAACGTCACGCTGCTCGGCTATCAGTCGTTCGACGTGCTGCACGATCATCTGCAGCGCGCGAAGGCGTTCGTGTTCGCGGCGGAAGAGGATTTCGGCATTTCGCCCGTCGAGGCGCAGGCATGCGGCACGCCCGTGATCGCGTACGGCAAGGGCGGCGTGTGCGAATCGGTGCGCGCGGCGGGCCCGGTGCCGACAGGGCTTTTCTATGCGAAGCAGACGTGCGACGCGCTGATCGATGCAATCGACCGGTTCGAGGCAATGCCCGCGGGTACGTTCGATCCGCACGCGTGCCGCGCAAACGCGCAGCGCTTCAGCGCCGCGCGATTCCGCTCGGCATTCTCGCGTTTCGTGCTCGAAGGCTACGCCGCGCTGCAAGCGGAATTGGGCGAGACTTCCGGCGCCGCGCCGGCGCACAACGCCTCGATCGTCGCCTCGGCGCAGGCCGAGCCGCTCGCATCGGGCGTCGCGACGGACGACGGCGCGTCCGTCGAGCGCGCCGCGCCGACCTCGCCGCTCGACGCCTCCCGAAGCGACACGCTCGCGCGCATCTGAGCGCGAGCGTTTCCTCGATCCGACGCAATGCGACTTCTTTTCCTGCTGACCAATTTTGGCGATCCGTTTCTCACGGCGCCGCTCGCCGTCGCGGTGCTGAGCTGGCTCGCGGCGACCGGGCGCCGTCGCGCCGCGCTTTATTGGGCGTTCGGCTTCGCTTGCGCGGCGGGTCTCGTCGCGTTGACGAAATTTGTCTATGCGGGCTGGGGAATCGGCATTGCCGCGTGGCGTTTCACCGGTGTAAGCGGTCACACGATGCTCGGCGCGGCGGTGTATCCGCTCGTCGCGGCGATCTGCGTGCGCGACGCGCACGTGCGGCGCGCGATCGCGGCGGGCCTCGCATTCGCGCTCGCGATCGGCGTTTCGCGCGTGCTGCTCGGATTTCATTCGTGGTCCGAAATCGCATCGGGCTGGCTGGTCGGCGCGGGCGTCGCGCTGCTGACGGCAAGCCGTTTGCGTCGCGCAAGCGCCGCACAAGCCGATCCGGCGGGTTCGGCACCGCTACGCGCACGCCGCATTGAGCGCGTGCGCGCCGGCGCCATCGCGGTACGGCGTCCGGCAAGCGTTTCGCGATCGACGATCCTGTTCGTCGCGGCTGCCTGCACGATCGCGGTGTCGTGCTACGGGCGCAGCGCGCCCGTGAGCGCATGGATCTCGCACGCGGCGCCGAAAATCGCGGAATGGAGCCGTGTCTGGCTCGACGACGATGCGCGCTGAACGCGCGAGGCACATTCAAGCGGCATAAACGAGGTACACGGACAACTCGAAGAGACTTTCAATGAAACGATCGAACGGAATTGCACACATGTCTTATCTCAATAATATCGGGCGCAAAACGGCGGATCTGGAGGAATTTGTTTCATTCATACACAAACATTACGGCGCGACTGCGCGACAATGAGCGGGCAGGGGTGAAAGTGTCCTATTCGGGCCGTGTCAATTGCCCAATAAATGGTCAACGATGGTCAAATCACGGTTGGAAATCGATCGCAAAAGAGCGCGAATGGTAGAGTAACTTCGACAGTCGGCTTCACGAGCACGACGCTGTAAAGCCATCCTGAGAGCGAGGTGAAAAAGATCACGCGGCATGCCGCGCGATCCGACCGGACGAGTTCAACGAGCCCGGCCAACGGGCGATTCGACGTGTGCCTCGGCTTTCGGAGCCGGCCATGCGTCGCTCGTTCAGGGCCGCTTGCCGATTGCGCGGCGCGCCGCATGAATGAAAACGCGGCCGAAACGATACGTCGCCGCTTTCTTTGCGAAATCTAACCATCAATCAGAGACCAACGAGGCATCTGACGTGCGCTCCCGAACGATACGAACGGGTGCGTCCCGGCATCGTGTACGGGCGGGGCGCGACACCCTCCCATCTCGCACTGTATTGCCGGTAGGCGGACGATCGTCGGCTTTCGCCCACACACGAATTCGTCGAGTCACACAGTCAGTTCATGATCGGAGGCACCAATGACGACTAGCGCGATCATCGGGGGTCTCTCCCGGGGATCTATCCGACAGCGACCGTTGATTTACTGGACGCATCAGCCATCGACGCTGCTGCGCAAGGAGCTCGCGCGCCGCGACTGGAAGATCTCCATGGTCACGAGCGCGAACCAGGTGCGCACGACGGCGGGCGAAGTGACGGGCGGCATCCTCGATCTGAGCGCGGTGTCGAGCGGCGAGATGAACGCGGTCGCGGCCGTGTGCGCGTCGCTGCGCAACGTCGCGTGGGTCGCGCTCGTCGAAGCGCATCAGGCGAACGTGCCGGAAGTGCGCGCGCTGCTGCGCGATTACTGCTTCGACTACATCACGCTGCCCGCGTCGCACCAGCGGATCGCGGACGCGGTCGGCCACGCATACGGGATGGAGTGCCTGTTCGCGCCGAGCACGGCGCCCATCGCGTCCGCCGATCAGGGGATGATCGGCACCTGCGATGCGATGCTGCAATTGTTCGACACGGTGCGCCGCATCGCGCGCACCGACGCGCCCGTGCTCGTGTCGGGCGAAACGGGCACCGGCAAAGAGCTCACCGCGGCCGCGATCCATCAGCATTCCGCGCGCCGCACGGGGCCGTTCGTCGCGGTCAACTGCGGCGCGATTCCGCCGCATCTGCTGCAGTCCGAACTGTTCGGCTACGAGCGCGGCGCGTTCACGGGCGCGAGCACGCGCAAGATCGGCCACGTCGAATCGGCGAACGGCGGCACGCTGCTGCTCGACGAGATCGGCGATCTGCCGCTCGAGAGCCAGGCGAGCCTGCTGCGCTTTCTGCAGGAGCGCACGATTCATCGGCTGGGCGGCAGCGATCCCGTGCCCGTCGACGTGCGCATCGTGTCGGCGACGCACGTCGACCTGCGCGGCGCGATGAACGAAGGGCGGTTCCGCGCGGACCTGTATCACCGCCTGTGTGTGCTGCGCGTCGATCAGCCGCCGCTGCGCGCGCGCGGCAAGGACATCGAGCTGCTCGCGCGGCACATGCTCGAGCGTTTTCGCGCCGATGCGCGGCATCGCGTGCGCGGCTTCTCGACCGACGCGATCTCGGCGCTCTACAAGCACGACTGGCCGGGCAACGTGCGCGAGCTCATCAATCGCGTGCGCCGCGCGCTCGTGATGGCGGAAGGGCGGCTCGTCACCGCGCACGATCTCGAGCTCGACCATTGCACCGAAGTCGCGCCGCTGTCGGTCGCGGCGATTCGCAAATCGATCGAGCGGGAAGTGATCGAGCTCGCGCTGCTGCGCAATCGCGGGCGTCTCGCCGGCACGGCGCGCGAGCTCGGCATCTCGCGCGCGACGCTGTATCGATGGATGGAAGCGTACGGCATCGAGCGTCCGCGCAGCACCACATCGACCGCCAACTGACGTGCCGGCGAGCCGAGGCGAATGCGGCGCGCTTGCGCGAGCGTCGTCGTCAGGGCGACGCGGCGGCATCGGCGGAAGCCGCGTGCGGCGCGCCGTGCCGTGCGCCCGTCGGCCGGGGTCGCAATTGCGGCCCGCGCGTCCTGTCTCCCCAGCCCGTCAGCGTGTCGATGCAGAGCTCGATGACCATCTCGGCGGCCGACGTGCCGTACACCGAATGATCGAGCAAGCGGATCATCTCGACGCTCACGAGCGGCGAGCGCTTGAATGCGCGGCGCGGCGAGCCGAAGTAGCGGGTGAACTCGTCGACGCCCGGATCGAAATCGCCGTAGACGAGCATCGTGTGGATGCTCCGGTCGGTGAGCGCCCTGATCAGGCCGCGCGGCGTGTCGGGTTTCGGCCGGCGGCCGAGCCGCTCCGCGAGGCGTCCCGCCGGCGCGCTCAGGCGCGCGGTGACGTGGCGGCGCAGCGCGCTCAGCACCGGGCGCAGATCGCGGCCCTCGCGCAGCAGACGGCGCCATTTGCTCCAGTCTCGCATCGATGCGAGATAGCCGCGCGCGGAATTCGTCTGCTGTTTGCGCGCCTCGGCGATCGTGAGCCCGCGCGGCCAGATGAAGCGCGGCAGATTGACCGCGATCACGCCGGCCGCCGCGCGCGCGTGCGCGGCCGCATGCAGCGCGGCGAACGCGCCCGAGCACACGCCGAACGCGACGACCTGCCGCCGGCAGCGCGCGCCGAGCCAGTCGACGGCCGTGGCGACGTCCGCGATGGCCGGATCGGAATACAGCACTTCGGCCTGATCGTCCGGCGCGTGCGCGCCGCTGTCGCCGATGCCTTCGATGTCGATCCGCAGCGACGCGATGCCGCGCTGCGCAAGCGTGCGCGCGAGACGCACGCCGATGCGGCCGTCCGCGCTTCGCGGGTTCGCCGCGGTGTTCGCGATCAGCAGGCAAGGCGTGCCGGCGCGCGCGGGCGCGACGGGCTCGCACAGCGTGCCGACGAGCCGCTTCGGTCCGATGTGGACGAGCGTTTCGGCGATGCCGTCGAACGCGAACGTGATGGGTGACGCGGCATTCGGCGCGGGCGCATGATGACGCGCGTCGCGCGATGCGATGGTGATCGCGTCGTCGTGCGCATGCGCGGCGGCCGCGCGATCGGCGTGGCCGGCCGCGATCGGTTCCGCTGCCGCCGCCTGTTCGCCGAGGCCGATCCAGCGCGCGACGGATTCGAGCGCCGCGTGCGGCACGCGCGAGCGCGCGCCTTCCTGCAGCGCGTTCGGCCACCCCGGGAACGATTCGATGTGCGTCGACACGCCGCGCGCGACGAGCGCGGCGCGCAGCGCGGGACTGTCCCCATAGTCGGTGTCGACGAGCAACGCGGCGCGCGGCAGCGCGATCGTCGTCGCGACCGCGTTGCTCAAATCGACTTGCTTCAGATCGGCGACGAAATCGGCCGGGTAGCGATGGCCGAGAATGTTGAGCCACGGTTCCACGTGATGCTGCTCGCGGATCGCGGGCGGCGTTGTATCCAGCCAGCGCTTTTGGACGATCGACAACTCACGCAGATACGCGCGGCCGCGCACCACGGGCGCGAGCCCGACGAACGCATCGACGGCGGGCGCGTCGTCGCCCGCGAGCGCGAGCATCGCGAACGCGGCGCCCGCGCGCAGGCCGACGAGCGTGACGCCATCGACGCTCGCTTGATCGCGCAGCACGGCGAGCGCGCGGCGCACGCTCGCGACGCTCGCGGGCAGCCGGCCCGGCGCGAGATCGTCGCCCGCCGAATCGCCCGCGCACGGGTAATGAAAGCGCAACACCCACATGCCGTCTTCGGCGAGGCGCTCGGCGAGCGCGCGGACCACTTTGTGCGTCCACAGCGCTTCGTGCCCGAGCGCCTCGCAGATGAGGACGCCGCGCCGCGTGCGTCCCTCATGCAGCCATCCTAAGCAATCGTCGAATCTGACTGGTCTCAATTTTCTATCCTCGGGCGAATGGTCTTGTTGGAATTCAGTGCTCGCACCTCGATCGCGGGCGGCGCAGCGAGGGCGGCGGACGCGTCGGGCGGATTGTCATGGGAATGGGGAGAGTGAGGGTCGGCGGCGAGCTCGATCCGCGCGGCGGCACCCGGCGCGAGATGAAACCAGTCGATGTCGGGCAGCAGCCCGGGCGCGGACACGTGCACGTAGCGCGCGAACGTACGCGTCTGCACGTCGACGCACCAGCGGCCGTCGCGATAGGCGGCGCTCGCCTCGAGGCCGATGTCGGCGCGCTCGAACACGGTCGGCGCGGTGCGTTCTGGGAAGTGGAACGCTTGCGAAAGCAGCGCGCCGTCGGCCGCGTGCAGCGATGCGATCACGACGTCGTGCTCGCGCGGGCCGAAGCGGTATGCGTACGTGAAGTCGAAGAAACGACCCAGCAGGTCGGCGGAGTTCACGCATTCGCCCGCGTGCGCGTCGATGCGCAACGTGCGGCCGGCGCGCGCGATCGGCGTCTTCCCGTCGCGCAGCGCGACGAGCTCGATGCGCGCGTCGAGCGGCGTCGGCGCGTCGTTGAGCACATGCACGTCGAGGCCGTTGAGTCCCTCGTCGGTGAGCAGGATCTGCCGCGGCTGCGACACGCGCTTCAGCGCATGCCACGCGGATTTCGGCCGTCCGTGCGCGTCGACGAGGCCCCAGCCGGCGCCCGGCATCACATCCTGGAACTGCCAGACGAGCGCGCCCGCGCACGACGAGCCGACGCGCCGCCACTCCGACAGCGTCTGCGCGATGAGGTCGGCGACGATCGCGCGCGACAGCGTGAGATAGCGCGCCGGGTCGCAGCTGCGCAGACGCGCGGGCTCGACGCCGTACAGCGTGCGCAGATAGTGATCGCGCACGTCGTCGAAATCCCACGGCGCGCCCGGATCGCGCGGCACTGCGCGTTTCCATCTGGGCTCGTGCGCGGCGGGCGAGCCGATCGACGCGAGGGTTGCGTCGCACGGCACGTTCGCGAACGCGAGGCACTCGCTCGCGAAGCGCACGCCGGCGCGGCGCGCGTCTTCAGGCGGCCGCAGGTACGCGCCGACGCCGTAGTAGTGCGCGACGCCTTCGCGCGGCGCGAACGGCAGCACGCCGCCGTGCGGCGAATCGGCGACGTAGATCGCATCGGGCCGATGCGTGGCGCACAATTCGGCAAGCAGTTGCTCGGTCGCGGGCACGCGGCGCTCGTCGGGCGCAAGCCCGACCATCGCCGCCTGTTGCGCGATCTCACTGCCGCCGCACAGCACCGCGATCGACGGCCGCGCCGCATGCCGGCCGAGAAACTGCTCGGCCTCGCGCTTCAGCGATTCGGCAAAACGCGGATCGGCGCTCGGATAGTCGAAGTTCGCGAGCATGAAGTCCTGCCAGACGAGGAGCCCCAGCTCGTCGCACAGCGCATAGAACGCGTCGGCTTCGTAGGTCATCGTGCCGCCGACGCGGATCATGTTGCAGCCGGCGTCGCGCGCGAGCGCGAGCGCGCGGCGGTAGGCGGCCGGATCGGCTTGCAGGCCGAGCGGGTCGGCGCTCGTCCAGCATGCGCCGCGCGCGAAGACAGGCGTGCCGTTGACCGACAGCGCGAAGCCTCGGCCGTCGCCGCCGCGTTCGACGGCGATCGTGCGAAAGCCGGTTCGCGCGAGCGGAATCGTCGCGTCGCCGATTTCGACGCCGACGTCGTACAACTTCGGTTCGCCATGCGTGTGCGGCCACCACGGCGTGACGTTCGGAATCCTGAGCGTTGCGCGCGCGGTGCGCGGGCCGGTTGTCTCGAGCGTCGCCGCGTGCGCGCCGCACACGAGCCGCGCACGCATCGTTTGCGCGAGCGGCGCGGCGAATTCGAGCGTGGCGTCGAGCACGCCGTCGCGGCCGTCTAGCGTCGCGCGCAGCGTGTCGCGCACGATCGTCGGCGCGCCGGCCGGATTCACGATCTCGATCGAGCGCCACGGCCCGATCGGTTCGATCGCCGGGAACCAGCCCGGCATCCGGCCGAGAAACGTCGTGCGCACGCCGCGCAGCGCGGGCGTGTCGACGAGGCGCGTGCGCCAGCGCGCGCGGCCCCGCGGCGCATGCGCGGCGAGGTGGCGATCGAGCGAGCGGAAGCAGAGGGCAAGACGATTCGCACCGCCGAGCGTCACGGCGATGTCGTGCGCGACGTACATGTTGTCCGAGCAGAGCAGCAGCGCGTCGTCGAGCCAGACCTCGGCGATCGTCGCGAGCCCGTTCAGCCGGACGATGCGCGGCCCCGCGCCGTGCAGCGTCGTTCGATACCAGTAGTCGCTATCGCCGAGCGGATACGGATGCGCCGGATCGAAGCGCCGCGCGCCGGCAAGCGCCTGCGCGACCGTGCCGGGCACGGGCGCGGCGCACCAGCCGGCTTCGGAGAGCTCGCTCGGCCGCGCGATCGCGCCGGCGGGCGTCGCGATCAACGTCCATTGAGCGGCGCTGCGCGCCACGCGATCCGGCGCGGATTTCATCTGACCGTGGAGACGGGCCTCGGCGGCACGTACAGCGTGCCGAACGGCGGATTCGGCTCGGCCTTGCCGGGCGGCGCGATTCGCGCGACGCCGTCGACGAGCGAGGCGTACGCGCGCTCGAGAATGTCGAGACTGCTCTCGCCGCGTTCCTCCTTGCCGCGTGCGCTCGCACGCGCGAGGCGGAATTCGAGCACCATCGATTCGGACGCGATCGTGTCGCACGCGGCGACGAGCGTGTCGAACGCGCCGTTGCAGCCGCTCGCCTCGAGCCAGCGCAGATAGCGGCCGAACAGCTCGAAGTTCGCGCCGAGCTGGCGCAGCGTATTGAACGAATACACGTGGAAGTACGAGATCGGCCGCGACGCGATCGTCTTCGCGTCGCGCGCGAGCTGCTCGCGGAACGCGGCGATCGGGTTCGATGCGGGCCGGCGCTTCAGATGGCGCGCGAGGAGGCCGAGCGACGCTGCGCACAGCTCGCGTTCCTCGAGCGGCTTGAACCGCCGCTTCGCGCATTCGACGTACGGCACGAGCTGCGTCGGCCCGTGCTTGCCGAACAGGCCGTCGTAATCGATGCCTTCCGCGAGGTAATAGCCGCTGTTGTGGAAGTAGCCGACGCGGCGGCGTTCGCGATCGATCGCGTCGATGCCGATCGTCGTTTTCGTGTGCTCGGTCTGATAGCTGTTGCCGCGCGTGTCGGGCAGATACCATGCGTCGACTTCGACGAGCATCAGGTTGCCGCGCGCGACCTGGTTCTCGACGTGCGCGTCGACGGGTTCGAAGATCGCGTGCTCCTGCACGACGATTCCGTACAGCGTCTCGAGATCCTCGAACGGAAACTTGAAGAACGAGAACTGGTCGCCCTCGAAGTCGAGCGTGATCGTAAACGGCAGCGCCGCGTACGGATTGAGCCCCCACCAGCCGAGCACCTCGATCCACAGATCGACGTAGCAGTTGGTTTGCTTCCAGACCATCTGCGGCCCGTGCAGCGCGTGCGGGCGGTAGTGTCGCACGCGATGCCGGATGTCGGTGAAGATTTCTTCGAGCGACGCGCCGTTCGCCGGCGCGTCGAGCAGGATGCTGCTCATCGATGTCCCCACAGTACGTCGCGTACCGCTTGCGGCCATGCGTCCGGATCGAAGCCGTGATGCCTGAAGAGGCCGAGCGTCAGGCGCTCGAGGCCGAAGCCCACGCAGCCCGTGTGCGCGACCGCGGCCTCGGCCGTCTTGATGCCCCACAGCAGGCCGAAGTGGTCCATGTGGTAGTTGAAGCTCAGGCACGCGGTCAGGCGGCCGTCGTATTCGATCGGAATCAGGAGTTCGAACTTCAGGTTCTGATCGCGCTGGCTGCTCGCGACGATCTTGCCGCCGCGGCCGAAAAACGGATCGTTCGCGAGATCGATGCTGTTCGGCAACTGCAGCGCGTCGATCATTCGCGTGCCGCGCTCGATCCAGTCCTGGCGGAACGCGAGGATCTGCTCGGGTGTGCCGATCCGGATGTATTCGCGCATCCGGAACAATTGCATGCGCGTCGGATCGAGCGACGGCTCGTGGCGGAAGCAGTACGAGAACGCATCGACGATCCGGCCGTCGGCGGGCAGCGCGCCGCGCTGCGCGACGACCGGATAGACCGGGTAGCATGCGGCGGGCGTCATCACGACATAGGTCGGCTTCTGATTCTCGGTCCAGTCGTCGCCGCGATCGAGGCATTGCAGCACGCGCTGGTGATCGTGCTCGTTGCCGCAAAAACTGTGCACGGTGCCCGCGAGTTGCGGGAAGCTCTTCAGATATTCGCTGCGCTCGAACTCGGGGCGGCTCATCGCGGGCGGGAAGCGCAGCACTTCCGCGTGCTGGTCGGCGCCAAGGCGCGTGATGTAGCCGTCGAGCGCGTCGACGACGCGTTCGAACTTCTCGCTGCGGCCGAACAGGCCCTGAATGCCCGTCGAGATCAGCAGCCCCGCTTCGACGAGTTCGTCGCGCAACGGGTTCACGCCGCCGCGATCGATGGGCGCCCGAGCCGCTTCGGCCGCGCGCGCGGAAGGGTTGGTCATGTCGTTCAAATCTCTCTCTCCAGCGTTGCGGGACGCAACGCGAGCAGCAGGTTCGCCGTGTTGGCTTCGATGCGATCGTTGCTGATCATGAGCGGCGCCGAATGCAGGTCGCGGATGTGGCGGCCGAGCGTGTATGGCGTGCCGTTCTTGTACGACGCCATCCCGCAGATCATCGTCGCGTGCTTGACCACGTCGAGCGCGGTCGTCGACACGTAAGTCTTCAGCGTGTTGATCTCGGCCGCCTGCGCCATCGACGCGGACCACGAGCGCGCGGCGCTCTGCTCGTGCAGGCGCAGCGCGCCGTCGATGCGCGCCTGCATCGCCTGCAGCAGCGCGAGCGCGTCGGCGATCCGGCGGCCGGACGGCGGCAGCGTGCCGCCTTGCTTTTGCATCTGCGCGCGGAAGAACTGATGCGCGCGCAGGAACGCGTCGTTCGCGATGCCGGTCCACACGGCCGCCCACAGGATGTGCGACGTCGGCACCATGGTCCGCTCGGCGATCTGCGCGAACGGCACCGGGAAGATCTGCTCGCAATAGCCGCGCGCGTCGAGCGCGAAGCCTTCGCTGCAGGTGCCGCGCATGCCGAACGTATCCCAGCCGCTGCGGCGCGTGAGGGTTGCGTTTTCCTTCAGCAGCGTGACGAGCACCTGCTCGGCGGCGGGCGCGTCGCGATCGCGCCGCGCGGTGACGAGGATCGCGTCGGCCTGCGCGCCGTACGAGATGGTCGGCGCGAGTTTCGCGAGCGTGAACATGTCGCCGTCCGCTTCGATCGCGCAGCGGCTGTTGCGCAGATTGCCGCCGACTTCCTCTTCGGACGTCGCCGAGGCGAGCAGCCATTCGCGCTCGGCGAGCTGCTCGATGAAGCGGCGATGCCAGTCGCTCGACAGCGCATGATCGACGATGCTGGCGACCTGCGTCTGATGCATCGCGTAGATCATCGCGGCCGACGAGCACGCCTGGCCGATGATCCCGCACGCGGCGGAAACGGCCGTGAGCGACGCGCCCCGGCCGCCCAGCTCGGTCGGCACGAGCGCGCCGAGCAGACGTTCTTCGCGCATCGCGTCGATCGCTTCGGTCGGAAAGCGCGCGTCGCGATCGACGGCATCGGCGAAGCGCGCTGCGACCTGCGCGACGCGGCGCGCTGCTTCGTTCAACGTATGATCTTCCGCAAGCGGGGATTCGACGGCAGCGACGCGTGCGCTGCCGGTTTCGGCGTCGAAGCGCTTCATGCGGATTGCTCGGCGCGCTGCAGTTGCGTGACGGCCCCGGCGAGCGAATCGATGCTTTGGAACAGCTGGCGATTCAGCATTTCGTCCGGAATCTCGATGTTGAAGTGCTTCTCGATGGCAAGCATCAGTTGAATCGTGTTCAGCGAAGACAGACCTGCCTCGTACAGATCGTCGCTGTCCGCGATGTGGTCGATCGACGCTTCGAGATGCGCGACGTCCTTGATGATTGTTCTCAATTCGTTTTTCATCTGGCGGCTCCGGCTTGAATGAGGTTCCCCGTACCTGCGGGCAAGACTCATGACGCCCGCGTGGCGTATCGTGGCTAGTAGACCATCGGGCATGCGGTGGTTCTGTTCGGCACCTAACCGACGTAGTCGCGCACCGCGCGGAGGGCGTGCACCGTGCGCCGCGCGTGCGTCGACGGTGCCGTACGAAAATGTCGCATGAAGCGCGCGCCGCCGCGAGCGTGCGGCGCGAAGCGGGGTCAGCTGCGCAATTCGGTGAGCGCGCCGGACGCGCTCGTCGGCGCGGACAGGATCTTCTTCATCTCGTCGCGGATGATCGTGTGGCATCCGCACGACTGTGCATCGAGCCCGGGCAGGTCGACGAGGATGATCGAGCTGCGGTACTGGCGGATCAGCCCCATCTTCTGGATGTCGCCCGCCGCGTCGGTGACGGTTTCGCGACGCACGCCGAGCATCTGCGCGAGCATGCTGTGCGTGACCTGGATTTCGACGCTGCGCGAGCGGTCGTACGCGAGCAGGAACCACCGGCAAAGCTGGTTCTTCAATACGTGATGCCGGCTGCAGAACGAGATCTGCTTTGCCTGCGCCATCAGCAGATGCGTGCAGCGAAAGATCGCCTGGCGGATCTGCGCCGATTCCTCGAGCAGGTTCGACAGCACGCGCGCGCTGAGCCGATACGAAAAGCCGTCGCGGCAAGTTATCACGCGGCATGGCGTCGCACCGTCGCTGCCGACGAGCTGCGGGCTCACGATCCCTTCGTTGCCGATCTCCGCGATCTCGAGCGTCATGCCGTCCGACGACGCGTACTGAATCGAGATGACGGTCGTGACCGGCAGGTAGACGTGCTCGAGCGGCGTGCCTGGCTCGCACAGCACCTGCCCCGACTTCACGTGCACGAGCTGCAGATGGCTTGCGAGCGTCGCGCGCTCGGCGACGCCGAGCGATGCGAGAAAACGGTTGGCGTCGGTGCGGTGCGGCAGCTCGATGATGCCGCCTGTCCTCGTCGACGGCTCTTTGTATTCGCGGTAGGTCACGGCTTGTCCTTCCCGGATCGGAGATCCGGAGCAACGGCGCAGGGCCCCCTGAAGGCGCCGCGCACGATCAAACCTGCCTGGCTAGACAGGTGTGGTTTTTATTTGTTAATTCGACTTGACGTTGAAAATCCAATTTCAGATTATCACGGCGGATTTTTTGAGGTTTGCGTGCGATGCGCATTTCACAAATTTTGACATTTAGGAATATTCCTAGATTTTTTGAGAAAGTACTTAATTGCTTCGTAAGGAATAATCGGTTTTACCATTTTTAATGCATTGCACGCCGACATTTCGGTATCTATTTCCGATTCAAGAAATTCGTTTGGCAATTTTTACCATTTCCCGAGAGAGGTGGTCGGTGAGCTTTTTGTGTTTTTGTTAAATCGTTTGTAATCAATGAATTACAGGCGTTGTGTGGGCTGGATGACAGAGTGTGTCAACTGTTCGTTGACTCACCTTTGCGACAGTTTTCAAAGAACCGCTGCGAACTTCCGTTTTATTGAGATGAAATGGTCATATCATTCCATTGACGCCTGTAAAAGTGCGCCGGCCGTTGTGCGGGAAGGGTTAAGCGCTAAGCGCCGGGGGCGTTGTAAAGATTACGAAATTGTTAGATGAGACACCTGCTGTCGCTCGAACTGTATCAAAGTGTCCGCGGATGAGACGCTTTCGGTTGGCGGCTAAATATTCAGATAGGAATTCTCCGGCCAATGCCTTTATATATTAAGGAATTGCACCAATTGGCACGTTAATCGCTTAAGGGTTTTCACCCCCGCGAAGAGGGTGGTGCGTCAGTGTGTAAGAGGACGACCAGAAGGGCCGCCGACACGATTCCGAGGAACATACGATTCTTGCTGTGACCGTGTCTTGCGAAACGGAATCCTGCGCCGCAAACGAGCGGCGCCGACAAACCGGGACACGAACATGCTTCATCAGAACAATGGGTTTCATGCCAACGCCCTGCTGGGCTCGCTCGACGACGACAGCCTTCGCGCGCTCGCGCCGCACCTCGAGCTCGTGAAGATCAAGAGCGCCCAGCTGCTCTGCGAAACCGACGAGCCGATGCGCCACCTGTATTTCCCGACCACCGCGATGATGTCCGTGCTGTATCTGATGGAAGACGGCGCGATGGTCGAAGTCGCCGCGGTCGGCAGCGAAGGCGTGGTCGGCGTGTCGACGCTCGCCGACTACGGCAGCGGCGGCGCATCGGGCCGCATCGAGGTGCGCAGCGGCGGCTACGCGTATCGCGTGCCGACTCAGGTATTCCGGCGCGAATTCGATCGCTCGCTCGACACCTTCCAGCTGATGCTGCGCTACTGGCAGGCCGCGATGACGCAGATCGCGCGCGGCGCGCTCTGCAACCGGCATCACTCCGTGAGCGAGCAACTGAGCCGCTGGCTGCTGCTCGCGCACGATCGCGTCGAAGGCGACGAGCTCGCCGTCACGCAGCAGACGATCGCGAACATGCTGGGCGTGCGGCGCGAAGGCATCACGGAAGCGGCGGGCAAGCTGCAGGAGGCGGGACTCATTCGCCAGCGCCGCGGCCACATCACGGTGCTCGACCGGCAGGGTCTCGAGGCGCACGCGTGCGAGTGCTACGGCGTGATCCGCGGCGAATTCAACCGCCTCATTCTCGAGGCGAGGCGCGAAGCGCATGCGCCGCAGCCGGTTCCGGCGGAAGGGCGGCCGCTGCGCGTCGCCGCGTATCACGGTGCAGTGCGTTCGGCTGCTTGAGACGAAATAACAAGAAACGCGGAGATTCACTGATGTTGGGACTCTTGAACAAGTTGCTCGATGTGTTGCTGGTCGCGGCTGGGGCGCTGGTCGCGCAATTGCTGTACGACGGCGGCATGCTCGACGTGTCCGACGAGCAGCGTACGGCCATCGCGCTGCTGTGCACGCTGACGCTGATCGTGTTTCCGGCGATCGGCGTCTATGACGGCGCGCGCGAACAGATGTCGTATCGCACGCTGTCGCGTGTGCTGCTCGGCTGGCTCGGCGTCGCGGCGGTTGCCGCGACCTTCACGTTGCTGCTGCACGGCGACGCCGACGCGTCGCTCGCGTGGCTTGGCCGAACGATGCTGATGTCCGGCACGGTGCTGCTGCTCGGCAAGGTGTCGATTCACGGCGTGCTGACCGGCTGGCGCAGGCCGGGCGCGAAGCCGCGCGCGGTCGCGATCGTGGGTTCCGAGGTCTACGGGCGCGCGGTGCTCGAGCAATTGCGCGCGGCGTCGTCGCACGGCTACGAGGTCGTGTGCGTGTTCGACGAAGGCGTGCAAGCCGTCGATGCGAAGCGTCAGGTCGGCGGCGTGCCCGTCGTTTCCGATCTGCGCGAGCTGAAGCGCCACGTGCGCGCGGGTGCGATCGACGAGATCTGGCTCGCGCTGCCGCTGTCGCACGAGCGGCAGATCCAGCGGATCGTGCGCGAGTTTCGCCATGATTTCGTGAACCTGCGCTTCCTGCCCGACGTGCGCGGCATCACGTTCTTCAACCGCTCGGTCACGCAGGTGGTCGGCATGCCGGCGATCAATCTCGCGACGAGCCCGCTGTCGATTCCGCAGCTCTGGCCGAAGTTCATCTTCGATCGCATGTTCGCGCTCGCGGTGCTGATTCCGCTGTCGCCGATTCTTGCCGCGCTTGCGCTCGCGGTGAAGCTGTCGTCGCCGGGGCCCGTGCTGTTCCGGCAGAAGCGCAAGGGCGTGGACGGCCGAGAGTTCGAGATCCTGAAGTTCCGCACGATGCGCGTGCATGCCGAGGCGGCGGGCGTTGTGCGCCAGGCGTCGCGCAACGATTCGCGGATCACGAAAGTCGGCGCGTTCCTGCGCCGCACGTCGCTCGACGAACTGCCGCAGTTCTTCAACGTGCTGTTCGGCCAGATGTCGGTCGTCGGTCCGCGTCCGCACGCGATCGAGCACGACGATATCTACAAGGAGCTCGTCGACGGCTACATGTACCGTTATCGCGTGCGCCCCGGCATCACCGGCTGGGCGCAGGTGAACGGCTATCGAGGCGAGACGCGCAAGGTCGAGAAGATGGCCGCGCGCGTGAAGTTCGATCTCTTCTACATGCAGAACTGGACCTTCTGGTTCGACATCAAGATCATCCTGATCACGCTCGTCAAGGGATTCGTCGGACGCAACGCGTTCTGAACGCCGAGCGCTCGCGCATCGGAACGCGCCCGCGGAGAACTCCGCGTCGACGACCACGCTACCAAGGAGAAACCACAAGATGTTCAAGCCCCTAGCATGGGCGGCCGCCGCGGCGGCCGCCTTGTCGGGCTGTGCGCTGGCCCCCGGGCCGGCGCTCGATTCGAGCCGCATGAACGACAATCTGAGCGCACCGACGGATTCGGCGGTGTACGACGTCAAGCTGATCACGCCGCAGCTCGTCTACACGCTCAAGCAGGCCGACGAGGCCGACACGCGCGCGAAGGAAGCGGGGATCGCGCAGAGCCTGCCCGCCGCGCCCGCCGACTATCGCGTCGGCCCGGACGACGTACTCGGCATCGTCGTATGGGATCACCCCGAACTCACGCGCGGCGGCAGTAACGGCACGGGCACCGACACGTCGCCGCTCGCCGACATCGGCACGCTGCAGGCGTCGGGCGGCCTGGGCGGCGTGCTGCCGCAGCAGGTCAGCGCGTTCGGCACGAACGGGCAGGGCGAGGTCGATTCGCCGGGCCAGCGCGTCGCCGCCGACGGCACGATCTTCTTTCCGACGATCGGGCGCGTGCGTGTCGAAGGGATGAGCCCCGTGCAGATCGCCGCGCTGCTGTCGCATCGGCTCAATAAACAGATCAGGAATCCTCAGATCGACGTGCGCGTGACGCAGTACCGCAGTCAGCGCGTGCAGGTGACGGGCGACGTGAAGAACCCGGGCCAACTGTCGCTGACGGGTTCGCATCTGCGCGTCGTCGATGCGCTCAACCGCGCGGGCGGCGGCAATCCCGACGCCGATCTGCAACGCGTGCTCGTCACGCGCGGCGACCAGGTGATGACGATCGACGTGAACCGCATCCTGAATCGCGGCGACTTGCGCCAGAACATCGTGCTGCAGGCGAACGACATCGTTCACGTGCCCGATCGCATGCAGAACCGCGTGTTCGTGATGGGCGAGGTGCCGAAGCCGCAGACGGTCTACATGAACCAGGGGCAGTTGTCGCTCGCGGATGCATTGAGCGCGGCGGGCAGCATCGATCCGACGGGGGCGAATCCGCGCCAGGTGATCGTGGTCCGCCATCCGAATCCGCCGCTTGCTCAGGCACCCGGAGTGCAAAGCGGATTGCAGGAAGGCCTGAAGAAGGTCAACTACGCGCCCGAGCACAACAAGCCCGAAGTGTTCCGCCTCGATATGACGCAGGTGGACGCGCTGATGCTCGCGACCGAGTTCGACATGAAGCCGCTCGACGTCGTGTACGTGGGCACCGCGCCCGCCGCGCGCTTCAACCGGATGCTCGCGCAGATCCTGCCGACCGCCGAGTCGTTCTATCTGATCTGGTCGGTAAGCCACGGCCGCTGACGCATGCGGATGCGGCGCACGGCGACGTTCGCGCGCCGTGCGCCGCCTTGTGCGCTGCGTTGTGCGCCGCGTTGTGCGACGGAACGCACAGACCGCGCGCCACGGAACGACGACACTTGAACGTGTATAGCGTACATCCGCGACTGTCGCGGATGCGACCGTCAACCAGGTGTCGTCACGCCGCCGCTGCCGCCATGAATCTGTCTTCCCCCTTATCCAAACCGTCGCCGCATGTGCTGCGAGATCGTCAGGACTTCGATGTAATGACGGTGAGCGCGTCGCAGGCGGCGAGCGCGGTGCACGACGCGCCGCCTCGCGCCGCGCTCGCCGCCGAGCGTTCGGGCGTCGCGGCGTTGCCGGCGCCCGTCGCGATCAACGGCAAGTTCACGTCGCAGCGCCTCACGGGCGTGCAGCGCGTCGCGCACGAGTTCACGTCGGCGCTTGCGCGTCTGTTGCCGGGCGAGCGTAATCCGACGCTCGTCGTGCCGCGCGATCACGCGAGCGATGCGCTGCCGCCTGCGGTCGCGCGTCGCGTCGTGCCGCGGCTGCGCGGCGCGCTGTGGGAGCAACTGGCGCTGCCGTTCGCGACGCGCGGGCAGACGCTCGTCAGCCTCTGCAACGTCGGGCCGCTCTTCAAGCGCAACCAGGTGGTGATGATTCACGACGTCGCCGTGTTCGACTTTCCGCAGGGCTATTCGCTCACGTTCCGCCTTTGGTATCGCTTCGCGTTCTGGATGCTCAAGCGCCGCGCGCGGCACATCCTGACGGTGTCGCGTTTCTCGAAGGAGCGGATCGTCGCGCGTCTCGGCGTCGCGCCGACGGACGTGTCGACGATCGTGTCGGGCGTCGACCACTTCGGACGCGTCGAAAGCGATCCGTCGGTGCTAGAGCGGCTCGGCCTCGCCTACGACGGCTACGTGCTGATCGTCGGCTCGATCGCGCCCGGCAAGAATCTCGCGCGCACGCTCGACGCGATCGCGCGGCTCGAGCGCACGCACCCCGAGCTCAAGTTCGTGATCGCGGGCGGCAGCAACGTCAAGATTTTCGGCGCGTCGCAGCTCGGCGAGAACGCGAGCGCCCGGAACGTCACGTGGGCGGGCTACGTGAGCGACGGCGAGCTGAAGGCGCTTTACGAGCA
This sequence comes from Burkholderia sp. ABCPW 111, assembly GCF_000773065.1. Taxonomy (NCBI): domain Bacteria; kingdom Pseudomonadati; phylum Pseudomonadota; class Betaproteobacteria; order Burkholderiales; family Burkholderiaceae; genus Burkholderia; species Burkholderia sp. ABCPW 111. The sequence continues at coordinate 11,493 of NZ_JPWT01000014.1, read as the reverse complement.
TGCCGGTTGCTTCGTGTTTCCTTCGTTATACGAAGGATTCGGCCTACCGCCGCTCGAGGCGATGTATTGCGGGTGTCCCGTGATCGTGTCGCGGGCGGCGTCGCTGCCCGAGGCGTGCGGCGACGCCGCGCTGTATTGCGACGCGCACGACGCGATCGACATCGCGGCGACGATCGCGCAGCTGATGGGTAATGCCGAGCTGCGCCGCGAGATGCGCGAGAAAGGGCGCAGGCACGCGTCGCGGTATCAATGGGACGTCGCCGCGAAGCAACTGATCGGCGTGCTGCGCGCGCTCGATTGACGCAAGCCAAAAGAAGTCGAGAGGGCGTCGGAAGCGGTGGCCGAGCCCGGCCTGAATCGCGTCCGTATTGCGGTTGTTTGGCGATCGTAACGCGTGACGACGCGATTCCACGTGACGCGCGCGAGCGATCGTCGAACCGGTAGCTCGCCGGCATCGACGCGATGCCGGACACGCGGCCGTCGCTGTCGCCTTCGCCGTCGCCGTCGCCTTCGCCGGTGCGGCCGCGGAGGCTGCGCGCGTTGAGCGTGAGGTACGCGCCCGCGCCGGCGGAAAGCCTGACCTTGTCATCGAGGAGCGCGTGCGCGAGCCACCGATGCGACATGTAGTACGCGGCGCGCACGCTCATCAACACGCCCCAGCCGTGCGAGTTCGAACAGCCGCGCCCTTCGGACGCGGCGGTCGTGTCGAGATACCGGTACGGGCCCGCGCCCGCCGAGATCACGAAGCGGTTGTCGCGCAGCGGCGGCCGGCTCCAGAGCCGGACCGCCTGGCCGTCGCGGTGGTGATTCGTAATGTGTCCCTCGTTGTACTAGGCGAAGCCCCGGCGGCCGCATAGCGGCCGAGCCCTTCCTGATAATCGAACGCCCGCGTGTAGCTGTGAGCGCCTCCGCCCGAGAGCAGACCGCCGAACAGCGCGAATTCCTGCGCGTGCGCGGATGTCGCGGCGAGCGCGGATGCGCGGACTGCGCTTCGCAGCGGAAACCGGCGGGACAGGGCGGTGCGAAGAGGCGACGACGACAGGCGGAGAACTGGCGCAACCTTTCACATGGTTTGATTCGGGTCGAACCGATTGTCGCGTAAATGGCAGGAACGTGACGTGACGCGCCGGCGCGCGACGCTGATTTCGCAAATGGCGGAAGAGACGAGCGGGAGCCGTTCGCGCGCGATGCGACGATGCGGCGTATTGCGCGTGCGGTGAAAGTCCGGCGGCGGCGCTTCGTACGAGCTCGCATCGCCGTGCGAGCGACGTCGCCGCGCAATCGTGCGCGGGCGGACGAGCCGGGCAAAAAAAGCGGCCCGAAGGCCGCGTCCAAACTCGCAGATTTTCCTTCGGACGGAAGGAAACAAGCAACTGTGTGCAACGAGTGTAGCGAAACCTCGCGTGCGGATTCAGCCCGTTTCGTGCAAATCTGTGTTCTCGGCGGCAGCTTTCCGCCTGCCGGCATCCGTGCATCGGCCGCCGGACGCGATGTCGCGCGCGGGCGGACGCGGCGGGGCGATCGCATCGCGCCGAGCGCCGCGCGTGCAAGATCGTCTACCATCGGAATTCAAGCGGGCGGCGTGCGCGCCCGCGCAATGTGCTCGACGATCGTAAGGAGGAGCCATGTTGACATTGCGCAAGATTGGAATCGGCGTGCTCGCGTGCGCGTTCGCGGCGGGCATCGCGCGTGCGGAGACGGTGAAGCTCGCCGCGAACCTGCAGCCGTCGAGCGAGGTGCCGCCGACGACGAGCAAGGGCTCGGGCGCGCTCGACGCGACCTACGACACGGCCACCCACACGCTGCGCTGGAACGTCGCGTACCGCGACCTGACGGGCCCGGCGACGGCCGCGCATTTTCACGGCCCCGCGCCCGTCGGCCAGAACGCGGGCGTGCAGGTGCCGATCCCGAAGGACGCGCTCGCGAGCCCGATCGCGGGCGAGAAGGCGCTGACCGACGAGCAGGTCGGCGACCTGATGGCGGGCAAGTGGTATTTCAACGTGCATACGAAAGCCCATCCGGGCGGCGAGATTCGCGGCCAGATCCGGCCGGCGAACTGAGCCGCGCAGGCGGATTTAGAGGGGCCAATCGACGGACGCGCGCCGAATCGCACGTAGTATCGTCACGTTCTTCTGGTTCGGAGTGCGTTCGATGAGTTGGCAGAGCAAAGTCGCGTGCTGGCTGCTGCGCCGGCAATTTCGGCCCGAGACGCTGCGGCCCGTGATCGATCCGGCGCGCGCGCGGCGTCTGACGAAGCTGCGCATGCGCGTGCCGCGCCGCCCGCCCGCGGGCTGGCGGCTGCGCGAGCGCTACGCCGACGGCGACGCGCCGTTGCGCGGAGAATGGCTCGAGCGCGCGGACGCGCTGCGCGGCCACGCGCGGCACAGCCGGATGCTGCTGTATTTCCACGGCGGCGGCTATTACTTCTGCTGCCCGCAGACGCATCGGCCGCTCGTGTTCGCGCTGACGAAGCACGCGGGCGTGCGCTCGTTCTCGCTCGACTACCGGCTCGCGCCCGAGCATCCGTTTCCGGCCGCGCTCGACGACGCGCTCGCGGCGTACCGGCATCTCGTCGCGGCGGGCACGCCGCCCGAATCGATCGTGTTCGGCGGCGATTCGGCGGGCGGCGGCCTTGCGCTCGCGACGCTCGTCGCGCTGCGCGACGCGGGCGATCCGCTGCCCGCGGGCGCCGTGCTGTTCTCGCCGTGGACCGATCTCGCCGCGACGGGCGACACGCTGCGCTCGCACGACGGCCTCGATCCGATGTTCGCGGGCGCGGCGCTCGGCCGCGCGGCGCGCCTCTATCTCGGCGACACGCCGGGCACGCATCCGTACGCATCGCCGCTATACGCGGATTACACGGGATTGCCGCCGCTCTTCATCCAGGCGGGCAGCACCGAGGTGCTGCTCGACGATTCGCGGCGCGTCGCGCACAAGGCGCGCGCGGCGGGCGTGCACGTCGAGCTCGAGGTGTGGCCGGAGATGCCGCACGTGTGGCAGATCTACGTGCCGTTCGTGCCCGAATCGTCGCGGGCGCTCGAGCGCGCGGCCGCGTTCGTGCGGCGCGTCGCCGTCGAGCGCGCGACTCAGCGTACGGCCGACGCGTCGATCGCCTGATACGCGGCCTTCACGGCCGCCTGCCCGTACTTGCGCTCGAGCCGGCGCACCGCGAAGTGGCCGTGCGCGGCCTGCTGGAAGTGGTCGATGAAGAGCGTATTGACGGTTGCGCCGAGCACGGCGCCGATCGCCGGAATCGACTTCGCGGCGATCTGCTCGGTCACCTGCACCGAAAAGCGCGACGCGATCGACTGCACGAGGCGCAGCAGGGCGGTCGAGCCGTGCGTCGCGAAACCCTTCGACGCCATCTCCGACGAGGCTTTCGACACCGCCTGCGCGAGTGCGCCGCGCAGCACGAAATAGCCGATGTCGGCGTCCTCCTCTTCCTTCTCGCGCCTGTCCCGCCGCGCATTGCCGCCGGTTTTGTCCGCGCCCGGCAGCGGGCCGAAGCCGCCGCCCATCCCGAGCACCGCGAGGCATTGCAGCTGCGCCTCGGCGGCCGACAGATCCTCGCCCTCGCTGCGCGCGATGTCGCAGATCGAGCGGAACATCAGCGTCGTCGTGACGGGCAGCTCGACAGGCAGCGCGAACAGGCCGAACGCGCCGCCCGCCGCGCCCGTCGTCGCGACGGCGAGCTTGTGCAGCAGGTTGCTCGGCTTGCTCGGCGTCTCGCCCTCGCTCGCGACGCCGTCCGACTTGCCGAGCGTGCGCAGCGCGATGTGCAGGCACTTGCGCAGCGCGAGCTGCGTCGCGTCGTTGATCTTGTCGGTCGCGAAGCCGGGCAGCTTGCCGATCATCTTCTCGACGGGCGCGCCGACGACGCTCGTCAGCTTGATCGTCAGCGACGGGCTTTCGAGCGCCTGCTTCGCCCGGCGCAGCGTGTCGAGATCCTCGGCCGACAGCGTCGGCCCGGTAACGATTGTGAGCGGTTCCATCTGACTCCTTCGCGGCGCGCATCGCATGGGGGGCGCCGGCTAGATTACCCGATGCATGATAAAATTTTCAATTCGTTGACGCATCAAAAGTTGCGCGAACAAAAAATGGCTGTCCATACCGCCGCCCACCATTCGAGCGGGCAAGTCCTTCCGTTTCGAGAATCGCTGCTCGCGATGCTCGGCATTTCCTTCGTGACGATGCTCGTCGCGCTCGACCAGACGGTGGTCGGCACCGCGCTGCCGACGATCGTCGCCGAGCTGCGCGGCTTCGACCTGTACGCGTGGGTCGCGACGTCGTACCTGCTCGCGTCGGTGATCACGGTGCCGATCTTCGGGCGGCTCGGCGACTATTACGGGCGCAAGCCGTTCGTGATCGCGTCGCTCGTCGTGTTCACGGGGGCGTCGGTGCTGTGCGGGATGGCGCAGGACATGCTGTCGCTCGTGCTCGCGCGCGGGTTGCAGGGAATCGGCGGCGGGATGCTCGTCGGCACCGCGTTCGCGTGTATTCCGGACCTCTTTCCCGATTCGGTCGTGCGGCTGCGCTGGCAGGTGCTGATGAGCTCGGCGTTCGGCATCGCGAACGCGATCGGGCCGTCGCTCGGCGGCGTGCTCACGCAGAACTACGGCTGGCGCTCGGTGTTCTACGTGAATCTGCCGGTGGGCCTGCTGTCGCTCTTCTTCGTGTGGCGCTATCTGCCGCACATGCGGCACGTCGAGCACAGCGCCAAGATGCGGCTCGACTGGCCGGGCGCGCTCCTCATCGCGGCGACGCTCGGCGCGATGCAGCTTTTCGTCGAATGGCTGCCGAAGTACGGGATCGGCGGCTGGCCGACGCTGCTGCTCGTCGCCGCGCTTGCGGGCGGCGTCGCGCTGTGGCGCTGGGAGAAGCGCTGCGCGCAGCCGATTCTGCCGTTCGACATGTTCTCGAACCGTGCGCTGTCGGCGCTCTTCATTCTCGCGATCCTCGCCGGCTTCGCGATGTTCTCGCTCCTTTTCTACGCGCCGCTGCTGTTCCAGGGCGGTTTCGGGATGTCGCCGCAGCAGGCGGGCGTCGTCATCACGCCGCTCGTCGTGTTCATCACGATCGGCAGCATCATGAACGGCCGCGTGATCACGCGCATCCGCCACCCGAATGCGATGCTGTACGTCGGTTTCCTGCTGTTCGCGATCGCGTGCGGGGGCGTCGTCGCGTCGACGCACGCGACGCCCGGCTGGGCGCTGATGGCGCTGATGGTCGCGGGCGGCGTGGGCCTCGGCTTCGTGCTGCCGAACCTGACCGTGTTCGCGCAGCAGACGGCGGGCCGCGAGCATCTCGGGATCGCGACCGCGCTGCTGCAATCGCTGCGGATGGTGGGCGGGATGGTCGGCACGGCGCTCACGGGCACGCTCGTCAACCAGCTCTACGCGAGCGGCGTGCGCGACGCGCTCGCCGCCGACGGCGCGCTGCGGTGGCAGGCGAGCCTCGCCGATCCGCAGGTGCTGATCGACCGCGCCGCGCAGGCGCGCCTGGTGGACGAACTCGCGCGCGCCGGGCATCATGGCGCGCGTTTGCTCGAAGCGGCGCGCGAGTCGCTCGTCGGCGCGATTCATATCGGCATCGCGCTCGGCGCGCTCGTCGCGCTCGTCGCGGTGTGGCAAAGCCGCCGCGTGCCGCCCGTCGAGCTGCGCCGCAAGCTCGAGCCGACCGTCGTCGCCGAGTGAGCGGGCGCTTGCTCGCGCCATCCCTATCAGTTTGCTTATCGGAGCCGAAGTCAGCGCATGGAAGAACAGGACCGCATCGCGATCTTGCAGCAGTTCGGACGCACGTACCGCGCGTTCATGGCCGCGTTCGAGACGCACGTCGGGCAGCCGCTGCCGCGCTGGCGCATCATGGTCGCGCTCGAGCAGCAAGGCGGGGCGTCGTCGCAGAAGCGGCTCGTCGAGCTGTTGCGCGTCGATCCGGGCGCGCTCACGCGCCAGTTGAAGACGCTCGAGACGCTCGGCTGGATCGACCGCGAAGCCGATCCGCGCGACAACCGCGTGACGAACGTGAAGCTGACGAGCGCCGGGCGCGCGGCGTTCGAGGCGTGCCTGCCGCGCCGCAATGCGTTCCTGCACGACACGATGGCGTCGCTGCCGGACGATGCGCTCAGTGCGCTGTCCGGCGCATTGGCGATGCTGGAGGCGCGCGTCGCCGAAGTGGGCGGCGCGCCGCAGGCGAAGGCCGCGACGCGCTGAGCGCGCGGCGTGCATGCGGTGCGCGCCGCCGCGCGCGCCGGCTCAGAGTTCGATGCGCGTGCCGAGCAGCGCGAGGAATTGCGACAGCCACGCGGGATGCGCGGGCCACGCGGGCGCGGTGACGAACGGCGCGTCGGTGACGGCGGCGTCGACCGGGATATCCGCATATTCGCCGCCCGCGAGCCGCACTTCCGGCGCGCACGCCGGGTAGGCCGAAATCCGCTTGCCGCGGATCACGTCGGCCGCCGCGAGCAATTGCGCCGCGTGACAAATCGCCGCAATCGGCTTCTTCGCTTCGGCGAACGCGCGCACGAGCGCGATCACTTTCGGGTCGAGACGCAGATACTCCGGCGCGCGGCCGCCGGCGATCGCGAGCGCGTCGTAGCCCGTCGCGTCGACGTCGTCGAACGTCGCGTTGAGCGTGAACTGGTGGCCGGGCTTTTCCGTGTACGTCTGATCGCCTTCGAAATCGTGAATCGCCGTCTTCACCTTGTCGCCCGCGCGCTTGCCGGGACAGACGGCGTCGACGTGATGGCCGATCGCGAGCAGCGCCTGGAACGGCACCATCGTCTCGTAGTCTTCGGCGAAATCGCCCGTCAGAAACAGAATCTTCTTTGCTGCCATGGCCTTCTCCTGTTGAACGACGTCGGATGATCCAGGACGAACGGGCAGTGTACTCCGGCCCGCCGCGATGCAGATGACGCGCGCGTGAAGCGCGCGTGACGCAAGGGGCGATCGGGTGCGCGGCCGCCGCACCGGCGCGGCGCGCACGGATGATGGGGCCGTCGGCGTCAGGATGCTTGGCGAGGCGGCTGCCCTCTCGGCGGCGCGGAGAATGTGGCGCCGGACGGAATGAAATGATGCGCGGAGCGCGGCGCGGATGGGCGAAGCGTGCGGCGTGCGGGCGTTGCGCGAGCGTGCGCCGCCGATCGCGAAACGAACGGGCGCGGGAACGGCGAATCGAGCGGCGACTCGGCATGCACGGCACGCGCGGCATGCACGACGCGCGTGGCGCTAGCGCGCGCTCGTGCGCGACTGCTTCGCGCGAACGCCGGCTGCCCGTGCGCCAGATCGCTACTGCGGCCCGCCAAACGTGCGTCGACGCCGCAAGTGCGCGTGGATCGCCTCGGTCACGTGACGGCGCGAATCGATGACGAAGTAGCGAAGTAGCGACGAAGCGACGAAGAGCGGCGGCCGCCGCTCGGGTGCGACGCGGCACACGCGGCGTCGCGCGTCGTCATGCCGCGCCGTGCGTTGCCGCACTCGGTCGCCCCTCGCGAGCGGCCGCCGCTCGCGCCGCCGGCCGCTTGCGCGAAACGCGAGTCGACGTCAGAAGTACGTCTCGATCACTTCGGTCACGCGGTACTGCGGATCGACGACGAGCAACTGCCGCCATTTGTCGAACGTGAGGCACGGGTGCGAGATGTCGAACGCCACCATGTCGCCGACCTTCAGGTCCGCGCCTGCCGGAATCTTCAAGTACGCGTGCTGATCCATCAGCCCGGTCACCTCCCAGCCTTCGCCCGGCGCGATCTCGCGCGGCAGCCCGCCCGCGCTCGGGCGGAAGTGGCGCGCCGGCTCCGGCAGGCCCGCGTCGAACGCCGAGTCGCGCTTGCCGAGCGCGACGATCGCGCGCTCCGGCTCCGGAATCGATTGCACGTACGCCCACAGTTGCAGCGCCGGCAGCAGGCCTTCGCTCATCTTCCGCGCGATCGGGTTGCGCGCGAAGATGTCGGTCTGCGCCTTCTTGTAGATGCCGACGTCGTGCGTCAGATAGCAGCCGGGGCGCAGCACGACGTCGATCACGCCGGCGTCGGACGCCTGCGCGAACTCCTCGGCGACCACGTCGTACCATGCGGAGCCCGCGCCCGACAGCAGCGCCGGCGCGCGCGCGAAGCGGCCCGCCGACGCGAGCTCGTGCACGAGCCCGACCGCGCGCCTGAGGAACGCGCGGATCTCGCCTTCCTCCTTCAACACGCCTTCGTACAGCTCGATGCCCGCGAGCTTCAGCACGCCCGCGTGGCGCGCGATCGCGGCGAGCACCGCGTCGCGTTGCGCGTCGTCGCGCACGCCGGTGCGCCCGCCCGGCACGCCGAGCTCGAGCAGCACGTTGAGCGGCTTGCCCGCCGCGCCGAAGAAGCGGCCGAGTTGCTCGACGCCGTCGACCGAGTCGACGAGGCAGAAGAATTCGAAATCGGGGTCGGTCAGCAGCTCGGCGATCATCGCCATGTTGTGCTTGCCGACGAGCTGGTTCGCGAGCAGCACGCGCCGCACGCCGCCGTGGTACGCGGCGCGCACCTGATGCGCGGTCGCGAGCGTGATGCCCCATGCGCCCGTTCCGAGCTGGCGGCGGAACAACTGCGGCGCCATCGTCGTCTTGCCGTGCGGCGCGAGCTTCACGCCGTATTCGGCGACGAACGCCTGCATCCACTTCAGGTTGTGCTCGATCCGCTGCGCATACAGCACGGCGGCGGGCAGGCTCACGTCCTCGGCGAGCAGATTCCATTCGAGGCGGCCCGCGTCGGCGAGCGGCACGCTCGCGCTCGGCACGTTGCCGAGGCCCTTGCCGAACGGATCGATCGTCGCTTCCTGATAGTTTGTAACTTTCATCTCATCTCGCTCCATCGTCCATATATATCGATGCGAAGTTGACTTCGCGATAGTACAGAAAGTAGCATCGCTGCGGTGATGTTATTTATTAACAAGCCGGTTCGCACCGGCTGCCCCTGCAAGTACGCCGCGTCCCCATGATCTCGTCCATCGAGCAGCCCGCCTTCGACATCGTCGCCCGGATCACCGAGTGCGCGCCCGAGCTGCGCGACGCCGAGCGCAAGGTCGCGGCGCTGATCCTCGGCGATTTGGCCCAGGCCGCGCACGCGAGCATCGGCGCGCTCGCCGCGCAGGCGGACGTGAGTGTCGCGACCGTCACGCGTTTCGCGAAGGCGGTCGGCTGCCGCGACGTGCGCGAGCTGAAGCTGCGGCTCGCGCAGGCGGCGGCGGTCGGCCAGCGCTTTCTGACCCCGGCCGAGGCCGACTCGGAGCGCGACGCAACGCCCGTCGCGCGCGTGTACGAGGACGTGCAGATCGCGCTCGAGCACAACCACCGGCTGCTGCGCCAGACGCCGTTCGACGGGCCGGCCACGGCCCTCGCCGCCGCGAACATGATCTACGTGTACGGCCAGGGCGGCGGCTCGACCGCGCTCGCCGACGAGCTGCGCTTTCGCCTCGTGCGCTTCGGCCGGCCGGTCGCGAGCTACCAGGACGCGCTGTTGCAGCGGATGGTCGCGAGCACGGCGGCGCCCGGCTGCGTCGTCGTCGCGCTGTCGGTGTCGGGGCGCGTTCCCGAGCAGATCGAGAGCTGCGCGCTCGCGAAGCGCTACGGCGCGACGCTCGTCGCGATCACCGCGCCCGCGTCGCCGCTCGCGCAGCTCGCCGATCACCTGATTCCCGTCGTCGCGTTCGAAACCGATTTCATCTTCAAGCCGTCGACATCGCGCTATGCGATGCTGATGGCGCTCGACGTGCTCGTCACCGAAGTCGCGCTGCGGCTCGGCGACGACTGCCGCGAGCTGTTGCGCCGGATGAAGCACGCGCTCGACCTGCACCGCGGCGGCGGCGACCGCCAACCGTTAGGAGACTGACATGCACTCGCATCCCGAAGCGGCCGATACGCTGATCGTCGGCGCGCAGTTGTACGACGGCACGGGCGCGCCTCCCGTCGAGCGCGACGTCGCGATTCGCGGCGACCGGATCGCCGCGATCGGCAACCTGTCGAACTGGCTCGCCGAGCAGGTGGTCGAGGCGAACGGCCGCGCGCTCGCGCCCGGCTTCGTCGACGTGCACACGCACGACGATACGCACGTGATCGACGCGCCGCAGATGCTGCCGAAGATTTCGCAGGGCGTGACGACGGTGATCGTCGGCAATTGCGGGATCAGCGCGTCGCCCGTCGCGCTGAGCGGCGATCCGCCCGATCCGATGAACCTGCTCGGCGCGCGCGAGGCGTTTCGCTATCCGACCTTCGCCGCGTACGTCGACGCGGTGGGCGCGGCGCGGCCGGCCGTGAACGTCGCGGCGCTCGTCGGCCACACCGCGCTGCGCAACAACCAGATGGACCGGCTCGACCGCGCGGCAACCGAATCCGAAATCGCCGCGATGCGCGCGCAGCTCGAGGAGGCGCTCGCGCACGGCGCGCTCGGCCTGAGCTCGGGGCTCGCGTACGGCTCCGCGTTCGCCGCGCCGACCGAAGAGGTGATGGCGCTCGCCGAGCCGCTCGCGAACGCGGGCGCCGTCTACACGACGCACATGCGCACCGAATTCGACGCGATCCTCGACGCGATGGACGAGGCGTACCGCGTCGGCCGGCATGCGCGCGTGCCCGTCGTGATCTCGCATCTGAAGTGCGCGGGGCCGTCGAACTGGGGGCGCAGCGGCGAAGTGCTCGCGTCGCTCGAGGGCGCGCGGCGCATCCAGCCCGTCGGCTGCGACTGCTATCCGTACAGCCGCAGCTCGTCGACGCTCGACATCAAGCAGGCGACGGGCGACATCGACATCACGATCACGTGGTCGCGGCCGCATCCGGAGATGGCGGGCAAGCTGCTGAAGGCGATCGCACGCGAATGGGGCGTGCCCGAGCAGGACGCGGCGCGCCGATTGCAGCCCGCGGGCGCCGTGTATCACAACATGTCGGAGGACGACGTGCGCCGGATTCTGTCGCATCCGGCGACGATGGTCGGCTCCGACGGCCTGCCGAACGATCCGCTGCCGCATCCGCGCCTCTGGGGCGCGTTTCCGCGCGTGCTCGGCCACTACGCGCGCGACGAACGGCTGATCCCGCTCGAGGAGGCGGTGCGCAAGATGACGTCGCTGTCGGCGCGGCGCTTCGGGCTCGCGCAGCGCGGCGAAGTGCGGGTCGGCCATCACGCGGACCTCGTGCTGTTCGACGCGGATCGCGTGCGCGACGCGGCGACGTTCGAGCAGCCGCAGCAGCCGGCGCACGGGATCGAGGCGGTGTGGGTGAACGGCGTGCTGTCGTATTGCGGCGGCGCGCCGACGGGCGAGCGCGCCGGCCGCTTCGTCGCGCGCGGCGCGCGCGCCGCGGCGACGGCGGACGACGCGTTCTGAACGTGCCTGATTGCCGTGATGGAAGCGGCTCCCGATCCGGTCGAGGCGCGTGGCGGTAATCGAACGTCGGCAATGGAACGTCGGCAATGGAACGTCGGCAATGGAACGTCGGCAATGGAACGTCGGCAATGGAACGTCGGCAATGGAACGTCGGCAATGG